>JBKQVG010000232.1:0-7892 GCA_052325345.1 Bryobacteraceae bacterium
ATATACTGCGGTGCGCCTGTCGATCGGCACCCGCAAGCTACGGGGTTCGCGAATCCCGATGACCACGAATACCAGCCAGAGCAGGCCGAAGGCGCACCACGTCAGCGCCATCGACCCGAGCCTGGACGTCAGATAGGCCAGCAGCGGGGCCACGCCGATCGAAAGCGGAACGCTCAGCGCCAGGCGCGTGGCGGGCGTGCGGCGTCGAAAGCCGAGAAGGTCCGCCATCCAACCCACCGCGTAGCCCGGCACAAACGAAAACAGACCGAATAGAACGAACGCCCACAAGCTGGAACCGAGATCGAGCAGAAAGAAGTTCCGGAGCATATCGGCTCAGGCCTCAACACTAACAGCATCGTGCCTGCCGGTTCAACCGAAAGCGGAGCGCCGCCAGCGTTACCAGCCCCCGCAGGGCGTCCACGAAACCGATTCCGGATGTCGCCGGAGCGGCGAGTTTCACTTGGTTACACCTGGTTATGACACTTGCCAGTAGACGACGTAGCGCTTGTCAAAGATACTGTTCAGGGGCGCCATGACAATCTCCTTGGATTGGCCGGTAATGCGGAACGTCAGGGGTTGGCCGCCCGGCTTTACCCAGGAAGCGGGATCGCCCTCAGGCCGCAGGGCGGGAACATCGAGCGGAGGTGGGGCCTGAACGTTCGGCCCGTTGGTACTGCCGGGCGCCGGTGTATTCGAACCACGGACGGAGGGCGCGCTGGGGCCTTCCAGCAAGCGCTGGTCCAAGCCTTCCGCGCCAAAATCGCCGGCCAGCACCAAAGGACCATATAAGAACGCCTGGGTGTGCGGATCGTCGGGAGTAGCTTCCGCGGTTAGATGCATGGGCATTTCCATTTCGACACGGTCGCCGGTCTTCCATGTACGCGTCAGGGTTACATAACTTCCCGGCGAGGCCGCGGCTTCGAGCGTCCTTCCGTTGAGCTTAATCACCGGTTGAGAGCGCAGCCACGCCGGGATTCGCAGGCGCAGGGCCAGTTCGGTGGGGCGCTCCACCGTTACCGCCAGCGCCGTGGCGGCCTGCTCCGGGAACTTGGTATCCTGCTTGAGCCGGAAACCTCTTTCCGGCCAGTTCGCTTCGGACGGAATAAACAGGTTGACGTAAATGCCATCGAGGTCCCGCCAGTAAATGCTGTCGTTCAACTTACTGTATTCTTCCACGCCGGTGCCGGTGCAGCACCAGAACGACTGGTCCTCGGTGTTGAAGGTCTTGTAGGCTCCCGGCACGAGTGAGAGGTAATACTGAGTGTGACCGGTCCGAGGATGGATGGTGCCGATGCGCATGTTGAGAAGAGACCGTTCGTAGTAATCGAAGTAGCGCGGGTCGGCGGTCCAGCTATATAGTTTGCGCGTGAGCTTGAGCATGTTATAGGAACAGCAGCATTCCTCGGTGGCCGACCCGCGAGTGTGATTCAGTTCCCAAGCGATGCGGCGCGGTTCCGCGTTCCAGTGTTCGGCGTTACTGGTGCCGGTAGTGACATACGAACGCGCGCTGGTGACTTCGTACCAGAAGTAATCCGCCACATCGTGGAAGCGCATGTCGCCGGAGATATCGTAGCGCCGGGCCGCGGCAATCACCTGCGGCACGTGGGTATTCACGTGCAAGCCGCGGAGCTCATCGCGGCGTAGCCCGAGCGGATTGACGAAGCGCTTCTTGGTGAAGCGGTCGCCGGCCTTGGCCCACTGGTCGTTTCGAGTGAGCGCGGACAAATTGTACAGCGATTCCGCCATGCCGCCGAACTCGACATTGAGAATCTGCTGCATGTGTTCTTCGGTTTTGGAGGCGCTCCAGCGATCGGCCCAGTCCGCCATCGCTTGCGCCACTTCGAGCGCCTGCCGGTTGCCGGCAAGCTGGTACATGTCGATCATGCCGGCCATGATCTTGTGGATCGTATAAAAGGGCGCCCAAGGAAGGCTGGGGGCGTTGGGATCGCGCGGAACGTTGGGATCGTACGGCTGGCCCGAGAGCCGGTCGAGCCGGTCGAACAACTCGGTGGGAAACGCACTCAGATAACCACCACCCAGTTTTTGCTGCACTTTGGCCATTTCGGCGACCATGTAGTCGGCTTTGGTCTTGGCTTCCCGGTCGCCGGCGGATGCATACAACTGGGCGCTGGCGGAGAGGAAATGCCCGGTAAAATGACCGCGCAACTCGGTGCCGTGCTTGCCATCGGCGGGCGATTCCCAGCCGCCCAGCGGTTCGGCCACGCCCACCGAAACACCGGCGTTCCGGCGGAAGTTGTAGAGCAGCCGATCGGCCGCAAGACGGCTCATGTAGCCCCGATTCCAGTCGGCGGCCTCTTTATAGATGCCGCCGGTGACGCGAACCTGAGTCATGGGGAAAGGCAAGGCCTTCAGCGCGACGGGCGTTCCGGAGAATTCGATCGGACCATCGAAGGGGGCCACTTCGGGCTGGGAACCACGGCGCGATTGCGCGACGGTTGGCACGCCGGTACCGGGATTGGGAGCGCCGGCACGGGGCGATTGCGTGGTGGGCTGCTGCTGGACCGCCCGCAAAGGGGCGGCTGCCGCCGTGCCGGTCAGCACCGCCGCGAAGGTGCGCCGCGTTACCGGCAAAATGGGTTCCTGCTTGCTCGTCATTAAGTTACCTCAGTTCCGGGTCACCTCAGTTTCCTCAAACCGACGACCTCAAACTGCCGATCAGGGAAACGGCCTATTGCTAGTCTACCCGCCAGCCGGAACTCGATGGGAGGGCGGATTGGATGCGCCTCGGTTTGGTGGAGAGCCAAATCGGGTTGCGGAAAAAGGCGGTGAATTTGCGGAAGGCGGAATCAGATTGCTACACTGAAGTTTCAATTTGGCCAGGTAGCTCAGCTGGTAGAGCGCAGCCCTGAAAAGGCTGGCGTCGGCGGTTCGATTCCGTCCCTGGCCACCACTTCTAACCTGCCGAGTTTCATAAACTTGTGGAAACTGTCCAGCGCCATCGGGCTTTCGGAAAGTGCCTCTGCCCCCTCCGTCACGGCTCTGATTAGTGGCGCGAGGTGCAGCGGAGAGGTAGGTCACGGCCCGCAACTAATCGTAGGCGCGAGATCGAAAGACTCTTATCTCCGACAGGCTCTGGACCTGTCCCGATTTGCGAGACAGCCAATTAATACTACTGTGTTATAAACACCAAGCGCGGCAACACTGGGGCACAAAACTATCTCTTTCGCACGTCCACGGAGGCGTTTTCCACCACGGCGTCGCCGGGGTTCGAGACCACCAGGTCCCCCGCGGCGAGGCCGGAGACTACTTCGATCTCCGGACCCAGATCCTGGCCGATGGCGATATCGCGGAAGTGAACCACGTTCTCACCGTCCACCACGGCTACCCGCGGGCCGCTTTTGGTCTGGACCACGGTGTCGGCGGGGATGCGAAGGAGGGGTTTCGAGTGCACCAGCGTAAAGCGCACTTGCGCGTACATGCCGGGGTAGAGGGTGGCGCCCGGGTTGGGCGTTTCCAGAATTACCAGCATGGCGCGCGAGTTGGCGTCGAGCGAATCGGAAATGTTGGTGACGTGGGCGGGGAAGATTTCGCCGGGTTTTTCTTCCACGCGCAACTCCGCGCTCTGCCCGTTGTGGATCTCGGCGACGTAAGTCTGCGGCACGTTCACGAAAATCCGCAACGGCGTAATCCGCGCCACGCGGAACATCTCGCGCGAGGCGCCGCCGTTGCCGGCATTGATCAGCGTGCCCACATCCACGTTGCGCGCGGTCACCACGCCGTCGAAGGGCGCGACAACGCGGGCGAAGATTTTCATTTCCTGCAAGCGCTGCAGGTTGGCCTGGTTAGCCCGCACCGTCTCGCGCGCGGTGGCCAGGCTGGCCTCGGCGTGCTGCGTTTGCGCGTGTTTCACGTCGAAGTCGGCTTTTTTCTGGTCCAGCTCCTGGCGCGCCACCACGCCTTTGTCGGAAAGATGCTGCCAGCGGTCGAGCGTCACCTGCGCCAGCGACAGGTTGGCGCGCGCCAGCTCGATATCGGCGGCCAGCTCCTGGAGCGAATCCTGCGACTGCGCCAGCGTGGCCCGCGCCTGACTGATCTGTTGATCCAGCTCCGGGGTTTCGATCTCCGCCATCAGTTGCCCGGTCTTGACATGGTCGCCGATATCCACCACCCGCGACTTCAGGTAGCCGTCGGCGCGCGCGAAAATCGGCGATTCCACCATGGCTTCGAAATCGCCCGGCAGGTCGATGGTCTCTTTGGCCGGCGCCGTCTTCACGGCGGAAACGATCACCACCGGTTTGCGCTCCGTTTCTGCGCCCGCCACCGCCACCAGCGCCTTCTGCCGGGCCAGCCGCGGCAGAAGACCGCCCGCGATGCAGGCGATCACCACCAGCGCCAGCACGCCGAAAAACGCCAGCAGCCGGCGGCTTCCCGGACGCGTTTCGATCTCCACTTCCGTCCTCATGTCGATTCCATTCCCGCGCGGCGCCCGTGGCGCGGAGGGGTGCTTCGCAGCACGCTATATACCACCGGCACGAAAATCAGGGTGGCCACGGTCGCCAGCAGCAGGCCGCCAATCACGGCGCGGCCCAGCGGCGCATTCTGTTCGCCGCCTTCTCCCAGGCCCAGCGCCATCGGCAACATACCCACAATCATGGCCAGCGCGGTCATCACCACCGGGCGCAGGCGCGTGTAGCCGGCCTCGAGCGCGGCGGTTCGGGCGTCCACTCCATCTTCGCGCAAATCGTTGGCGTAGTTCACCAGCAGGATGCTGTTGGCGGTGGCCACGCCGATGCTCATGATCGCCCCCATCAGCGACGGCACGTTCAGGGTGGTTTGCGTGGCGAACAGCACCAGCACGATGCCCGACAGCGCGCCCGGCAGCGCCATCAGAATAATGAACGGGTCCAGCCACGACTGGAAGTTCACCACCATCACGAAGTACACCAGCAGAATGGCGAACACCATGCCCACGCCCAGGCCGACGAAGGAGCTGCGCATAGTGGAAACCTGTCCGCGGGTTTCGATGAAGCTGCCCCTGGGAAGCTGGGGCGTAAAGTCGCGAATCACCCGATCCACGTCGCCCGCCACCGAGCCCAGGTCCCGATCCTGCACATTGGCGTAAATATCGTAGAGCGGCTGCACGTTGTAGTGATTCACCACCGCGGGAGTGGTGTCGCGCTCGAGGCGGCCCAGGTTGGCCAGCAACTGCGGTGCCTCGGAGGCGCCGGAGTGAATCGGCGTGCGCAGCAGCTCGGCGGTGGAATCGACGACGTATTGCGGCGTTTGCGCGGCAATCGGGTAGTCCACGCCGTTGCGCGGGTCGATCCAGTAATTGGGCGCGATGACGGCGCTCGAAGACAGCGAAATCAAGAGGTTGTTCGACACGTCGGATTGCGTCAGCCCCAACTGCCGCGCCCGCGTCCGATCCACGCGAAACAGCAGTTCCGGCGCGTCCACCACCTGGTGGATATGCACGTCCTCGGCGCCCGGGATGGCTTTCATGCGCGTCTCCATGCGGCGCGCCAGCGCATAATTGGCTTTGGCATTGGCCAGCGGGCCCACCACTTGAACATCGATCGGTGCGGGCAGGCCGAAGTTCAGAATCTGGCTCACGATATCGGCCGGCTGCAGGAATACCGTCAATTCCGGGAACTGGCGCCGCAACTCGGTGCGCAAGCGGCGCACGTACAGGCTTGAAGGCGCGTGCCGGCCCGGCCGCAGCGACACCATGATCTCGCCGTCATATGTGCCGATCGTCACGCTGTCGCTAAACGCCAGGTTGAAGCCCGAATACGGCAGCCCGATATTGTCCAGAATGTCCGCCAGCTCGGCCGGTGGAATGATGCCGCGAATGGCGTTTTCCACCTGCGCGAAATAACGCTCGGTTTCCTCGATGCGGGTCCCGGCCGGGGCGCGCACGTGCAGGCGGATCTGTCCCGCATCCACTTGCGGGAAGAAGTCTTCCCCCAGGTAAGGAATCAAGGCGAGCGAAGCCGCGCAGATGCCGAAAAAACAGGCGGCCACCAGCTTGCGGTGCGCCAACGCCTGCTCCAGCAGAGCGCGATAGCGCCGGCGCGTCTTCTCGAAGCCCGCTTGAAAGCCGCGATGGACGCCGGCAAAGAAACCGGCCGCGTCTTCAATCGCCCCGCCCTCGCCGTGATAGCGCGCCGCCTCGCCCGCCAGAAGGTAGCGCACCATGGTGGGCACCAGCGTCCGCGAAAGCAGGTAGGACGCCATGATTGCCAGCACCACCGCCAGCGCCAACGGCGTGAACAGGTAGCGCGCCGCGCCGGCTAGAAAGATCACCGGCACGAACACGATGCAGATGCACAGGGTGGAGACGAAGGCCGGAACCGCGATCTCCATGGCGCCATCCAGTATCGCCCGCACGATGGGCTTGCCCATGGCCAGGTGGCGATGGATATTTTCGATTGCCACCGTGGCGTCGTCCACCAGAATCCCCACCGCCAGCGCCAAGCCTCCCAGCGTCATCACGTTCACCGTCTCGCCCAGCAGGTTGAGCACCGCCAGCGAGGCCAGAATCGAAAGCGGAATCGATATGCAAACGATGATGGTGCTGCGCCAGCTCCCCAGGAACAGCAGGATCATGAGGCCCGTGAGCAGGGCCGCGACGATGGCTTCGCGCACCACGCCGGCGATGGCCGCGCGCACGAAAATCGATTGATCGAACAGCAGCGTCAGGTTGAGCGACGGCGGCAGCGTCGAGCGGATGCGCGGCAGCATGGCCTTGATCTGCTTCACGATTTCGAGGGTGGAAGAGCCGCCGTTCTTGAGCACCGTCAGCAGCGCGCCCCTGGCGCCGTTGTGCCGCACGATGTTGGTCTGCACCGTGTAGCCGTCACGCACATGGGCAACGTCGCTCACGTAAACCGTGGTGTTGTTTTTCGACTGTTTCACGGGCAGATGGTTGAAAGCCGACACCAGGTCCGGCGAGCTGTTCATCCTCACCGCGTATTCCTGTCCGCCCAGCTTCACCGTTCCCGAGGGCAGGATCAACGACTGCGTGTTGACCGCCTGCACCACTTCCTGGGGCGAGATTCCCTGCGCGTAGAGCGCGCGCGGATCCAGGTCGATGGTCACCTGCCGCGGCCGCCCTCCGTAGGGTAGCGGGAAGGTGGCGCCCTCCACATTGGCAAGTTGGGTGCGAATGAAGTTGTATCCCAGGTCGTAGAGCTGCTGCTCGCTCAGCGAGTCGCTCGAAATCCCCAGTTGCAGGATGGGCACGCTCGAAGCGTTATAGCGCATGATGTTGGGCGGCTGAGTGCCCGCCGGCAGCGTGCGCAGGGAGGCTTGGGTGACCGCCGCCAGTTGCGCCACGGCCGACTCCACTTTCGCGCGCGGATGAAAGAAAACCTTGATGATGGCGAGGCCGGGCAACGACGACGATTCCAGGTGTTCGATGTCGTTCACCGTAACCGTGATGCCGCGTTCGGAGCGCACCATGATCGCTTCCGCCATTTCCTCCGGGGAAACGCCGGAGTACGTCCAGATCACGCTCACGACCGGTATATCGATCTCCGGGAAGATGTCGGTCGGCATGCGCACCGTCGCCAGCACCCCCAAAATGACGATGGCCATCGCCATGATGACAAAGGTGTAGGGCCGGCGAAGCGCAAGTTGGACGATCCACATGGTGTTTGAACAGGCGAAATCCGGATTCTTTTATCTTACAAGGTTGCGTCCCATGAAGCTTGCCTTGGCCCGCGGGGCAGGTTGCTCGACCCGCGCGCCGATCGGCAATCGGCGCAAGAGGCCGAACTGACGTGGTGGAATTTGGGTTGAGCCGGATTTCAGGCTTGCCGGCGCACGGCCGCGAGTTGACCAACTGCCCTATACCCGGTGCGACGACTTCCCCCAAAACAAAACGGCCTGGCGTTGCGGAGGCAAGCCAAGCCAGTTTTATGTTCCGG
>JBKQVG010000233.1:0-30617 GCA_052325345.1 Bryobacteraceae bacterium
GTGCCGGCGAATTTGCCCGTGATGTTGGCTGGCAGGCCCATCTCCACTTCCGCCCGGTTGATCGCGGCCACCGCGTCGCTCAGCGGGACATTTTCCGCCAGGTTGAACGAAAGCGTGGTTGCCGGGAACTGCCCCTGGTGTGGCAGCGAAATGGGCGTAAGCCCCTGATTGAAGTGGGTGAAGGTCGACAAAGGAACGTCGGTGCCCTTGGGCGTCTGTACGTAAATCGTTTTCAGGAAGTCCGGGTTTTCCCACCATTGCTGTTCGAGGGCCAGAACCACATGATACTGATTGATCGACTTGTACATGACCGACACCTGGCGCTGGCCGAAAGCATCATAGAGCGCCGAATCCACGGCTTGCGCCGTGAGACCCAATCGCGAAGCGGTGTCGCGGTCGATGACCACATTCGACGACAAGCCGGAATTCTGCTGGTCGGAGCTGACGTCCGCTATCTCCGGCAGATCCGAGAGCCGGTCCAGCACCTTCGGCCCCCATACCGCCAGCGCGCCGAAATCGGGCGCCTGCAGTGTGTATTGGTACTGCGCGTTCCCTTGCCGGCCGCCGACGCGCACATCCTGGGAGTTTTGCAGATACAGAACAGCCCCGGGCACGCCCGAAGTCTGGCGGCGGATTCGCGCGATCACCTGGTCCGAAGTGGCTTTGCGAACCCCCACCGGTTTTAGCTGAACATTAATCTGGGAAGAGTTGCCGCCGAATCCGCCGCCGCTGGTGCCCGCGATCATGGTGACGGTTTCCACATCCGGGTCCTTCCGGATCTTCTCTTCGAACCATTCCGATTTTTCCAGCAGCGCCTGGTAGGAGATATGCTGCTCGCCCATCACGGCTCCCTGCAGACGTCCCGTGTCCTGCTGCGGGAAAAATCCTTTGGGGATCTTGTCGTACAGGTACACATTAATGCCCACGGTCAACAAAAGGGTGACCAGGATCGACGCCGGGTGGTTCAGCACCACATCGAGAGCCGCGCCATAACTGGAGATGCTCCACCGGTAGACCTTTTCGGTCTGGTTATAGAGCCATCCGTGGCCGCGCTCTTCTTTGAGCAGCCGCGAGCACATCATGGGAATCACAGTCAGCGAGACCACCATGGATATGCCGATAGCCGCCGACAGAATCACCGCGAATTCACGAAACAGGCGCCCCACCACGCCGCTCATCATCAGGATGGGAATGAAGACGGCAATGAGCGAGATGCTCATGGACAGAACGGTGAAACCAATCTCTTCGGCGCCTTTGAGGGCAGCCTGCATCGGTTTCATGCCATGTTCGAGGTGGCGCGTGATGTTTTCGATCACCACGATCGCATCGTCCACCACGAACCCGGTCGCAATCGTCAGCGCCATCAACGACAGGTTGTCCAGAGTGTATCCCAGCAAATACATCGCGCCGAACGTGGCGATGATCGATACCGGCACCGATACGCTCGGAATGAACGTCGACCAGGCGCTGCGCAGGAACACAAACACCACCAAAACCACCAGCATGACGGAGACAATCACGTTGCGTTCCGCATCGTGAAGCGAGGCATCGGTGGTGGTGGTGCGGTCGCTGGCAATTCGGAACCGGACCGTCGGCGGAAGTTGCGCCTGAAACTGCGGCATCAAGGCTTTGATCCGCGCCACCGTCTCGACGATGTTCGCGTTCGGCTGGCGGTTGATCTGGATCTGAACCATCGGACTGCCGTTGACCAGGCCGAAGTTCCGCACGTCTTCATTGGCATCGACCACGCGGCCGAGATCCGAGAGGCGAACCGGCGCGCCGTTTCGATAAACTACCACCAGGTCCTTGTAATCTTTCGCCAGGAAAAGCTGGTCGCTGGCATAAATGGGAATCTGGGAGTCGGAATTTGCGAGCGCGCCTTTGGGCTTGTTCGCATTGGCGCTCTGTAGGAACGTGCCGATCTGGTCGAGACCCACGTTGTACTTCGATAGCGGCTGCGGATTGACCTCGACACGCACCGCGGGAAGCGAGCTCCCCCCCACGGAAACCTGGCCGACGCCCTGAACCTGCGCCAGCTTCTGTGCGAATACCGAGGAGGCGATGTCGTACAACTGCGGTCTCGGCACCACGTCCGACTCCAGCGTCATCAGCAGAATCGGCTGGTCCGCCGGATTGATTTTCCGGTATCGCGGCAGGGAGGGGAGATTGGCGGGGAGATATCCCGCCGCGGCGTTAATGGCCGCTTGCACATCGCGCGCCGCCCCGTTGATGTCGCGGCTCAGATCGAACTGCAGCACCACCGTCGCCGACCCAACCGTGCTTCTGGAGGTCATCTCCGTGACACCCGCGATGCGCGTGAACTGCTTCTCCAGGGGAGTCGCGACAGACGCCGCCATCACGTTCGGGCTCGCTCCCGGCAGGCCGCCGCTGACGAAGATCGTCGGGAAGTCGACTTCCGGCAGTGCCGAGACCGGCAAGAGCGTATAGGCGATCCCGCCCGCCAGCGTCACCGCCACCAGGAGCAGCGTGGTGGCAACCGGTCTTTGGATGAATGGCGTGGAAATGCTCATATGCGCCAGTCTTAATTCGATTCAGCTTCGGCCAATTCACGCGGGCCCCGCAGGCGGCCGACCCACGCCGCCACCCGTCCGAAATACAGATAGATCACCGGGGTCGTGAAAAGCGTCAGCACCTGGCTCACCAGCAATCCGCCGATAATGCAGATGCCCAGCGGTTGCCGCAGCTCGGAGCCCACGCCGCTGCCGAAAGCCAGCGGGACCGCGCCCAGCAGCGCGGCCATGGTGGTCATCATGATCGGCCGGAAGCGCAGCAGGCACGCCTGATAAATCGCTTCCTCCGGCGATTTCCCTTCCTTGCGCTCGGCTTCCAGCGCAAAATCGATCATCATGATGGCGTTCTTCTTTACAATTCCGATCAGCAGAATAATGCCGATCAGCGCAATCACGTCCAGATCCTTCTTGAACAGAATCAGAGCCAGAATGGCGCCCACTCCCGCCGATGGCAGCGTGGAAAGAATGGTGATGGGATGAATGAAGCTCTCATACAGTATTCCCAGAACCAGGTACACCGTCACCGTGGCCGCCAGAATCAGGATCAATTCGTTCGATAGCGACGATTCGAATGCATGCGCGGTTCCCTGGAAAGTGGGTTCGATGCTGGCCGGCATCCCCACTTGCCGGGTGGCCTGTTTGATATGCTCAACCGCCGCGCCGAGCGACGCCCCCGGCGCCAGGTTGAAGGAAAGCGTCACTACCGGGAACTGGCTCTGGTGGTTGATCTCGATGGGAGACGGAACCGTATGCGCTTTTACCAATGTCGCGAGCGGAGCCGGCGCCAGCGCGGCTGCGCCCGTGAGAGCGCTGTTTGTGCCGGCCAGCGCAATCGTGCTGGCCAGATTGGCCGAGGCCGATCCGATGGGCACGTACATATCGTTCAGGGCCGCGGTATCCCGCTGGTAGTGGGGAGCCACTTCGAGAATCACATGGAACTGATTCGTCTGCGTATAAATCGTCGATACTTGCCTTTGGCCGAAGGCGTCGTAGAGCGCGTCGTCGATGTTCTGGGGCGTGATGCCAAGCCGGCCGGCCGTATCGCGATCGATATCCACCAGCAGTCCCAGGCCGTTGTTCTGCTGATCGCTCGCCACATCGCGTAGTTCGGGCAGCCGCTTCATCCGCTCCAAAAGACGCGGGACCCACCGGTCCAGCAGCGCCTTATCCGGCGCATCCAGCGAGTATTGGTATTGCGTTCGGCTGATCCGGTCTTCCACCGTCAGGTCCTGGATCGGCTGCAGGTAAAGTTCGATGCCGGGCACTTCTTGGACCTTCGGTTCCAGCCGCCGGATCACGTCGACGGCGGACACGCCGGCGCGCTCTTCGAGCGGCTTTAGGGTGATTTGGATGCGGCCGCTGTTCATGGTCGCGTTCACGCCATCGGCGCCGATGAAAGAGGTGATGTTCTCCACCGCCGGATCCTGACGGATCACCTGGACCAGTTCCTGCTGCCGTTTGGACATGGCGGGAAACGACACCGTTTCGGGTGCCTGCGAAATGCCCAGCACGGCCCCGGTATCCTGCACCGGAAAGAATCCTTTGGGGACGATATTGTAAAGGTAGATCGTGAGGCCAAGCGTGCCCACGGCCACCAGCAGCGTCAGCGGCTGGTGACGCAGCACGACCCGAACCATGCTGCCGTACGCTTCGATGCTTTTGACGAAGCACCACTCCGACCAGCGGTACAACCTCCCCTGCTCGGATGCCGGATGGTGTCTCAGGATTCGAGCCGCCATCATGGGTGTCAGCGTCAGCGACACAAACGCGGAAAAAATAATGGTGACCGCCAGAGTCACCGCGAATTCGCGGAACAGGCGGCCCACAATATCGGCCATGAACAGCAAGGGAATCAGCACGGCGATCAGCGAGACGGTCAGCGACACGATCGTGAAGCCGATCTCGGCCGATCCGGTCAGGGCGGCTTCCATGGCCGAGTCGCCCCGCTCGATATACCGCGAGATGTTTTCGATCATCACGATCGCGTCGTCCACCACGAAACCGGTCGAGATCGTCAGCGCCATCAGCGAAAGATTGTCCAAGCTGTACCCCAGCAGGTACATGACGGCGAAGGCGCCGATCAGCGAAAGGGGTACCGCGATGCCGGGGATGATGGTGGCCGAAGGGCTGCGCAGAAAAAGAAAGATGACCATCACCACCAGCACGGTGGTCAGCATCAATTCGAATTCGACGTCCCGCACCGATGCCCGGATGGTGGTGGTGCGGTTGCTGACCACCTGCACTTTGATGCCTTCCGGCAGAGACGCTTCGATCTGGGGCAGGATGCCCTGGACCGTATCCACCACGCTGATGATGTTCGTTCCGGGCTGGCGCTGGATATTGAGAACGATGGCGGGTTCGGCGTTGATCCAGGCGGCCAGCTTGGTGTTCTCCGCCCCGTCGATGACCGTGGCCACGTCTCGAATGCGCACCGGCGCCCCATTGCGGTAAGCCACAATGATCGGCCCATATTCGGCGCCGGCCGTCAGATTGTCGTTGTCGTTAATCGTCCAGGCCTGGTCCGGTCCGTCGAAACTGCCTTTGGCCTGGTTCACGTTGGCACTGCTGAGCGCGGTTCGCAGCACCTCCAGGCTCAGCCCGTAAGATGCCAGCGCGGTGGGATTGGCCTGCACGCGGACGGCCGGACGCTGGCCGCCGCTAATGCTCACCAGGCCCACGCCCTTTAGCTGCGAGATTCTTTGCGCCATGCGCGTTTCCGCCAGCTCCTCGACTTTCGGCAGCGGTACCGTCGAAGACGTGATGGCCAAAGTCAGAATCGGCGCGTCGGCGGGATTCGTCTTGCTGTAAATCGGGGGAAACGGAAGATTGGTGGGAAGAAAAGTGGTGGCGGCGTTGATGGCCGCCTGCACCTCTTGCTCCGCTATGTCGATGCTCAGGTCGAGCGAGAACTGCAGCGTGATCAGCGAACTGCTGAACGAACTGATCGACGTCATCTGCGTCAGCCCGGGTACCTGCCCGAACTGCTTCTCGAGCGGGGCGGTGATCGAAGAGGTCACTACCTCCGGGCTCGCACCCGGATAAAACGTCTGAATCTGAATGGTGGGGTAATCCACCTGGGGCAGAGCCGAGACCGGTAGTTGCCGGAAAGCGGTAACGCCGACAAGCACTACCCCAGCCATCATCAGAGATGTCGCCACCGGCCTGAGGATGAAGATCCGGGACGGACTCACTGACCGGCGCCCCCGTTCGGACCCCTCTTGAAGCTGCCGTCGCCTTTGGCCTTCTTACCGCCGTGTCCCTTCCGCCCGCCGCCGCCGCTGCCAGGGTCGTAGCCCGGCGGGTTGTCCAGTTCGCCCGGTTTCCGTACTCTAACCACGGCTCCTTCCACCAGCCTGTCGGTCCCGTCGATGACCACGCGGTCCCCATCCGAGATTCCCTTGAGAATGTCGGCGGAACTCGCGGTCGTCACTCCTACCTGAACCGGCTTCAAGTGCACCCTCGAATCGTCGCCCACCACATACACGAACGTGCCCTGCTGGCCATTCTGGATCGCCACGTTGGGAACCACCAGTTGATTGCCCAGAGTGTCCACCAGCAGGCGTATGTTGACGAACTGCTGGGGGAATAGCGCGTTGTCCTTGTTGTCGAAAACCGCCTTCAGCTTCGAGGTGCCGGTGGTATTGTCGATCTGGTTATCCAGCGTCACCAGCATCCCCGATGCCAGCCGCTTGGTCATGTCCCGGTTATACGCCTCCGCCGGCAGGTGCGCGCCCGCGCGCAGCTTTTTCGTGACCTGCGGGAGGCTGTCCTCGGGGATGGTAAACAACACGGATATCGGCTGGAGCTGCGTGATGGTGATCATGCCGCTCGCGTCGGACGCGTGGACGATGTTGCCCGGATCCACCAGGCGCAGCCCTAAAACACCGGTAATCGGGGCCGTGATTTTGGAATAGACCAGTTGCAGCTTGGCATTGTCGATATTGGCCTGGTCCTGCTTGATGGTGGCTTCGTACTGCGCAACCAGCGCGGCCTGCGTATCCAGTTGCTGGGTCGGAATGGAGTTCGTCTTCACCAACAGCGTGTAACGGTCGAGATCGACCTTCGCATTGGCCAGCAAAGCCTGGTCGTGCGCCAGCGTGGCTTGAGCCAATTCAAGTTGAATCTGGTAAGGCCGCGGGTCTATCTCGATCAGGACCTGGCCCTCCTTGACCAAATCGCCTTCGTTGAAATCCACTTTCATCAACTGGCCGTCGACCCGCGATTTGACCGTAACGGTGTAGTAAGCGCTCACGTTGCCCAGCCCGTTCAGATAGACCGGGATGCTGGAGCGCGCGACCGTTGTCACGACTACCGGCACCGGGCCCAAAACCGCGCCCCTGCCGCCTCTGCCGCCGAACCCTCCCCCGCCGTCTTGGCCTTTAGAGGCGGAGTTCGGCTGGCCCGCGCGCCAGACCGCATACCCCGCGACGCCCGCGATGATCAGCAGGAAAACAACCCAGATCAAGCCGCTTTTGCGTGGCCTTCCGGAGTTGGGCGGGTTTGGTTCCTCTTGGTCCGGCAGATGCACTCCCGGCAGCGATTCAGGTGTTCTTGTGGTGGTCCTCATTCAGGCGCCTGTTGAAAAAGGTGCGGATTACAACATTATGGCTGATTTTGAGGTCTCCCGGTAAAGCACTTTCGTTCCGGGCCGTTTCGGGTGCTTAACCGTTTTGGGGATTCCCACGTATTCAACCCGACAACCGCTCCCTGGCGGTCGCGGCTCCGTTACAGGCGCCATGTGTTTGCATGTAGTTACAGCGACCGCAAGGAGCGGTTGTCGATCGCCCATTCTCCCCAAAACGGTTACGTTCCTGGCGCGCGACATGGATACGACGATTTGCGGGTTTGTTTTTTTTGTGCCCTCAAGCCTGTACAGCCGCGCAGCTCCAGGGGGCGGCGTGCAGCGGGTGGAGGCGGAGACGCGAAGCGCGGGAATGCAGGCATCGCCCCCGGCCGCCTATACCCCCAAAGGGGACTTGCGGTCCAGGCGGTGCGCGTGTACGGCAAAATCGTACAGGGAATCGCGAAAGCTGGGATGCGCGATAGAGATCAGACTTTCCGCCCGCTGTCGAATCGTCTTGCCATACAGATAGGCAACGCCGTATTCGGTTACTACGTAGTGCACGTCCGCGCGCGTAGTGACTACCCCGGCGCCGAAATCGAGCGCCGGCACGATGCGCGAAACCGCGCCCTGCCTGGCGGTCGAAGACAAGGCGACGATCGGCTTGCCTCCATTAGACCTCGCCGCGCCGCGCATGAAGTCCAATTGCCCTCCGAAACCGCTGTAGGGCTGGGTCCCGATCGAATCCGCGCAGATCTGGCCGCTGAGGTCGACCTGAATCGCGGAATTCACCGCGATCATCTGTTCGTTCAGCGCGATCACAAACGGGTCGTTCGTGTACATGGCCGGGTGGAATTCGAAAAGCGGATTCTCGTGGATGAAATCGAAGATCCTGCGCGTACCAACCACGAAGCTGGCCACGGCCTTGCCGCGGTGCAGCGTCTTCCGTTCGCCGTTAACCACACCGGCCTCAATCAGAGGGACGATCCCATCGGAGCACATCTCGGTGTGCAGACCGAGAGCCCGCTTACCGGAAAGGCACGCGAGCACGGCATCCGAAATGCCGCCGATGCCCAACTGCAAGGTGGCGCCATCGGGAATCAACTCCGCCACGTTTTCGCCGATGCGGCGCGACACGTCCGTCAGCGGCTCAGCCTTGAGCTCGAGCAATGGCCTGGATGTTTCCACCGCGGCGGAGAGCCTTCGCACGTGGATGCGCGCGCTCCCAAACGTGCGCGGCATCTGCTGGTTCACTTCGGCGATTACGTGTCTGGCGTATTGAGCGGCCGTGAACGTGCAATCGACGCCGACTCCCAAGCTCATGTATCCCTGCTGGTCGGGCGGCGCCACCTGCAACAGGACCACATCCAGCGGCAGTGCGCCGGAAGAGAAAAGCTTTTCGATTTCGCTCAGATGGACGGGCGTATAGTCGGCACGGCCGCCGGCGATGGCGTCCCTGACATTGGCGCCCACAAACAGCGCGTTGTGATGGATGTGCCCTTCATATTTCGGCAAAGTGTAATCCGCTTTCCCGAAGGTGAACAGGTGAACCACCTCCACGTCGTGCAATACAGCGGCGCGCCTCAGCAGCGCGTCGGTGAGCGCCGTGGGCGTGGCGCAGGCCGGGTGTACGTAAACGCGATTTCCCGAGCCGATCAGCTCGACAGCCCGGTCGGCCGTCGTCAGTTTATTGGCGTACAACTCCGCCCAGTTCATCTCAGGACTCCAGGGCTATCAGGACTACGCGAAAAACCGGCTTGCGGAAGACCGACGCCTCCATCACTCCTCCCGAGGGGGAAGCCGCCCCAATCCACGGAGCCGGCCAGGACTTTCCATTAAATCATATCCCACTATCCGATTTTGCGATCCGGCAACCGGTTCGCGAGACTCGATGGGCGCGGCGCGCCCGGCCCCGCGCCGCCTCCACTTGCGCCGCGTGCGCATCGGCCCCCTTCTATTTCGGATGGTATCGTCCTATACTTCTATCGGAGCCGAACCGGAAGCCAAGGAGGCCGCGTTGAAGATCCTCAAGCTCCGTAAGGAAAGGCTAGATCTTTTCGCATCGGTCGTACAGCAATTCGGCGAGTTGCACGCGCCGGTCGAACAGGACGGCAAGTATGTTTTCAAACGGCTGACCCGGTGGTCGGAAGCGCGCTTGGAATACGACCGTACGATCCTTCCACCCAAGAAGTATTTCCTTCCCCCGCGTGAAACTCTCTTTCGCTATCGCCCCGGGGAAGGCTTCGAACCGTGCACCGATGGGTTGGACCGGCGCATCATTCTCTTCGGCGCGCATGCTTGCGACGTTTACGCTCTCAACATCCTGGACCGGGTGTTCGCGGGAAAGTACAACGACCCGTACTATCAAGCGCGCCGGAAGAACACCGCCATCATCGGAATCGACTGTCGCCCCGACAAGCAGTGCTTCTGCCGCTCGATGCGGGCGGATTTTGTCGAAACTGGCTTCGACCTCTTCTTCTACGATACGGGCGACTATTACCAGGTGCTGGTGGGCACGGCGCGCGGGGACGACATGGTGCTGGCCACCGGCAGCGTCTTCGAATCCGTGGACGCCGGGGACATCGAGGACTACAAGCGGCGCTCCATGAATAAGCGCCGCGCCTTCCAGCTCGAAGTGGAAATCCGCGACCTTCCCGAGATCTTCGAGATGGAATACCAGAGCGAGATCTGGGAGGAGCTGGGTGCAAAGTGCCTCTCGTGCGGCAGTTGCAGCATGGTCTGCCCCACGTGCTATTGCTACGACGTGGCCGACGACGTGGAGCTGGGATCGCGCGCCGGCGGGCGGGCGCGCTCCTGGGACTCCTGCCTGTTCGCCAACCACGCACTGGTGGCCAGCGGCGAAAACTTCCGCGGGCCGCGCGCCAGCCGCATCAAGTTCCGCTTCTACCACAAACAGCGTGGTTTTGTGGCAGAATACGGACGGCCGAGTTGCGTCGGTTGCGGACGTTGTATCGGCGCGTGTCCGGTGAATATAGACGTCGTCGAGGTGATTGACCGGCTACGGAGGGTTCAAGATGTTGTTAGCCGATGAAGTCTCGATCCATCGTCCGGTGTTGACCGATAACCCATACCAGCCGCACATGGCGCGGATCGCGCGCGTTTATAAGATGGTGGAGGGCAACTACCTCTTCACGTTGCGCTTCCTCGACGAGCGCCTGGCGCAGACGTTCCGGCACAGGCCAGGCCAGTTCATCATGTTGAGCGTTCCCGGCGCCGGCGAGATGCCCATCTCTATTTCCTCTTCTCCCTCGCGCCCGGAAGTTCTGGAACTATGCGTTCGGCGGGTTGGCCGCGTCACCAGCGCGCTTTACCGGCTGCACGCGAACGATTTGGTGGGAGTGCGCGGTCCTTATGGCAATGGCTACCCGATCGAGGAGATGGAGCACAACGATCTGCTGCTGGCCGCCGGAGGCCTTGGAATGGCGCCCTTGCGTTCCCTGCTGTGGTACGCCCTCGATCGCCGGGACAAGTTCAAGAACATTACCTTGATGTATGGCGCCAAGCGGCCGGAGGACATGCTGTTCCGCGAGGAACTTCTGGCCCTGGTGGAACGCGACGACGTGAACTGCCTCCTCACGGTGGACACGGACCCTTCGGGAGCCTGGAAAAACCACGTTGGCCTGCTCCCCACCTTGTTCAGCCACGCTCCAATCGAGCCGCTTCGCACCTACGCGGCCGTGTGCGGGCCGCCGGTGGTCTATAAGTTTATTCTGCGAAAGTTGCTGGAACTCGGCTTTCCCAAAAATCGCATCCTCATGTCGCTCGAGCGGCGCATGAAGTGCGGGGTTGGCAAGTGCGGCCATTGCAGCATCGGATACAAGTACACGTGCCTGCAGGGCCCGATCTTCACCTATTGGGATGCAATCAACCTGCCGGAGATGATCTGATGAGCAAGCCTACTGTGGGGATCTTCGGACTCACGGGTTGTGCCGGAGACCAGCTCGTGATCTTAAACTGCGAGGACCGGCTGCTGGACCTCGTCTCGCTAATCGATGTTCGGGACTTCCCGATGGCGTCTTCCGAGAACGATGCCGTCTGTGCACTGGACGTCGCTCTGGTCGAGGGGGCGGTTCTGAGCAACCGGGACGTCGAGCGGCTTCAGGAAATTCGCAAAAGGGCAAAGACTTTGGTAGCGCTCGGCACTTGCGCCGTGTGGGGTGGAGTGGCGGCGATGGACCGCGGCGCCGATCGCCGGCAACTTCTCGAGGAGGTCTACGGCGAGACGGGACTGGCTTACGACTCCCTGCCGGCCCGCGCACTGCACGAGATCGTGAAGGTAGATCTCAACGTTACCGGCTGCCCGATCGAAAAGGAGCACATTCTCGCGGCAATTGCCAATCTGCTGAACGGAAACGTTCCTGTCTATCCCGAGTATCCCGTTTGCACCGAGTGCCGCATGCGCGAGAACAACTGCCTCCTGATCGAGCGCGGCGAAATCTGCTGCGGGCCGATCACCGCGGCCGGATGTAAAGCGCGATGTCCGGAGCTGCGAGTTCCCTGCGTGGGTTGCCGCGGACCGGTGAGCGATGCCAATCCATCGTCTTTGCTGGCGGCCTTCGAGGAGAAGGGTCTTGACCGGAACGGCATCGCCGCCCGGCTGCGGATGTTCGCGCCCGAAGGAGTTGTCCAATGAGGACTATCGTCGTGGAGCATCTGGCGCGTGTCGAGGGCCACGGGGGTATCACCGTGGAGTTGGAAGGCGACACGGTCGGTAACGTGCGCTTCGACGTGTTCGAAGGCGCGCGATTGCTGGAGCCGCTGGTCCGCGGGAAGCGATACGACGAGGTGGCGCCGGCTCTTTCCCGCATTTGCGCTATCTGTTCGGTGGCGCATTCCCTGACCTCCCTGAAGGCCACTGAGAACGCGTTCGACGTCCGGGTCAGCCAACAGACGGAGCTGCTGCGCGAACTGCTATACCTGGGCGAGAGCATCGAAAGTCACGCGCTGCACCTTTTTCTTCTGGCGTTACCGGACTACTAGAACTATCCGAGCGCGATCGCTCTGGCGGCGGACAAGCCGGACGCAGTGCTGCTCGGATTACGGCTCAAGAAGCTCGGCAATCTGATCCAGGAGACCATCGGCGGGCGGGCCATCCATCCTGTCAACGCCGTTCCGGGAGGGTTTGGCAGAGTGCCGGCCCCGGACCGGTTGATCGACTTGCGCAACGGCCTGATCGAGGGGATGAAGGACTCCGGCGCCGTCATCGACCTGATGGCGTCTCTCCCGGAAACGGACTTCTGCCTTTGCGATACGGTTTACGCCGCATTGCTTTCGCCAAGCCCGGTAAGCTACTACGCCGGCGACGAAGTGATGGTGGTCTCGGATGGCGACCGTTCCACCGTGCGCGCCGCCGACTACCGGCGGCTGACCAACGAAGCATCCGTGCCGCACTCGCACGCCAAGCACAGCAATTTCCGCGGGAAGCCGTTCATGGTTGGCTCGCTGGCGCGGCTCACCGTCAACCCGCAACGGCTCACCGGAAGGTTGGCGGTGGCGAGGGAGCGCCTCAAACTCGAGTTGCCGGCCGGCAACCCGATGGACAACAACAAGGCGCAAGCTCTGGAATTGATCGGCGATCTGGAGCGGGCATCGGAGATCGTCGAGCGACTGCTGCGCGATGGCATCGAAGACGAGCGGCCGGCGGGGGTACATCCTCGCGCCGGCACGGGCACCGCGATTACCGAAGCTCCGCGGGGGCTGCTGATCCACAGCTATTCCTATGACGCGGAGGGCAGAATCGCCTCTGCCGACGTGATCACGCCCACCGCCCTGAACGCGGCCAGCATGGAGCTGCATTTTCGCCGCGCCGTAGAGCAGTGCGCGGAACGCCGGGAAGCCGCCATTGCGAAGCGGCTCGAAATGATTGCGCGCGCCTACGATCCGTGCATCTCCTGCTCCGTGCACCTGGTGCGCAGGCAATGAAACCAGTCCTCGCGATCGGTCTCGGCAATCCGCTGATGGGCGACGATGGAGTTGGATGGGTCGTGGCGGAGCGGTTGGCCAACGACGCGAGACTGCCCGGGTGCGCGGAGGTAATGTGCGGCGGATCCGACCTGCTCCGGCACGCCGATCGGATGGAGGGGCGCAGCCGCGTAGTTGTCATTGACGCTATCGAAGACGATAAAGAGCCGGGAAGCGTCCTAATGTTCGAGGGGGGGCGCTTCGGACTTGTCGAGCGCCAGGAGCACGCCCACCACCTCTCCGCCGTCCAGGCCATCGGGCTTCTTGAAACCATCGCGTCCGTCCGCTGCACGCTGCTTGGTATTTGCATTTCATCGGCCGCAATCGGGACGGGTCTGTCGCCGGTGCTCGAAGCCCGGATGCCGGCGATCCTGAATCGTGTTCTCCTGGAGTTGGAACGGCGTTCGGCTCGCGGACTGACCGCTGGCCGCTAACAACCTCTTTACCCCCTTCAATTTCGGATAAGTTTGCCCTATAATCAGGCCGGGTGAGTTCCCGGCTAGGAAGTCCGGGAGTGGAGCCGCATGGCGAGAAGGAGGTGTGCATGTCCGCAAAAGTGCTCCTGATCGACGACGATGTTGACTTTCGGGCCTCGGTGAAATCTCTCCTCGAAAGTCATGGTTATAACGTGCTTGAAGCTTCATCCGGCCAGGAAGGGCTGCGGATGGTCGCCGGGCACAAACCCGACGCGATCCTCCTCGATGTCATGATGGAAAGCACCGTGGAGGGGTATGGCGTTACCTACTCTCTCCGGTATCGGGATGAATATGCCGAGTTTCGCCATACCCCGATCTTCATGGTTTCTTCGATCGAGGAAAGCCCGGACGAACGCTTTCCCATGTCGGCCGAAGTCGAGATGATCCGGCCCGACCAATACCTCACCAAACCGCTCGATATTCCAGAATTCCTCCGGCTTCTGGAAAAAGCGGTTGGGACGGCCAATAGCGCCGTGGTTTGAAGGTTCGCTGCGTCTTGGCGAGGGAATGGAAGAGAAGACGATGAGCGGTGGCGTTGTGCCGCAAATGGTTGTGGTGATCGACGACGACTATGCGATGCGGCTCTCCTGCGCGAAAATTCTGACGAAAATGGGGTGCCGCGTCGAAACCTTTGAAGACGGCGCCCAGGGACTCGACGGCGTCGCAACCGCAAAACCGGAAATGGTCATCGTAGATCTCAAAATGCCGGGCATCAGCGGCATGGAAGTCATTGCCCGCGTCCACGAGATCGACCCCGAAATCGTCATCGTGGTGATTACCGGATACGCGACGATCGACACGGCCGTGCAGGCCATCAAATGCGGGGCTTACGACTTCCTGCCCAAACCGTTTTTGCCCGATGAGCTGCGGGTGATCGTCAACCGCGGGCTGGAGCGCCGCCGGCTGGCGATGGAGTCCCAGCGATACGAGATTGAGCAAACCATGCTCAAGCGGCGCTTTGTCACATTCGTCTCCCACCAACTTCGCGCGCCGCTGGCCGCCGTCCATCAATATCTGGACGTGCTGAAGCACCTTGACCAGGACGCGGACGCTCAGGCCCGGCGACAAGAGTGGCTCGACCGTTGCTTGATACGGATTGAAGAACTCCAGAATCTGATTGCCGACTGGCTGACACTGGCCCAAGTGGAGGGCGGAAGTCTCTTCAAGGAGAGGATCCCGGTCGATGTCATCCAGATTATTCGCAATATTCTGAAAACTTACCAGCCGGTGGCGGCGGCCGAGAACGTCTCGCTCGAAACCATTCTGCCGGACCACGGCGTGTTTCTGATGGGCGACCGGAACTGCCTGAGTGTCCTGTTGGACAACCTCATCACCAACGCCATCAAATACAACAAGCCGGGTGGAAAGGTGACGGTTTCCGCAACTCAGTCGCGCGGGGAAGTTGTCATCGCCATCGCCGATACCGGCGTCGGGATTCCGGAAAAGTATCGTCCTTTCCTTTTTGGCGAGTTTTTCCGCGTCAAGGAGCAGGGGATGAAGAAGACGGCGGGAACCGGCCTGGGTTTGCATATTTCCAAGAGAATTGTTTCGGAAATGGGTGGAACCATCAGCGTCGATAGCCAAGTCGGCGCCGGCTCCACGTTTTGGGTGCGCTTCCCGGCTTGGCGCGAGCCGGAGGCGGTAGGGAATCGAGACGATGCCAGACAAGAAGCGAATATTGATTGTCGATGACGACCAGGACTTTGTTGAAGCCGTGGCCTGTTTCCTCGAAGCGAATGGCTTCACCGTCTTCCGGGCGCACAATGGCGCCGAAGGCATCAGGATTTCCAAGATGGAGCGTCCGGACCTCATCCTCATGGACATCATGATGAACGAGAGAACCGAAGGCTTCTTCACGATTCACGAGATCCGCCGCGACCCGGCCTTGAAGAGCGTGCCGATTTTCGTTCTCAGCTCGTTTTGCACGCGGCTTCCCGACTTCGAAATCCCCTCAAGCGGCGGCTGGTTGACTCACGACATGTTCTTCGCCAAGCCGGTGGACACGGTTCAGTTGTTGGAGAGGATACGCCAGCGGGTTGGCGAGGTGGCTCCGGCTTAGAGGCGACAAACGGATGCTATGCGCTTCGGTTCCACACGTCTCTCGCTCAAGGCAAGGCTGATCTGGAGTTACCTGGTCATCCTGGGAACCGGAGGATTAGTCACGTCGATGGTGGGTTCGTGGATCGTAAGTTCCACCATCATGATGCAGGCTCACCGGGCGGTCGATCATGACTTTGCAACAGCGAGAACGGTTTACGAGCAGCAACTCCAAACGCTGAAACTTTCGGTGGAGTTCGCGGCAGCCGGCTCCACGGTTCAACATTATCTCGCCGGCGGTGGCGCCGCCTCTCTCTCTACTTATCTGGAGCGGATTCGGCGGGACGCGGGCTTCGATTTTCTCAGCCTCACCGACAAGAAGGGCCGCGTTGTGTTCCGGGTCTCGCAACCCGTCCTTACGCGGGACGACGTATCTTCGGTGAGCGTCGTTGGTGCGGCCCTTTCCGGCAAAGTCGCCGCCGAGACCGAGATTCTTCCTGCCCGGCTCCTCGCCAATGAAAACCATAGCTTGCTCGCTCGACTGCACCCCGGCGCGGACGGCGGCGACGGCACTCCGGGCATGGTGCTGGTAGCGGCCGCGCCCGCGGGCGCCTCTTCCGCGCAGCCGATGGGAGTCCTTTACGGCGGCATTCTTTTGAATGAGAACTTCGCCATTGTGGATCGGGTCTGGGGACTTCTCTTCCGCGGCGACCGGTTCAAGGACGTAGACAGTGGATCGGTCACCATATTCGAGAGAGACGTTCGGATTTCGACCAATGTCAGAACCACGGCGGGCGATCGGGCCATCGGCACGCACGCGCCCCAGGATGTCGGCAATGCCGTTCTGAAGCACGGCCGGCCCTGGAGAGGCCGGGCCTTTATCGTGAAGGACTGGTACACCAGCGAATACGCTCCGATCCGCGACTATGCCGGCGAGGTGATCGGCATGCTCTCCGTCGGCATTCTAGAGAACACGTACACGGCCGTTCGCAACCAGGTGATCCTTTCGTTTTTTGGTATTGCCACTGCCGGCTTTCTTCTGATCCTCGGCATAACCTACTACATGATTCGCAACATCACACGCCCGATCGGTGAGATGGTCGCCGCCACCCGTAACATCATCGCGGGCCGTTTCGATCGGGAAGTGCGATCGGATTCACCCGGTGAGATCGCCCTGCTGGCGGAGTCTTTCAACGCGATGCTCAAGAGCTTGCGCCAGATGAGGGGCGACCTGGAGGAATGGGGGCGCACTCTCGAAGAAAAAGTGAAGCAGCGGACGGAGGAACTCGTGGCGATGCAGGCCAGAGTAGCGCAGTCGGAGAGGCTGGCCTCGCTCGGCATGCTGGCTGCCGGCGTAGCCCACGAGGTGAATAATCCGCTGGGAGGCATCCTGGCTCTAACCGCCTTGACCGTCGAGGAGATGCGGAAGGACGATCCGAACCGCGAAAACCTGGAAGAAGTGATTCACCAGACCGAGCGATGCCGGGATATCGTCAAAGGGTTGCTCGAGTTCTCCCGCCAGTCGAAAGGCAATACAGAGACGGTCGATCTGAATAAGGTCCTTCAGGACACCCTCTCGCTGCTTGGAAAACAGGCGCTCTTCTTCAACGTCGAGGTGGTTTGTCGTCTCGAACCGGAACTGCCTCCCGTGGTCGCCGACCGGTCTCAATTCCAGCAGGTGTTCATCAACATTCTCATGAATGCGGTTCAGGCGATGAATGAGCGGGGGACCATCGCCATCGTGACCCGCCGCAAGGCCGGCAATGCCGTCGAGGTGGCCATCTCCGACTCCGGCCAGGGCATACCGCCCGAAGCGATCGACCGCATCTTCGATCCTTTCTTTACCACCAAGGAGAGCGGCCACGGCACCGGACTTGGCTTGTCGATTGCGTATGGAATCGTGACCACCCACGGCGGAAGCATCGCCGTCCAGAGTGAGGTCGGCAAGGGAAGTACCTTCACCATCCGCATGCCGGCCGCGATCTCCGTCGGGTCGGAGCCCTAGGGCTAAGGGGCAGACGATGCAGACGATGTCAGGGTAGCGACCCCCGCCGATTTCAGGTAAACTCAAGACTTGGAGCCGTTGGGGTTCCAAGTGCTTCGAATTCCCGTCTTCGATCGGGCGCGTAGCTCAGTTGGTTAGAGCGCCTGCTTCACACGCAGGAGGTCACAGGTTCGAGTCCTGTCGCGCCCACCATGAAAAACAAAGCAAAGCTTTTATCGGATTTGGCGCTTTGGATTACCCGCTGCGAACAGCCGAATCGCCTCAAGCGAAAAGATTGTTTCGTCCCGTAGTCTGCCCCGGTCTGCCCCACAAGAGGGCGGTATAGCCGCAGCCCGGAGAACACCGGCGACAGGATCGGTGGCGCCACAAGCGGATGCACCGCGTTTCACGCTAGAATGTGCGGCGGTGCCCCTGCCGATCGCCCGATCCCGGCCCAAGCTGACATCGAGCCAGCGCCGCGTTCTGGCGCTCCTCGTCATTTCGGGTTTTCTGAACTACTTCGACCGTTCCAATCTGTCCGTCGGGGCCACCGATATCAGCCGCGACCTCGGCCTCAACATGGATCAGCTAGGCCTCCTCCTGTCGGCCTTCTTCTGGTCCTACGCGCTGTTTCAGCTCGTGGGCGTGTCGGGCTGGGTGGTGGACCGCCTGAACGTCTGCTGGGTGCTGGCGGCCGGATTCTTTTTGTGGTCCGGAGCCACCGCAATCACGGGCGCGGCGCGCAGTTTCGCCCTAGTCTTTGGTTTGCGCCTGGTGCTGGGCGTGGGCGAATCCATCGCCTACCCCTCGTATTCGCGGATTCTGGCAAGCACATTTCCGGAGGATCATCGCGGTTTCGCCAACGCGCTGATCGATGCCGGCACGAAGTTCGGCCCGGCGTTGGGTACGCTGCTGGGCGGCCTGCTGATGGCGAGTTACGGATGGCGGGCGTTTTTCGTGATGCTGGGCGCGGTCAGCCTGATGTGGCTGGCGCCGTGGTACGTGGTGATGCCGCGCCATCCGGGGCTCGGCAGCCGCCCGCCCGGAACCGTGCATTCGGCCCAGGTCGTGCCGTCGCTGGTGGAGATCTTCAGGCATCGCTCGGCCATATTCAGCGCCCTGCTGCTCTTCTGTTCCAACTACTATTGGTATTTCCTGCTCACCTGGCTCCCGCCTTATCTCGAGGAGGCGCGTCATTTCTCCAAGTCGAAGATGGCGTTTACGGGATCGGCGTCCTACTTTCTGATTGCCGCCGTCAGCGTGAGCGCGGGCCGCCTTTCCGATCGCTGGATTCATCGCGGCGCCACTCCTACCCTGGTGCGCAAGACCTTCGGCGGGCTGGGCCTGCTGTTTTCGACGCTGCTTCTGCCGGTGGCCGTAATCCGGGATGAGACGAGCGCCCTGGTGCTGCTGATGCTGGCCAGCGTTTGTTACGGCTTCTACACCTCCAATGTGTGGGCCATCACGCAGACGCTGGCGGGTCCGCGAGCCGCCGGCAAATGGACCGGCGTGCAGAACGGCTTCGGCAACCTCTCCGGAGTTGTCGCGCCGTGGTTCACGGGATGGGTGGTGGGCCGCACCGGCAGCTTTTTCTGGGCATTCGCAGTGGCCTCCGGGGTGGCGCTGGCCGGCGCCGCCATCCTGGTGTTCGGCATGGGGCGGATCGAACAGGTGCAGTTTCGAGATTGAAAAGGCGGGGGAGGTTTTCTACCGCCGGTTCTCCTGGCCGCGGACCGGCCTTCCAGCGGGTCCGGCCGGCCGGAAGGAAGGCTGCAGGGCTGCAGGCAGGATTGCCCGCCTCACTATGCCGAAGCGGGCTACCATCGTAGTTTGCGGACGGTGGTGAGAAAGAAGAGGGGCGGCCTATTGCGGTCCGTGCTGCTTTTGAGCGCGGGCTCGGTCCTGCTGTTTCATCTGTGCGCCTTGCTGGTGCTGGTGGCCTTGCGATGGATCAATCCGCCCACCACGGCGGTACAGGCAGAACGGCGTGTATCGGCGTGGATTCTTCACAAACCGTATCGCAAACACTACACCTTCGTGGCTCTCCGCCGCATTTCGCCCAACCTTCAGCACGCCGTGGTGGCTGCCGAAGACGGGCGTTTTTATCGGCACCACGGCATCGACTGGCAGGAGGTGCAAACGGTCGTCGATGAAGACCTGAACAAAGGCAAGCTGGGCCGCGGAGGTTCCACCATCACGCAACAATTGGTGAAGAACCTTTTTTTGAGCACCAAACGTTCGTTGCTGTGGAAGGCCTTGGAGTTTACGCTGGCCCCTACGGCGGAGCTGGTGCTGCCCAAGCGCAGGATACTGGAGCTCTATCTGAACGTCGTCGAGTGGGGGCCGGGCATCTACGGGGCCGAAGCGGCGGCGAATTCCTGGTACCACGTACCGGCGGCTCGGCTCGACCGCGACCAGGCTGCCCGGCTTGCGGCGCTGCTGCCGTCTCCGTTGCGGCGGCGCCCCGACCGGGTCAACTGGTACAGCGCCGAGATCGAACGGCGCATGGAGGAGGCGGGCTGGTGAAGATCGGCGTCGCCCTCTTGCTGGCGGCGGAAATTGGATTGGGCGCGGCCGCCTTCACGCCTAAGGCCTTTGTGCCCGCCCACCGCGTTCCCGGAGTGGGCGTGGAGCGCAAAGAGCTGGACGACGAGTTGCTCGAGCTGCGCACCCAGCGCATGATCCAGGCGCAAACTTTCGGCATCCTGCGCGAGCCCGGCGCCCTGGCGGGGGCCAAGCGGATCGTCGACTCTCCTAAGCTGCAGGCCTTGTTTCGGTCGGCTTCCGAGCGCAGCGGCGTCCCCAAGACTTTGCTCGAAGCCGTGGCCTATCTCGAAAGCTTCGGCGATCCCGCCGCGCAAAGCCCCGCCGGCCCCAGAGGCATCATGCAGATTTCCGTACCCACGGCGCACGACATGGGCCTCCCCGTGGTGGTCGCGACGCGGTACCGCACCACCAAACAGCGCGTGGCCGTGACGAGAGCCGGGCACAGGCGGTTCAAGACCGTCACTCACCGTACGCCGTACACGGTGATGGTGCGCGACGACCGGCTGATTCCGGAGCGCGCCATCCCGGCCGCCGCCATGTACCTGGCCAGCCTGGAGCGCAAATTCGGCGGCCGCGACTGGGCCATCTTCGCCTATCACTGCGGGGTGGGCTGCGTTTCGGAAATGATCGGGCTGACGCGCAACGCCCGCGGCGTGCTCCCTAGCCAGGTCACCGTGCCGCGCATGTTCTTTTCGGCCACGCCGGGTTGGAACCGCGAGCTGTATTCCGCCATCGAAGCCCAGATGCTGCGCGACTATTCGCCTACTTATTATTTCCGCATCATGCGCGTCGAGGAGTTGCTGGCGCTCTACCGCGGCGATCCGAAGGCCTTTGCCGCCCTGTTCGCCGAATATCGGGCGAACTACAGCGCCTCCGCCCGAGCGCCGCACAGGCTGGCGCTGTGGCTTACCCCGAAAGATCTGGTGTTCCGCAGTTCGGCGGACATTGAGGCCGACGCCGGCCAGCGGCTGGCGCCGGCGCCGGACCGTCCCGCCTACCTCGGCTACACCCTTCGCTTGATGGCCGGCGCCGCGCCGGAGGCCACCCCCGCGGCGCTGGGAACGCTCGAGTACCTGGCATACGAAACCCGCCGGCTTTATGAATCGATGGAGCCCGGCGAAGATTCGTTCCGCCCGCTTGAAGTCACCTCGCTGGTGGAACCCGAAGCCGCGGCCCTTCCGGAGGGAGCCGGCGAAGCGTTGGCGCACAGGTCCGGCGAAGTCTTCGATATCGCGGTCGGGAATCTTCCCACCGGTGAACTGGAATGCCTGCGCTTCATTCTGGACGACCTCGGTTGGGACGGCTACCTGGGCTTTTTCGAAGAAGGCCGCGATAGCCAGCACATCGGCTGCGCGCCCGCGGCCCGCGATTTCTTCACCAGCGTATTTCAGGAAGCAGGGCAGTGAGCCCCGATCCTCTATAGAATGGTTACTACAAGACCATCTATGAAACGCCTCCTCTTGCTCCGCGTCGGCACCTCGCTCCTTGCCCTCCTGGCCGTGTGCGGCTTCTGGTTTCACGCCGCGGCGCAAAACCGCATGACGTACTCGCTGGTGTCGGAAAACGGCGGGCACGTGGCGCTCGGGCTGGCTCTTCGCAAGCTCGGCGTAGCGGGAACTTTCATGCAGTGTCCCGCCCATCCCGATGACGAGACCAACGCCCTGTTCGCCCTCTTCACCTACGGCATGGGGCTGCGCTCGGTGGACCTGCAGAATAACCGCGGCGATGGCGGGCAGAACGAGATCGGCCCCGAGCTGTTCCGCGATATGGCCGTGCTGCGCACCTCCGAGCTGCTCGCGGCCCATCGCATCGACGGCGCCGAACAATACTTCACCCGCGCCATCGACTACGGCTATTCGTACTCTCCCGACGAGGTGATTGCCAAGTGGGGCCGGCACGACATCGTGGGCGACTACGTGCGCCTCATTCGCATGCTGCGGCCGGACGTCATGGTCACCATGAACATTCAGGGACGCGGCGGCGACCGCGCGCACGAGGCCACCACCATCCTGGTGCGGGAAGGGTACCTCGCCGCCGGCGATCCCTCCCAATTTCCCGAGCAGATTCGCGAGGGGCTGCGCCCGTGGCAGCCCCGCAAGCTCTACTTCTCGGCCGGCTTCGGAGGGCGAGGCGGGCGCGGCCCGGGCGAAGCTCCTCCCCCCGCCCCGCCGCCGACGGCGGTCAAGCTGACCCCGGTCAATACCAACGCCTACGATCCCCTGCTCGGCCGCACCTACGCCGAAATCGGCAATGACGCGCGCGCGGCCCACAAGTGCCAGGGCATGGGCGGCCTGCCGCCGCTGCCTGGAGCCGGTGGAGGACGTGGGGGGCGCGGCGGAGGCGGCTACCAGCTCGTGGAAACCACCATCCCCGGCCAAAAGGAGAAAGACCAGGCCCTTTTCGATGGCGTCGATACCCGCCTTGAAGCGCTGGCGCAGTTTGCCGGACCGAATCCGCCCGCGGCGCTCACCGCGGCCCTGGCAGCGATTGCCGGCGATGCCGGACAAGCGCAGCTCGCCTTCGCTTCCGGCAACGATCCGGGAACGGCGGCGCCGGTGGAAGCCGGGCTGGCCGCTCTGCGGGACCTCCGCGCCCAGCTCCCCGCCATGGCGCTGAGCGACGCCGCCCGCTACGAGATCGATTTCCGCCTCCAAACCAAGGAGCGCGATTACGAAGATGCCTGGCTCGCGGCGCACGCCGTGACCTTCGACGCGGTTGCCGACGATGGCCTGGTAGTCCGCGGCCAGCCTGTGAAGCTCACGCTGCTGGTTGAAAATCACGGCGCGTCCGACCTGGCGGTTGCGGCCGTTTCCATTGCCGGATTCGACGCGCCCGCGGCCTGCCAGCCCGGCCCCGTCAAATCAAACGCCGTTTACACCTGCGCCTCCGAAGCCCACATCCCCAAGGATGCCCAACCCACCACTCCTTATTTTCACGACGACTACTGGAAGCACCCCGCCAACCACGCGATCCAGATTTTCGAGCCCGGCGTTCCGTTCGGCGTTCCCTTCGCGCCCACGCCCTTCCGCGTTACGTTTCGCCTGAAAGCCGGCGGCGTCGAGGTGACCAGGGAAGTGCCGGTCCAGTTCCGCTACGTCAAAGACACCTATTTCGGCGAAAAGCGCATGGAACTGAACGTGGTGCCGGAATTCTCTGTGGCCCTCGCCCCGGCGTTGATGGTGATTCCGTCCGCCGCCAAGCCGATCGTGCGCGAGGTCTACGTCACCGTCACCAATGGCGCCAAGGGCGCCGCCCAGGCCACCGTCGCGCTCGACCTGCCGCCGGGTTGGAAAGCCGCTCCCGAAACTGTGCCCATCGCGTTTTCGCACGAGGACGAATCGCTCTCGGCGCGCTTTCAGATCGTTGCGCCCGCCCGCGTGAAGACCGGCGAATACACGCTGCGCGCGGTGGCAACTTCCGCCGCCAGCGAAAAGTTCTCCAGCGGGTACCAGGTGATCGAGTATCCGCACGTGGAGCGCCGCCAGGTGATCAAGCCGGCCGAAGCCAGCGTGAAAGTGGTGGACGTGAAGGTCGCGCCCGAGATCAGCCTTGGCTATATCGTGGGCGTCGGCGACCAGGTGCCGCAGGCCATCGAACAGTTGGGCGCCAAACTCACCCTCATCGGCCCCGACGAATTGGCCTGGGGCGATCTTTCGAAATATAACGTGATCATGACCGGCGTTCGCGCCTACGAACGGCGCGCCGATCTGCGGGCCTACAATCGCCGCCTGCTGGAGTACGCCGGGCGCGGCGGCGTGGTCCTCGTGCAGTACAACAAGATGGAGTTCAACCGGGAAGAGTACGGCCCCTACCCCGCCAAAGTCAGCGCCAACCGCGTAACCGATGAAACCGCCCCCGTCAAAGTCCTGGCCCCCGGCGACCCAGTGTTCAACTACCCGAACAAAATCGGTCCGGCCGCGTGGGCCGATTGGGTGCAGGAGCGCGGCCTCTACTTCCTGGGCGAAAAAGACAAACGCTACATCGACCTGGTCTCCATGGTGGACCCGTTCAAAGACAACCCCGGCGTGAAGCTGGGCGCGCTGGTCGAAGCCCACTACGGCAAAGGCCGCTGGATTTATGTCGGTCTGGGCCTCTGGCGCCAGCTCCCCGCCGGCACCGATGGCGCCTATCAGCTACTGGCCAACCTGATCGGCTTGGGGAAAGAGCCCGGAGCGGCTGCAGTCAAGAGCAGCGTGGCGCCCGCCATCGAACCGTGACCCCGTGCGCTGAGCCGGCCATGTCCCTTTGTGCCGCGACGAGTTTCCCGCAGGCAATGCCCACGCCTCAGTGGCCTCCCATCCCTTGCCAGGGTGCGACTGCCCTACTCGTGGCGCGGGCATTCTTGCCTGCAGCGCCGAGATTCGTCTCGGCGTTCTTGTCGCTTTACCCGGCGGATGTCACCCCCTGCCCAATCCGGCGCCTGATCTTCGGTCCTACTTTTGCTTCGCGATGATAAGATCTTTGATCTTATTGTAGGTGGCCTGCGGAATGATCTTCTTGTCGACGAGTTCATTCTTTCCGCGATACGGCCGGCCTTTAATGATCTTGTCCGCGTAGGCCGTACCGATTCCCGGCAGCGCCTGTAGTTGTTCCGCCGTGGCAGAGTTAATATCCACAAAGTCCGTTGCTTTTGCAGCGGCGGAGGTAGTCGCCTTCTTCGAATCCTTTGCCGGCGCGCTCTGTTGGGCCGGCGCCGCTGCGAGCGAAAACGCGACTAGCAGCAGCATCAAATATTTCACGATCTTCATGTGTCTCCTTCCCGCATAGCTGTGCGATCCAGCCGGCGGCAAACATCTTGAGAAATCGTTCCGCCTGCTGACCGATTTGCGATCGAGCCCGAAGAATCAGGCAACAACATGCGAATAAATAAACAGTACGATCAACGCTCCGACCAGCGCCATCAAAAAGCCAGCGGGATGTCCTTCCTTGTACATGCCCGTCTTGTGGCCGATGAAGCCCCCCAGCCACGCACCGACCAATCCCAGGACCATCGTCAGTATCAGGCCCATATGTTGCCGGCCCGGCATCACGCCGCGAGCCACCAGACCGATGACGAGTCCGAAGATGCAGTGTCCAATCATGTGTAGCATTTTCGAAAAGCTCCTTTCAAATAACCTCGCAAAGTACGAACAATTTTACGAAACAACCACGCGATCACGCATAGAAAAACCAGGACCACCGCAATCATGACGACCGGATGCGACGCGATTACCAACGAGGAACCGATCACCACCAGGTCTTCGACGAGACTCAATACAACATTCGATAACGGCTCCGGCGAGAGGTTCGCGCCGATGCGCACTGCCGCCTTAGTTCCGTGCGAACCCAGCGCGACTCCGCCGCCCAGAAGCAAAGCGGCAATGCGAACACCGGGGTCGAAATGTGCGAAGGCGGCGGACGCCAGCACGGCTCCGGCGGGGACACGAATGAACGTGTGCACGGCGTCCCAGATGGAATCGACCGCTGGCACCTTGTCGGCCACGAACTCGGCCAGGTACAACCCGCACGCCAGTAAGATTACCCACCATTTGCCAACAAATCCAAGATCGCCCGGAAGGTGGGCAAGTCCGAAGTGTTCCAAAAGCCCGAGCATTGCGATAGCGGCGTAGAGGTTGATTCCAGACACCCACGCCGATCCCATCGCAACACCGAGCGTGCTAATCCAATCCGGCATGGAGGAACTTTCCTTCGGCGCGAAGCTACTTCTTTTTCGTATTAGTCGACGTTTTCTTCGAAGCCGCCGGTTCCTTGGCCCCACGGTAGCCAGCTTTTTGAGCGTCGGCTTCGCTCATGAATTTACCCTGTTTAGTCTTTCCGTAGAACTCGCCTTCCTTGTGATACACCTTCGTACTCGTGTTGACCCATACGAGCCCTTTCGCCTTCGCATCTGCAATGTCCTTATCGGTCGGCGCGGCGGCTGTTGTGGTCTTGGTTGCGGTCTTGGTTGCGGTCTTGCTCGATTTCCCTGTCGCTGCCGGGGTTTGGAACGCCAGCGCGCTCCCAGAAAACAGCAGCGTCCCTGCCAAGGCGCAACTCGCGAAATATAATTTAAATTGTCTTTTCATTTTGCTCTCTCCTGATGTCTTCAACTGTTTAATGGGAATCCACCTGTTCGGCTCTAGACCGGCTGGTCGCCCTTGCAACGACGGAAGCGGCACGCAGACCGGACTGGCTAACGGGCCAATTGTACACCTTCTTTAAGCTTGCGTGCCCTTCGAAAACAGACCGCCGAGCAGGCTCATTCCCTCGGACATTAAATCGCTCCCACCTTCGGGAAGTTTCCCATCCGGCGACAGCTTGTTGATTACATTGGGAAGCAGTTCCGCGAGGTGGGAGGTGGCGACATCCGGAGATATGCCGGCCTTAGCCGCGAATTCGGCAACACGCTCATTACCCAGGATGCTCTTAACCTGATCCGCCGAAACAGGCAGATTCTCGCCAGTGCCGATCCACGAAGCCATCAGATGTCCGAGTCCGTTTTGCTCAAACGCCTGCGCCAGCCCGGACACGCCCCCAGGATGATTATTGAGAATGCCCATGACGCCGGAGAGCATCGCACTGCTCCCGGATTCGCCCGGCGCACCGCCGAGCGCAGTACTCAATTGATCGTATATGCTCACGTTCTTCTCCCTTGGCGGCGCTATAGCCCGCCTCCTTCGCCTCGCCGTCGGTCATGAACTAACCGATTCCGCCCCGCACGGCCTGCGCGGTATCCACGTCCTTGCCCTCGCTCAGCGCCGAGGCCTTGATCGTGTTGAAGTACAGCGATGTTTTGTCGGCATTGGTGACACGCCTTCACCGATACCACCTGGTCCCAGGACGTGGTGACAATACCGAATTGGTCGGTCTTGATGGTGAGATTCTTGCCGTCCTTCTTGATGATGCTGCCAGTAAGCCGGTCGCCGTTTTTCATGACCACCTGATCCGCCCAGGCGACGCTCAGAAAAAGGCTGGTAGACACGGTCGATCCGATGACAAAGGCTCGCGCAACGAATCGGCCCGGACTATGGCTTTTCATGTTGCGGCGATCTCCTTAAGCAGTCACTTGCGATGTGCAATTCGGGCAGCGGGTAGCCGCAAGCGGAATTGACGTGCAGCAGAATTGGCAATCCTTGGTGGTTGGCGCTACCGGCGCAGGCGTAGGTTTTCGCTGCAGCTTCTTCGCTTGCCGCACGACCATGAAGATTACAAACGCCACGATCAGGAAGTTGATCACCGTATTGAGGAACTGGCCGTAAGCGATGACGGGAGCCGCTGCGGTCTTGGCTGCCGCAAGCGTTGGATAGGACTGGCCGTTCAGACTGATAAACAGATCTTTGAAATCTACATGTCCCAGCAGCAAGCCGATAGGAGGCATTACAATGTCGTTGACTATGGAATTGACGATCGCGCCGAAAGCAGCACCGATAATTACGGCAACGGCTAAATCGAGCACGTTGCCCCGCATTACAAATTCTTTGAAGTCCTTCAACATGTTTCTACGCACCTTTCCGCTGGAATTCGACCATTCATCTGAACGCGCAAGTCCACCTTGCACGTCCGACGATGCGCCCCCAACCGCTGACACCGGGGCCAGTCTCAAGCGCTCATCAGTGCGCCGCCGCGGCCTTCTGCTCTGGCTCTGGTTCCCCCGCGACGATAGGATAAATGATCCCAGCAATCGCAGCGCCCACAATCGGCGCCACCCAGAATAACCAGAGTTGCTCTACCGCCCAGCCGCCGACGAAGAGCGCCGGACCCGTGCTACGTGCGGGGTTCACTGATGTATTTGTGACTGGAATCCCGACCAAGTGAATCAGGGTCAGACCGAGTCCGATAGCGATGGGCGCGAACCCCCGAGGAGCACGCCGGTCCGTGGCCCCTAGGATGATCATGAGGAACATGAACGTCAGAACCACTTCAGCGACTAGGCACGCTGTCAACGAGTACCCGCCCGGTGAATGGGCGGCGTAGCCATTGGAGGCGAATCCGCCAGCTAGGCTAAAACCCGCCTTGCCACTGGCAATCACGTAGAGAACAGCCGCGGCAACAATTCCGCCCGCCACTTGCGCGACGACATAAGCCCACAGGTCCGAAACGGGAAATCGCTTTCCGACTACCAAGCCAACTGAAACTGCCGGATTCAAATGGCAGCCTGAAATGTGGCCAATGGCAAACGCCATCGTCAGAAGGGTCAGGCCGAACGCCAGAGCCACACCCAAAAAACCAATGCCAAGACTCGGGAATGCGGCATCGAGAACTGCACTGCCACATCCCCCGAAGACGAGCCAAAACGTACCGATGAATTCCGCGATCGCTCTCTTGCTCAAAGGCATAAAGCAAACCTCCTGGTCACAGGCACTCGCGATATGCTGTCAATCACGCGTCCATCGCGTCACCGCCTCGTGGGGTGCACAGGAGCGGATATAAAGATATCATAAGGATATTATGCCAATTCTCTTGGGCGCACAAGGAGGAGATCCAAATTCTTTTGGCATCCTCCCCCGGATGCCCTTCAGATGAGGGCCTTAGCTTTGCGGCCGAACAATCCGGCACAGTCGGCGAAGGCAAGGACGAAGAAGCACACCCGATCTCTAAGCAATCTTCCACTGAAGTTTGAAGCTATCCTCCCGCCCCCCGTCAGCCTTGGCGAAGCATTTCACCATCGACTTGTACGGCGTCGGTCCCACCGCTACGGCTTGCTCCGCGAGGCGCAGGAAGAGCTTTCCTCGGCTACGCGATTTCCGTCGATTGAAGCGAAACGTGAACTCGTCCAGGTAGTAGTCCAGGTGTTCCTTGCCGATCGCACCTTGGTGCGTGCCCAGCAGCCAGCGCTTCAGCAACGAGGCCACGAGATGAACTCGCGGGAGCACCGAAAACCGCAACAACGTGCATAATATTTATGGGGACCACGCGGTGGTTCGGAACGTGACGGGTCCGAATCACGCGTTCAACGGTAAGGGCGGCGGCTCATGGAGCCGAACGTGAGTAACGAGTTGAACGACTGAAACGGTTTCAATCCGCCATGCCGTATCGACCGACTTCTGTCGTAGCCGGGCGCCCTGTCACGGGCAAATCCCCGGTCCCAGCGCCGCTGCTGGCGGCTCTCACCCGGGAGAATAAGGAGATCTGCAAATGTTGAGACAGCAATTGGCGCAACCCGCGGGTCAATGCGTGGCAATTCTACTACTTGCATGCAGTGGACTCGTAGCCCAGTCGCCGGCGTCGGCCTACCTGAAAATCAAGGTAGACCCCGGACGCGCCGGTGTTTTCGTGGATGGCAAATACGTGGGACCGGCGGCGAACTTCGGTGTCGCCCGAAAGTACGCGTTGCCTGCAGGGCATCATGAAATCCGGCTGGTCGATCCGCGCTATGAAGAAGTGGTGACCGCGGTGGACCTGGCGGCCGGCAAGACGACCATCGTGCGGCAAACGTTAAAGGCGCTGCCGGTTCCCAAGGGTCCTTTTGGGACGCTGCGCACCAAGAGCCCGGATAAATACGCCGCTGTTTACATCAATAACAAATACTATGGGCACAACGACGAATTCGACAACTTTGCCCAAGGCTTGCTGCTGCCTCCGGGAGAATATACCGTCAGAATCGAACCTCTATCTGGCGGAAACAAGGTCGAAAAAAAGGTCCAGATTGAAGCCGGCAAAACTGTGGTCGTTGAGTAGTAAACATTGGCTCGCGCTGGCGTCCAGGATCGGTGATTTGCGGACCGGCTCGGAGAGGGCGGGGAGAACGCGCGCCCGCAGCAACTCGCGGCGGGCCGTCAGCGGTTCCGACATAACGTCCCGCCCGCCAAGCACCAGGACATCGAAGACATAGTAGACGACCGATGCCCCGGAACCGAAGTTCTGTAACGCGTTGAACGACGGCCGGCCTTCAGCGTCGAGCGCGACCACCTCGCCGTCGATCACCGTCTCGTCAGGCAGCGGGTCGAGCGCGGCGACGATTGCTGGCCGAAGTGGACTGGCCGAAGTGGACAGCCTGACCTGAGCCCCTTGCATTTTGCCGAATAGGGACGGAGCACTCTGGATGACTTGCATTTCGCCCGCCCTCCGGCCGCTAATCCAGCGGACACCCTTGTAGCAGCACGCTCGACAGCGGCCCGGTGCATCGAACCAGAACCCGGCCGCTCGCTGGTGGCAGCAGGGCGGGACCATCGGTGCCCGGATGCGGGTTATCCGACCGGCGAACAGGACAACGCGCGGGCGCTTGGCGCCAGTTCTGGCCGGGTGGACCATTCGACGCGACGGGAATCGTAGACCGGAACGGGGCCTGGTTCGAATGGAAGATGGCGATGGCCGAAACTCGCCCTGCGGACGCAAAATTCGAAGTAGGGACGGAGCGGTCCGTCCACTTAGTGCGAAAAGCCAAGGGCTCACGTCAGGCTGTCCGAGCGCCGGGATAAACCGGCATGCAGTAGGGAATGAAAGAGTCCTGCAGGAAAGGAGTAGCGAACCACCTGACCTCCAGTCTTGCGGCGGCGGTCGCGAGGCCGCAGCCGAAGCGT
>JBKQVG010000234.1:0-7111 GCA_052325345.1 Bryobacteraceae bacterium
GAATTGCGCCGCCCGCTCCGGCTGGCGCAGTTGAAGCCCGACCGGCTGGTGCAGCCCAAGATCCGCAAGGCGTTTCCCGATACCGCCTTCTGGGCGGCCGATATCACCACCGACGCCAACGGCCGCGCCCAGGCCAAGGTGGAATTCCCGGATTCCCTCACCACGTGGCGCGCCACCGCGCGCGGCGCTACGCCCGACACCAAGGTGGGCGCGGCCACGCTCAAAACCATCGTGCGCAAGAACCTGATCCTGCGCCTGGTGGCGCCGCGCTTCTTCGTTCAGGGCGACGAAATCGTGATCTCCGCCCTGGTACACAACTATCTCGCCAGCGCCAAGACCGCGCGCGTATCGCTCGACCTGAAAGGCTTGGAAGTGCTCGATGGCGCAACCCGCGACGTCGAAATCCCGAGCCGCGGCGAGGCGAAGCTCGATTGGCGCGTGCGGCCGGCCGCGGTGCGCGGCGCGACCATCGTCGCGAAGGCGCTCACCGATGAAGAGTCCGACGCCATGGAGCTGGATCTGCCGGTCGAAATCCCGGGGGTGAAGCTCACCGGCGCCCGCGGCGGAACGGTCGCGCCCGGCGGCACGGCCGCGTTCGATCTCGCTTTCCCGGCGCAGATCCGTCCCGGCTCGCGCCTGCTCACCATTCACCTTTCTCCTTCCATCGCCGGCGCCCTGTTCGGCGCGCTCGATTACCTGACCTCGTTCCCCTACGGTTGCGTGGAACAGACCATGTCCAGCTTTCTGCCCAACGTGGTGGTGCGGCAATCCCTGCGCGACTTCGGTCTGAATGTGGATGTAGACCGGCAATCGCTGGATGATAAGATCCGCGCCGGCCTCGACCGGCTCTCCGACTTCGAGCACGAAGACGGCGGCTGGGGCTGGTGGCAGACCGACGACAGCCATCCCTTCATGACTGCCTACGTGGTGGCGGGCTTGGCCCAGGCGCGCGCCGCCGGGGTCGAAGTGAAAGACGACGCCATCGCGAAGGGCGCCGGCTGGCTTCGCAAGGATTTGGCCGCCGATCCCAAGCTGGCGGGCGACCTGCGCGCCTATATGGCGTATGCGCTGGCCGCCGCCGGACAGCCGGATGCGGCGGTGTTGAACGAGCTGGACGCCAATCGTGCCAGGCTTTCGCCATACGGACTGGCCGTGCTCGGCCTGGCGCTCGAGCTGACCAAGTCGCCTCACGCCGCCGACATCGCCGCCACGCTCGAAAGCTCCGCCAAACAGGATGCCGGGCAGGCCTGGTGGCCGGCCACGCGCGACGACCTGCTGGACTTTTCCGACGATGCCACGCCGGAAGCTACGGCCTACGCGGTCAAGCTGCTGGCGCATCAGAAGCCCGCCAGCCCGCTGCTACCCAAGGCCGCCCTCTGGCTCATGAATCACCGCAACGAGGGCTATTGGTGGAACTCCACCAAACAAACCGCCATGGTGATCTACGGGCTCAGCGACTATCTGAAGGCTTCGCACGAGCTCGCGCCCAATCTGACGGCGACGGTCGAGGTCAACGGCCAGACCGTGCTGGCTCAAAAAATCGACCGTCTCGCCGGGCCCAACGGAGTGGAAGCCGGGCCCGAAATCGCGCTCGACGAAAGCAAGCTCCAGCCGGGCTCGAACCACATCCGCGTGAGCGTCACCGGGCAGGGCCGTCTCTATTATTCCGCCCGCACCGAGGCCTATTCCACCGCCGGCCGTTTCCAGAAGACCGGCACGGTCTCCCTCAACCTGCTGCGCGATTACTTCCGCCTGGTCCAGAACCGCCAGGGCGATCGCATCGTCTACGACACGGTCCCGCTCAACGGCCCGGTCGCGGTCGGGGATATTCTGGCGGTCCGGCTCACGGTGACCGGCTCCGAGTGGCGCTACCTCATGATTGAGGACCCGATCCCTTCCGGCGCCGAATTCATCGAGCGCGACAACGTCTATCAACTGCGCAACCGCCCGCCGTGGTGGGAATACTGGTTCACGCGCCGTGAATTGCACGACGATCGCCTGGCGATCTTCCAGACGTACTTCGCGGAAGGGCAGAAGGATTATTTCTACCTGCTCAAAGTGGTCAATCCGGGCGCGTTCCAGGTAAGCCCGGCGCGGGTGGGGCCGATGTACCAGCCCGGCGTCATGTCCACCAGCGAGAGCCGGCGGCTGGAGGTGAAATGAAGCTCTCTATCGGCAAGCCGGCACTGGCTCACGCCCTGGCCAACGTGCTGCTGCTCTGGCTGGGTTACTACTGGCTCGGCCTGGGCGAAGGGCGCGCATCGGCCCTGGCCTGGAGCGCGCTGGTGGCGCTGGCGCTGGTCTGCCTGGGAAGCTGGTGTTACGGCGCTGCGTTCCTCTACTTCGCCCCGGCAACCCGCGCGCCGGTGCTGGCGGCCTGGCGTACGGCGCTGCGGCATCTTCTCCCGTTGGCCGTAGCGGCGATGTTACTGCTGTTCCTCTACCTCGCGCTCGATGGCTGGACCGAGTCGCGCGATTCCTGGGCGGCCAAGACCGCGTCCTGGTTCACGCTGAAGCTGCGCCAGCCGGTGCGGCCGGCAGCCGTGTTGCGCGCATTCGATATCGCGCTGTGGCTGGTGCGCTGGATGGTGCTGCCGGTATTATGGCTTCCCATGTTGGCGGGAATTGCCTCGGTGGGGTGGCGGGGCTTTCTGGCGTTGGGCTCGCGGTGGCGGAAGCCGCTCTATTGGTTGGAAGCGCCGGTGCTGTTGTGGATGGCGGTGTGGGTGCCGCTTAAGCTGCTGGCGTGGATACCGGAGATCTCCGGCTTCTCGCTGCAAATGGCCAGTTTCGTGGTCCGCGCCGCCGCCGCTTACCTGCTCTTCGTGGCGGGCTGGCTGGGGATCGCATTCGTCACCTCGGGCGGCAAACCGCGCCTCACCCAATCCAATACGGCCGTTTCGCCATAGCGGCCGGCCAGCGCCGCTACTTCCGCCTCGGCTTGCGCGTAGGCGCGGCGCGCGGCCTGAACATTCGACCGGTCCAGCAGCTCCGCGGCAGTGGGTGCGCGCGGCGGGGCCGTCGCTCTGCCCCGGCGCTCCAGATGCTCCACCAGGCCTTCCCGAAACCACAGCGGCAGCCCCGGCGCCGCCTGCGATTCCACCAGCACGTGAGCCAGTTCGTGCCCGATGGTAGAATCCAACGCGCCGCGGCTGGCCAGCGTGGCCACCGGCTGCACGTCGATGCGGCGCCCCACGGTATGCGCCGCTACCCAGCCCGGTTCGCCGGTGGCGTCGCGAAAGGTTTCGAGATCGGGGAACACACGCAGCTCGATCTTGTCCGGGAGCGGCCAGTGCGTGCGCGCGGCCAGTAGGCGCAACTGCCGCTCGCCGGTGGAAAGCACAACGCGGTCGGCGGCGGGGCGTGCCGTTATGAGGGTGATGCGATCGCCCGAAAGCCGCTGCCAGGCGAGCCCCCGGCCCGTCAGGCCTACCACCGTGCCGGGATAATAGAACGCCAGAATCTCACGCCAGGTAGCCCCACCCAAGCCCATTTGTTCCGCGCCGCGCTGGCACAAGCCAACGCCGTGGCCGGAGCCCTTGCCCTGAACCACCCATTGGCCGCCGTTCCCCTCCACTTCGTAGAAGTTGCTGCGCAGCGTGTTCCAGCCCAGCTCGCGGTCGATTGCCAGGCGGAACGACGCGGCGGCGATGCGCACCGATTCTCCTCCGCCCGAAAGCGTCAGCGTACGCGCCCTGCCCGAAGCCGTACGTTCCGCGATCGCGATGCGTTCCGGCAGCCGCGGCGCCCGCAATCCCGCTTGCCTCAAGACTTCGCCCGCCCTGCGGGGATCCAGGCTGCCGTGCCATACCAAAGGCCCGCGTGAACAGTAGGGATCCGCGTGGCTGGTCAGATACGGTGCGGCTAACTCAGGCCAGACCGCGCCGGCGTCTTCGGTGCGCCCGCCGCAATCCTGGCTGTAAGGCGTAAATGCCGGCCTGCCCTGGTACCACAACAACTCCCCCGCGCTTTCCGCCGCGATGGATTCGAGGCGCGGGGTGATACCGTTCGGCTCGATTCGCTGGCAGTGGGTAGTGTCGCAGAAATCGTAGCCGTCGCTCGCGTGACGTCCTTTAAGCCGCACGGCGTAAGTGCGCGCCGCCACGGCCAGCGCCTGGAGCGCCGACTCCGATTGCAGCACGCCGCCTTCACCGGCCAGCACCGCGGCCACGTAGCGCTCCAGCGGCATTTGGACCACGCCGGCGCCGCGTACCGCAACCCGCACCGTGGCCGCTGCCGCAAGCTGGGGCAGGAAAAGCAATAGCGTGGCGGCTAACAGCCTCAGAGCGGGACAGACGTCGAGCCGCTCGGTTTCGATGCGCCCGGCGTCCGCTTCCACCGCCCGGCGGCGGGCGCTCGCCGAAAGCTCGCCGGCGGTGAATGCCGTCGCCATGACGTGGGCTTCAGGAGCGCCCGAAAAAGCCATTAAACAGGGCGCGCGTGCGCTGGCGGATGTCGCGCAGGGTTTCGTCGAGCCGCTTCTGGTGCAGATGTTCCGGCGTCCAGCGGCGCACCAGCCGCGTCAGGGTTTCCATTTGCGCTTGCGAGGTGGGCAGGCTGCCCTCGGCGTGGCCGGCGGAGAGGCGCTGGCCATGGTCGATGGCGCGATAAAATCCCGCGGCCTCGCGCAGGAAATCCGCGTCCTCGCGGTCCAGGTGGCCCATCTTTTCGATCACGTCGATGCGCTCCGGCGTGTTCAGGGACTTGTAAAAGATTCCGGCCCCTTTCAATCGAAGAAACATCAACGCGAAATCGATGTCGTAGTAGCCGCCCATGCCGGCCTTGAGCGGATTGCGCGGTCCCTGGTCGCGCTCGAGGCGGGCGCGCATTTCGGCCAGTTCCTTGCGCGAGCGCATGCTTTGCCCGTAGCGGCGCCAGTCCACGTCTTGCAGCTCGTGCAGAAACTCGGTGGCGCGTTCCACGTCGCCGGCCACGCCCCGCGTCTTCATGTAAGCGATGCCTTCCCAGGCCTCGGCGCGCTGCGCGAAATAACTCTTGTAGGTGTCTTCGGTCTGCACCAGGTCCCCGTCCCGGCCATTGGGGCGCAGCCGCGTATCCACCGTGAACATCAGGCCCTCGCCGGTATACGCGCTCAACAGTTGGATGATGCGCTCGGCCACTTCGTGCCAGAAGGCGTGTTCCGCCGCGTCGGCGTCGGGCAGGACGAACACCAGGTCCGCGTCCGATCCCAGGTCGAACTCGCGCATTCCCAACCGCCCCAGGGCGATCACCATCATCTGGTTGTCGGCATGATACGCCGGCGAAGCCGGTGGAGGAGCCTCGCTCACGGCTACCCCGTACGCGGCGGCGATGATACTGTCGGCCAGCACCGAGGTCTTGCCCAGCGTATCGAAGATCGGCGCGGCCCGAAGCAGGCTCTCGCTCTGGATGCGCAGCATCTGGCGCCGGTAGAAGCGCCGCAGCCCCGCCCCATCCACCAGCGGGCCGCCCTCCAGTTGGAAGGGCTCGCCGATTTCGTCCAGCAGTTCCGGGTAGCGCAGCAGGTCGTCGGCGAAGTAAGGGCTGTGAGCGAAAATATCCAGCACGCCGGCGGCCAGCTTGCCGTCGCCGTCGAGCCGCTCCAGGATCTCCGGCTGCGCAAACGCCTTTTCGAGGAAATGCTGGAAACGCTCCCGTCCGCGGTACAGGTTGGTCCCGGCCACCATCTGCGCCAGGCGCGGCGCGCGCTCGTCCAGAAAGCGGGTCAGGTTGGTGGCGGGCGCGGCCCCCAATTCCGTTTCTTCCGGTTCCTCCGCGGACGCCTCCGCCGCCCCGTCGCGATGCGTGTTCGGCGGCATGGTGTAGTACATGGGCTGCTGGGAGTGAATCACGCGCTCGTAGATCTCCTGGACTCCGGCCTGGTGCTCGGCCAACTTCCGCTTCAGCGCGTCGGCGGTCGGCAGCGCATCGCCGCCGCCGGGCATGCGGCGAGCCACCGATTCCAGCGCGTCCTCATCCGCCGGCAACGTGTGGGTCTGCCGGTCCTCTTCCATCTGCAGGCGGTGCTCCAGGTTGCGCAGAAACTGGTAGGCGTTGGCCAGCCGTCCGTATTCGGCATCGGAAAGCAGGCCTTTGTCGCGCAGCCGGAACAGCGCCATCATGGTGCCGCCGTGGCGCACCCACGCCTCCCGGCCGCCATGCAGCCGCTGCAAACACTGCACCAGGAACTCGATATCCCGGATTCCGCCGGGCGCCAGCTTCACGTCCACGCCGCCCGACGCCAGGCGGCGCGAGGCCATCTTCTCGGTGATGCGCTGGCGCGTCTCCGAGACCGCTTCCACCGCGCGGAAATCGAGCGACGTCTGGTAGATCAGCGGCTCGACGAATTCCAGCAGCTCGCGCCCGGGTTCCTGGTCGCCCGCCGCCACCCGCGCCTTGATCAGCATCTGCTTTTCCCAATCGCGCGCCCGTTTTTCGTAATATTGGCGCGCGCCTTCACCGGAAATGCAGATCTCGCCCAAAGTGCCGTCCGGCCGCAGCCGCAGGTCGACGCGATAGCACGGCCCCTCGGCCGTATACGCCGAGAGCAAAGCCGTGTATTGGTTGGCGATTTTCTTACAAAATTCCTTGTTGCCGACCGGCATCGGGCCGTCGGTTTGGCCGCTGCCCCCATACACGAACATCAGGTCGACATCGGAGCTGTAATTCAACTCGCAGCCGCCCAGTTTCCCCAGCGCGATCACCGAAAAGCCGCAGAGGCCGCCATCCGCCAGGCGCGGTTCTCCGTGCCGGGCCGCGAGGGCGGAGCGAATCCGCCGGTAGGCAACGTCCAACATTGTGGATACTTACCACCCGCCGGATGGGGGGTAATGATCCACGATCATTGAGAGTCCTCAGAAGCGGGCGATCTTGGCGCGGGCTTGCTGCTCGGCTAGGACGGCGTCGAGCCTGGCTTGCAGGTCGTGCCGGGCCGGGGGGACCGGGTTCTGGGCGTCTAGATCCTCGATCGCACGTTCTAGCTGGTGGCGGTAGGCGTCAAGCTCGAAGGTGGCCAGGGCGTGTAGTGGGTGCGGGGGGTGGTCGACGGCGACGGGCTCGACGGGCATTGGCGATGGTCCTCAACGGCGGGCAGTTGCGGCGGGAACTTGCCGACCAGCATGCCTAAACCGGC
>JBKQVG010000235.1:0-7644 GCA_052325345.1 Bryobacteraceae bacterium
ACGCTTCGGCTGCGGCCTCGCGACCGCCGCCGCAAGACTGGAGGTCAGGTGGTTCGCTACTCCTTTCCTGCAGGACTCTTTCATTCCCTACTGCATGCCGGTTTATCCCGGCGCTCGGACAGCCTGAACTAATACCTTTTCGAAGCATCGAAAAGGGGACGCAGCAGGCTGACACAATTTCGGAGAATCTGGGATCGAGCGAGGCACTGTTTGGCATATGCCCCGAAATCCACGTTGTGTCCTTGCAGGAGTCGCCTATCATGTCACGCAGCGGGGGGTGAACCGCGGCGATGTGTTTTTCTCTCAAGCAGATCGCGAGATCTACCTGCGCTTAGTCCAGGGGCAGCGCCAGGAAGCCGGCGTCCGGGTGTTGGCTTGGTGCCTGATGAGTAATCACGTCCACTGGGTAGTCGTGCCAGAACGGGAAGATTCGCTGGCGGTGCTGTTCCGCCGCGTGCATGGGAGGTACGCGCAGTATCTCAACGCGCGGCGGGGGCGCACGGGCCATCTGTGGCAGAACCGGTTCTTCAGTTGTCCGGTGGCGGCAGAGCGGGAGTTGACGGCAGTGCGGTACGTGGAATGGAACCCGGTGCGGGCAGGAATCGTGGATGCTCCGGAAGACTGGAGGTGGTCGAGCGCCCAAGCCCACGTGCGGGGGCCGGAGGCGGAGGCAATCGCTTTGCTGGATTGGAGTTACTGGCAGGAGCGGGGAGGCGCTGGGTGGTGGCGGGAGGCGCTGCGCCAGCCAGACGATATGCGGCAGTGGCAGCAACTCCGCCGGGCAACGTACGCCGCAGCGCCGCTGGGTCCGGTGACGTTCGTGGAGGAAATGGAGCGGAGATTCGGCCGCCAATGGCGGCGGGCGGGGCGTCCGCAGCGAGAACCGGGAAAAGCGAAAAGTGGGACGGAGCCGATTGCGCCCTTTTCGACAGCGTGAAAAGGTGCAAGTTCAGGCTGTCCCGCTTCTCCCCTCCGTCCCGCTTCTCCCCTCCCGGCGAAGCTGCGCCCGTCGATTTCGTGCGCCAGAAAGACCTGGCGCTGGCTTGGCGGCAATTCGCCCAGCGCGGCTTCGATCTCGGCCAGTAAGACACCGCGTGCGTAAAGCGCATCCGGGCCGGCATCGGGGGAAGGCAGCAGATCTTCGAGTATCCGTCCGCTTCCGTCTTCAACCACTTGCTTTTTCCCGCGGCGGAACAAATCCGCGATCCGGTTTTTGGCCACCTGCATCATCCAAGCCCCTACGTGCGCTACGGGCTTCATCATCCGGTAGGCTTCCACAAGCTCGTAAAAAACGTCTTGCAGAAGATCTTCGGCATCGATTTCATCCGGAATGCGTTTGCGGATGAAGGCGAGCAGACGGCGCCTCTCCCTCTCGAAGGCCCACGAAAGGCGCTGGTCCTGCTCCGCTCGATCCCGGGTCATGGCCAGCACTTCATCCTCTCCTTCGTGTAGACGAAACCGGCGACAAGATATTTTACTGCGGCGGACGATAACGGCTCGATCGGCGCGAGATGCCGGATCCCGGGAATTGGCGAACCGGAGCCAGACCCGCGGCGAAGGCGAGAGCAGGGCATAGGGGTTAAAGTTGGCCCGCCAACGGTCGTGGCGCAGACGCTCCGGCTGCAGCGCCGAGACTCCGAACTCCCGATGTTGTGGAGTTCAGGTTGAGCCGTGTTCCGGCGATCCAGAGGTGGGACAGACCATCGTTTTTCGTGGTCTGTCAGGCCCCCGCCAAGCCAAAAATGCCTGACAGACGACAAAGAACGATCGTCTGTCCCACCTGGCTTCCCGCATGGATGCGCCGAAACGAATCTCCGAACTCCTGTTGTGGAGTTCAGGTTGAGCCGTGTTCCGGCGATCCAGAGGTGGGACAGACCATCGTTTTTGGCGGTCTGTCAGGCCCCCGCCAAGCTAAAAATGCCTGACAGACGACAAATAGCGATCGTCTGTCCCACCTGGCTTGTCCGCAGGGATGCGCCGAGACTCCGAATTCCCGATGTTGTGGAGTTTAGGTTGAGCCGTGTTCCGGCGATCCAGAGGTGGGACAGACCATCGTTTTTGGTGGTCTGTCAGGCCCCCGCCAAGCTACAATAGCCTGACAGACGACAAATAGCGATCGTCTGTCCCACCTGGCTTGTCCGCAGGGATGCGCCGAAACGAATCTCCGAACTCCTGTTGTGGAAATCGGGTTGAGCCATGTATCACGGTCGTCGGCTCGCGGCGGGCGGTTCCCCCGTTCGCCAGGAAAGATGGGCGAGTTAGTCGAGACAAGCGCCGGGAGGAGTCCCGGCGTGGCAGACTGAGAGTCCGCTCCACGAAGAGGGGCCAGCCTCCCGCGGTACGCTGGTGGCGATAGGTTGAGGATAGAGGGGAGGTTCACAGGTGAAGAGATGGGTTTCGGTCGAGAAAGCGGTCACAGCGGACGGTAAGGCGATTTCGCTCTGGGAACACGACGGGGACTATACCATTCGGGTGGACGGCGCGACGCTCATGTCGACCCGCCAGCACGCATCCGAGGAGCAACTGGCGGAGTTGGCGTGCGCGCATTTGAAAGGGAAACGGGGCGCGCGCGTTCTGATCGGCGGGCTGGGCTTCGGGTTCACGTTGAAAGCGGCGCTGGCGGCTCTCGCTCCCGACGCCGCCGTGGTGGTTGCCGAGATCGCGGCCGCGGTAATCGCCTGGAATCGAAACCCTGGATTCAAGTTTGCGGCCAACGGCACAGGAGATTCCAGAGCGACGGTTCTGCTCCGGGACGTCAGAGACGCGATCGGCGAGGCGCGGGGTGGTTTCGACAGTATCATTCTGGATGTGGATAACGGACCGGCCGCATTGAGCGCGGATGGCAACCACCGGCTTTACGACCGCGCGGGATTACAAGCGGCCCGCACGGCTTTGCGGACGAATGGTTCGATGGCGATCTGGTCCGTGGCGCGCGATCCGGCGTTCGAAAGACTGTGGAGGAGCGCGGGGTTCGCGGTAGAAGTGCGGAGTTGCCCGGCGCACGGAAACTCCGGGGGGCGGCACACGCTTTATTTGGGGCGGGTGCGCGGCCTCAGTTAAAGTTCATGCCGCACATGCCGGGGTTGCCGCAGGGGCCACCACTGGGGCATTGGGGGGCGTCCTGGCTCTTGGCGCCGCCAGCATGGGCGGCGAAGGTGGAGAGTTCCTGCTTGAGGTGTTTTTGGCCGCACTTGGGGCATTCGAGGTCCGTGGTTTCGGCCTGGCGGCGCACCAGCTTCTCGAATTTCGTTCCGCAATCCTGGCAAAGGTATTCGTATATTGGCATGGCTCTATTCCACTATTAGAGTACAAATGCGGTCCATAATGCCACGCACCTGAGTGGACGGAGCGGCGGCGTTGTTGACGATGATGGAGAACACCAGCCAGTCGCCGGAGGGCGGCTGGGCGTAGCCGGAGAGGGCGCTGACGTGGGAAAGCGAGCCGGTCTTGGCGCGGATGCGGCTCTTGGCCGGGCCATCGGTGAAGCGCGACATCAGGGTGCCGTCTTCCCCGCCGAGCGGCAGCAGGTCGAGCCAGGCGTCGCGCAAAGGGGAATCGTACATATAGCGCAGCAACCGGACCACGGTGGCGGGCGTCACCAGGTTGGATCGCGCCAGGCCGGATCCGTCGCTGAGCGAATAACCGTCGGGGGAGATGCCGGCGGAGGCAAGGAAGTCCTTCAACTCCGCGAGCCCGGCTTTGAGGCTGCCTTCGCCCCGCCGGGCGAGGCCGACGGCGCGGAGGGCCATTTCGGCGTGCAGATTCTGGCTGACCTTGGCGGTGATCTTCAGATCCTCGAGCAGCGGCGGCGAGGTGCGGCGGGCCAGTTCCACCCAGGCCGCCGCCGCCGGGTCGCTCCAGGTGGGATAGCGGTGCTGGGCGCGAGCTTCGCCATCCACGGTGACGCCGCGCTCCTCCAGCGCCTTGCGGAACGCCAGAGCGGCGTAGAGGGCCGGATCTTCGATGCCCAATTCCAGATCGTCAGGGGCGGATGCCACCGGCAGAGTGCCCCAGAGGTCGACGTGAAAACTGCCGGGGAGGCGCTCGAAGTGAACCTGCCGCGGACCACCGCGGGGGACGGTGAGCACGCGATTGTCGATGGTGTAGTATTCAAGCGGCGGGTCGAGTTCCAGTTCGGCGGGGTCGCCAACCCTGGGGCCGGGCAGGACGCGCAGCACGAAGGCATTATCGTTCACGGTGAGGGCCGAGACCGGCGCGCCGTATTCGAATTGCGGATCGCCGATGGACCAGCTCTCGCCGTACGGCTCCCAAACATAGCGGGTATCGTCGCCCACGATGCCGCCGGCGACGCGCCGGACGCCGTGCGCCACCGCCTGGCCGGCCAGATCTTCGATGGCGGCCAGGGGATTACCGGTCACCGGGCCGGGGGCGTACGGAATGGAGCGCGCGGAAAGGTCGGGGTCGCCGCCGCCTACCAGGCGCAAGTCGCCGGCGACAAGGCCGGCGGAATCGGGCGCCGCGCCGGCTTGCACGCGCGTCTCGAAAGTGTAGTTCGGCCCCAGCCGGTTGAGAGCGAGCGCGATGGTGAAGAGTTTGGTATTGGAAGCGGGGACGAAGAACTTGTCCTGGTTTTTCGAATAGAGAAGTTCGCCGGTCTTGAGGTCGCGAATCTCGACGCCCCAAAAGGCGGCTTCGGCGGCGGGGGAATCGGCCAGCAGCTTATCGATGCGGCCGGCGAGGTCGGCGGCAGAGAGGGCTGGGGCGAACGCCAGGGCGAGAAGAAATAGGGCCACAGATGAACACAGATGAACGCAGATATTAGAACAAAACGTTTTATCTGTGTTCATCTGTGTTTATCTGTGGCTAGAATTTGCTTTTCGCCGCGCGTTTTCATCTTCCGGTCACCTTCGATTCCAGCCAGATCAACGCCAACAATGCCGCCACTACGAAGGTTCCCAGCAGGGGGATACCGATGACCACGCCAACACCGCCGAAATAGGCGATGTAGCCCAGCGACGCCGGGGCCAGCAAGCCTCCCACCTGCGCCAGCGAGAAGATGCCGTTGAAGAAGCCAGGGTGATAATAAGGAAAGCGGCGTCCGATTGTTTCGGCCATCAGTGGGTAGATGCTGGCGAAACCGGAACCCAGGAAGAAGGCCCCCGAGCCGGCGCCGAAGCCGTTGGGAGCGACATAAAGGAGCAGACAGCCGAACAGCGCGGCCGCCACGCTGACCAGGAGCAGCACTCCGTGCCGAACTCTCGGCAGCAGCCCGACCGCGATGGAACGCCCCACCAGCAGGCAGAGCCAATAGAAAGCCAGCAGCAGCAGGGCTTCTTCGGGGCTCAGGCCCACGCGCCGAATCAGGAAAATGGGCATCCAGCCGGCCACCGCCCACTCATTGCCGAACTGAAAGAAAAGCAACAGGGCCATCAGAATGGCGCCGAGGCTGCGGAAATCGCGGACGGCCTGGCGGAGCGTGGGTGGAACGCTTTCCGTCTGGGCGGCAAAAGTGGAGCGGGCGTATAGAACGGCGAACAAGGCCGGGATGGCTGCCATGAATACCAGAATGGTGCGCACCGAGTAGGCATAAAAGGCGCCTGCCACCAATAGAGTGGCGGTGAGGCAACCCAAACCGTAGAAGATGCCGCCGCGAACGGCGGTACCGGGCGGATCGTGCTGGTAAGCCGGCGAGATGGCGCGGAACAGTCCGAGGCTGAGCGATCCCGCCGCTGCGCCTAAGACCAGTAGGCCCGGCGCGCGCAACCAGTTGGAAAGAGGAGGGGGGACCAGGGACAGGTACAAGAGGGCGACGGAGGCTACGGCGCTGGCGAGGCAGAGAGCCAGGGGCAGTCCGCGGGCGGCAATCAACTTCCGCGCCCAGAGCAGGGGCGCCATTACGCCCACCGCCAGACTGAGAAAATCGTTCCCCACGGCGACGAAATCGGGTGGATCTCGATGGTATCCCCAGGCGGGAAGGATGGCTCCCAACAATGCCATCAGGAAGCCCGAGAGCAGAAAGCCGGCCAAGGCCCGTCCACAGTGGGAGCGTGGGGTAAGCGCTGCGGGTACCGGGTTAGGCGCCAAACCCACAGGTTCGATTGTAGCGCGTCCAATTTTCTGGCGGCGTTCGGTGGAGGCGTTCTGTGGAAATGTGGAGCCGGCGATTCGGATTTCGGGAGTCGGCGGTGTTACGAAAACGGGGACAGGCCCCGCGGTCCAGGGCGTGCAGATCGAGGAATCAAGCGTTTATGGGGACAGGCCCCATGCCGATGAGGCGAATCGGACTGGCAGGCAACGTGCTGCCGTGCCGGCAGGGGTTATTTAAGAGTTTTCCGCTTTGGGTGAGTTGCCTCCTTACTTGTAGGCTTCGAGCCCCGCGCCGCTTGTGCCGGCCGCGGGGCTTTTTCTTTTGTTACACTCGAATTCTCCGAACCATGACGGGACTCTACGCTCGATGGATCGACCGCTGGGAGCGTGAGCTGGCCACTCGCGATACGAACCGCGTCGTGCGCCCCTTTGAATGGGGCACGGACTGGCTGAACACGATCGGGTTTCCGGCCATTGCCGCCAACCCCGCCAACCCGGCCGCCGCCCTGGATACGTTTGCGGCTCAAGCCCGGGCCGATAGCGACCGCTTCTATGGCTACCAGACGCCGGCGGATTTTGGGCTCGGCGACGGCGAGTTGACCTTCACCAGCCCGGTGCGCTCGTTCGACGCAATAAATAATGTCGTCCATGCGCGTTGGTTTCCGGCGAGGGAGGATCACGGCCGGGCACTGGTAGTCTTGCCCCAATGGAACGCCGGCACGGATGGCCACCTGGGTTTGTGCAAATTGCTCAACCGGTTCGGAATCAGCGCTTTGCGGATGACCATGGCGTACCACGCGGAGCGCATGCCAAAGGAGCTGGAGCGCGCCGACTATCACATGTCGAGCAACATCGGCCGCACCGTACACGCCTTCCGGCAGTCGATTATCGACGTGCGCGCCTGCCTGGACTGGCTGGAACAGCAGGGCTACGCTAGGCTGGGGATTCTGGGAACGAGTCTGGGCTCCTGCGTGGCGTTCATCGCCACCGCGCACGATGCGCGCGCGCGCACCGGAATCTTCAATCACGTGTCCCTGTACACGTCCGATGTGGTATGGACCGGGCTCTCCACGCAACACGTGCGCAAGGGCTTCGGCGAAACCGTGACGCAGGACGACCTGCGGCGCTACTGGTCGGTCATCAGCCCCGCCGTGTACCTGGAGCGCATGCGCGACCGGCACATTCACAGCCTGTTGGTGTGGGCACGCCACGATTCGAGCTTTCTGCCGGTGTACTCCAGGCAGGTGCTGCGCTCATACCGCGAGATGGCGTTGCCGCACAAAGTTCTTACGTTGCCTTGCGGGCATTACACTACCGGGCGGTTTCCGTTTAACTGGATGGACGGACTGGCGATGTGCCGGTTTGCGGCAGAGAGGTTGTAGGGAGGCTCCCTGCCGCCCCTGAGGAGCGCGCGTAACATTCTTCCAGAACGCCGAGGCGAATCTCCGAACTCCTGATGTCGCCCCGGCATTCCGCGTGGCCAGGGAAAATGACCCGACCCAGAGGTGGGACAGACGATCGTCGTTTGTCGTCTGTCAGGCTGTTATGCCTTGGCGAGGGCCCGACAGACCACGAAAAACGATGGTCTGTCCCACC
>JBKQVG010000236.1:0-41718 GCA_052325345.1 Bryobacteraceae bacterium
TCTTCCGATCTATACCGCATGGCTACCGAATCCGGCCGCCAGCCATGGACGGCCGGCGAGCTCGAAACCGTGGCGCAACTTTTCGAGCGGCTGCCGGATGCGAACGAAGCCGCGCGCCTGTACTATGCTCTCTACAGCGTGCCTCCGGCCGGTGGGGCGCAGGCGGAACGAGCCTTGTACCGGCTGGCCAACCTGTTGCTCACCGCGCCCGATCAGCCCATCCAGTTCGGCGCGGGCGATCTCTCCTTTTACAAGGACATCGCCACCGTCGATTCTTCGCCCGGCTTCTTGAACGGCATTCTCTCGCTGCTCCTCAACTCAGCGGAGCCGCGGTCTGAGTATCGGAACCAAAACGAAAAGTCAGGCGCCTACTTCCATCGCGCCGCCGCGGCCCGCCTGGTGACGCTGCTCGAACGGCAATTTCCACAGTCCGCGTACCGCGCTCCTTTGCGCGCCGAACTCGTCGCCGCATACGGCGCCTATGGCGACGATGCCAGCGTGATTCGCGCCGGCCGCGCCTATCTGGCTGCCTTTGCCGCCGGGGATGCGCGCGTTCCGGTGGCGATGCAGATTGCCGACGCTCTGGCGCGCACCGGCCGCGCCAACGAAGAATTTGCACTCTACGGTCAACTCCTGCGCGAACTGGCAGCCAAAGCCTCCGGCGTGCCGATCGGTTTGGGTGCGGCGTCCGCTGCGCAGCCCGAGAATGCCGACGCGCCAAACGCGGGCATCGGCATGGCGCTACAGAATCCAAACCCCACCGGCGCCCGCTCCGGCGAATACGTCCAGGTGCTGGACAAGTATCTTTCGCGCCTGGCTGCGCTGAAGCGCCCCATGGACGCGTTGCGCGTGTACCGGACCGAGATCGATCGCAATCCCGACGATGCCGGTCTCTACCAACGCTTCGCCGCCTACCTCGAACAAAACGGTATGTCGCGCGACGTGGAAGATGTCTATACCAAGGCGATCGCGAAGTTCCCCGATCGCTCCTGGTATCACAAACTCGCGCGCTGGTACCTGCGCACCAGGCAGGTGAGCGCGCTGGAGAAGATCAGCCGCGACGCCATCGCCCTATTCTCCGGCACCGGGCTCGAGCAGTACTTCCGCGACATCGTCTCCCAGACGCACCCGGATGCCGTGCTCTACCGCCAGTTGAACCTGTATGCGCACCAGCGCTTCCCCGAAGATCTGGCCTTCGTGCAGAACCTGCTGGACGCCTATGACCGCAAGGAAACCTACGATGCCGCGGCGGGCGAGCGCCTGCTCCGCCAATACTGGTTCTACGATCCCCAGCTTCGCTCGGAGTTGTTCGAGCGGCTTTCCCGGCAGGGCCGGCTCTATCCCGAACTGGCGGAGATCCGCGCCGCCAATCCCGCCATCGTGCGGGGAGAATTCGACCAGGCTCTCGCCTTGAATCCCGCGGCGGTCCAATTTGCCGCCGAGGCGGAAGCATGGCTGTCGCATTTCGAGGCCGCCGCGCCGGCAGGGCGCGCTTTGGCTTCCGCATATCCGGGCAGGAGCGAGTTCACCGCCAAGGCGTCCTCGCTCTACCGGTCGCTGGCGGCGTACTATCCCGAAGACACCGACGTTGCCGTCACCCTTGCCGGTTATGAGCAACGCGCCAATCCGCGCGATCCGAACATCTTGGCGCGCATGGGCGACATCCTGGCCGATCGCGAGCTGTTCGGCCGGGCGAGTGTTTTTTGGGAACGCATGCCCGCCACGCAGCCGGCCAGGCCGGAAGCGTATCTCGATACCGCCACCGTGTATTGGGACTATTACCGCTACAACGATGCGCTGCGCTGGATCGCCACCGGGCGCAAAAAGTTCGACAATCCGAGCCTGTTTGCTTATCAAGCCGGCGCCATCTACGAAGGCAAGCGTGACGACCGCGCCGCCGTCCGCGAATATCTCGCCGGCGCTCTCCATGGCGAGAGTGGCGCGCAGGCTCGCCTGCTTCGCCTCTTGAGCCGGCCGCGGACGCGCGAGCTTGTCGACCGGGCGACCGCCAGCGCCATCGCTTCCGATCCAACGCCCGAAGCCGTGTCGCTGCGCACCTCCGTATTGGAGGCCCAGCAGCGCCGGCAAGATCTGGAAACGTTGCTCGATGCGCGTGCCAATGCGGAAACATCGTCCGTCGCATTGACCGACCTTCAAGAGACCGCTCGCCGCCTCGGTTTCGACGCCATTCAGGAACGCGCCAGCGAGCGTCTGGCAGCCATCGCCAACGACCCCGTCGACAAGATGCGCCTCACCTTGACCTACGCGCGCCTGCTCGAATCGAAAAAGGATATCGCCGGCGCGGCGCGCCTGGTCGACGCCCTCTATCGCGAACATCCCCTGATTCTCGGCGTGGTGCGCGGCGCCGTCGATTTTCACGTACGCAACCACCAGCCGGCCGAAGCCATCGGTATTTTGCTGGACGCAGCCAAACATGCCCGCGCGGATCTCGCCGCCGGCTTCACCCTCGAATCGGCCCGCATCGCCACCGCCGCCGACCAGTTCGATCGCGCCCGCGCGCTACTGTCGGGGCTGCTCGCCGCCGAACCTCTCCGCGCCGAGTACCTCACCGCCATGGCCGACACCTACCTCCAGGCCAAAGACGATCGCGGTTTTCGCGATTACCAACTTGCCGCCATCGAGCGCCTGAAGCATTCCCCTTTGGCGCCCGTCGACCGCATCGCGCGCATTGCGGCCCTCCGCCGCGGCTTGATTGCGGCGCTGGATCGGCTTAAGGATAACGCCGCGGCCGTCGACCAGTACATCGAGGTAATCAATAGCTACCCCGAAGACGAGTCGCTCACCAAGGAAGCCGCGTCCTACGCCGTCGCCCACGGCGAGACCGCCCGGTTGACAGCGTTCTATCGCAAAACCATTGCCGCAGCGCCGCTCGATTATCGCTGGCCCATCGTGCTCGGCCGCGTCGAAACCGTCGCCGAAGATTACCCGGCCGCCATCGCCGATTACGAGCGCGGAATCCGGGCTCGTCCGGATCGCGCCGATGTGCTCGAAGCCAAAGCCCGCCTCGAAGAACGCCTGATGCGGTTCGACGATGCCATCAAGAGTTACAGCCGGCTCTACGAGCTGGCCTATCGCGATCCGCGGTGGATGATCAAGGTCGCGGAATTGCAGGCGCGCTCCGGCCGCGCATCCGAAGCCGTGCGTGCGCTGCAGACCGCTATCATCGGCGCGCGAACCGAAACCGCCGGCGCCGACTTCGCCATTGCCGAGCGCCTGGAATCGTGGCGCATCCTGCCCGATGCGGTAGCCTTCGCCGGCCGCGGCGCCAACCTGGCCGCCTCCGACCTGTTCAAGGACCCCGGCCAGGCGGTGATCTACGCGCGCATCATGGCGCGGGCGCGCCGCATGGAGGCCGTGATCTCGCACTTGGGCGCCGACGTTGGGGTCGACCAGCAGGTGGCCCAAGCAGCCGCGGAAATCATCCGCCAAACCTACACGCCGGAAGAGAAGATGCAACTGGAGCGGGCGTTGACCGCCAGTCTCCCGCGCAGTCGCGCTTCCGCGTCTATGGCAAACTCGGGCGACGACGCTGGCGCGCCGTCCAGTCCCCGTCTGGCTCGCCTTCAAACTCTGCTGCCCCTCGTCCAGGCCGCCGGCCTGGTGGATCTGGAGGCGCGCTGGCGGCTCGAATCCATGACGGCCACGGCCCGCCTGGTCGACTCCGGCTTCGTGACCCTCCAAGCGAAACGCGGGCTGTACGCCGATTTGGGCCGCCAATTGGAGCAGTACGCCGCCGCGAATCCCGGCCGGCCCGTCGAAGCCAATGCGCTGGCGCAGGCCGCGCAGGCCTTCGTCGCCGCCGGCGACGTCGAGAGCCAGATGCGTGTGATGCGAAAGGCGCTGGCGCGAAACGCTCTCTCCGGCAATTTGCTGGCGCGCTACCTCGCGCTGCTCGCCTCGCGCCAACCCGACGAGTTGCTGGCGGTCATCCGCGGCAACGGTTCCGCCGACATCCGCAACCGCGCCGTTCAATCCGCCATCGCGGCCGGCCGCCCGGACCTGGCGTACTCGGCCCTCCGCGCTCGCGGCGCCGCCTTACCGCCGGTCTGGACCCGCGCCTACACCGCCCTCGCCGGCCAGTATTTCAACGACCGTTCCGCAGTTATCGATGCGGCCTTCCAGGCGGCCCTCGATACCCGAACCATCGGCGACCGCCTCCAGGCGCCGCCCAAGACCGACTCCGTAATCGTCGGCTCGGTCTGGTTCTATTACGGCGCGCGCTACGGCGACTACCTTGCCTCAGCCGGCAACGTTGGCGGCAACGCCGCCGCCGAAGCATGGCTGCCGGCGTCGGTTGAGGCCGCGCCCGCCAATCCCAACGCTTACATGGCGCTTGGCGATTCGTACGCGGAGGCGGCCCGGGGCGCAAAGGCAATTGCGCAGTTCGAACACGCTCTCGAGATCGATCGCGACCGCGGCGACGCTCACGATCGCATCGCCCGCGTGCTCTGGTCCGAAGGCCGGCACACTGAAGCAGTCGCCCGTTGGAAATCCGCGTTGGCCGCCTTTCTCGCCATTCAGAGCCGCGGCGTGCGCGTTCCCGAACCGTTCTGGGGCCGCGTGGCCGAAACCTTCACCGACATCGGCCAGCGCCGCGCGCTCGGCGAGTTGCGCGGCGATATCGCCAATCTGCTCGGCGATTACTACCAGATCAATGCCGATTACAGGCTGGACGAGCTCATCGAGCCGGCCGCCCGAGCATCCATTGCATCCGGCGAGGGGACCGCGTGGCTGGTGGAACTTGGCCGCTCCATGGACAATCCCGAGATGATCGTGGATGCGCTGATGCGGGCGCCCGGTCTCACCGATGCGCAGCGGATTTCTCTCCAGCGCGATCTGGTTCAGGTTCGCGCCGGGCAAGTCGAATCCACCGCCGGCGATAACCGGCAGGCCGCCGAAAACATGCTGGCGCAGGCACGTTGCGAGTTGACGTCCATGCTGCTCGATGCCGGCGACGTCAGCGGCGCTGCGGCCGAATGGAGCCATGTGCCTCCCATCACCGGCGCTCGGTCCCCCTGGGACGACAATTCGTTTCGAGACCAGGTGGAGATCCGGCTGGCTTCGAAGACTGGCCGTCTCGATGCGCTCCTCGAGCGATATCGTCTGCATCCGGAATTGGCGCCCTCGGTCGACAGTCTCCGGAACGCCGCGCTTCCGTTGCGGCACGAGGGCGACGACAACGCCGCCCGCTCGGTCTTGGAATTCCTCTACGATCGCGAAATCGATAGCGGGCACTTGGACGCTGCCAACTTTCTGGGTCTGGCCGAAGTGAAACTCCAGCGCAACGACGACGCAGCGGCCGTCGCGCTTTTGAACCGCATGGCCCTGGTGGTCGACGATGCCGATACCGATGCCGGTTTCGATACCTTATTGCCCGCCGCCGAGTTGCTCGGTAAGTATGGAAAGACCGCGGGCGCCGCCGATTTCATCAGGCGGCGGATCAAAGCCGTGCCTTGGGATTCGGAGGCTAAGGTACGGCTGGCGCGCACCGTGCCCGGCGGGTCTACCGAGCGGGGCCAACTGCTCACCGCCGCCGTGACCGACACCCAGGCGCCCTACGAATCCCGGGCCGAAGCCGCTCGATTGCTCGCACCGCACCTTGTGCCAGGCGTTGCCGGTACCGAGCTCGCGCTCTTGTCTTCGGCTGACATCGCTCCCGATGCCGCGGCCAAGCCCTATCAAGTAGAAGCACGCATCGATGCGGCGCGCGCGGCCTCCAGCGCGGAGGTCAAGCTCCGCCTCTGGCGGGAAGCCCTGGCCATCGCTCCCGCCGACGAGCGCGTGCGCCTGGGCGCGCTTCGCGCCGCCATCGACCTGCGCCGCGACAGCCTTGCGGTGGCGCTGGCCGAAACCGCTACGCCGGGGATGGAATTCAACGCCGCCTCCGTTCTGGCGCCATTGCCGCTCACCGCCGAAGAACGCTCCACCATTGCGGAAGCGCTCGCCGCCGCCGCCGAGCGTCTTGACGACCTCTCTTCAGCCCAAACCTACCTTCGCGCCGCCATCGACTTGCGGCCGCCGGCGCAGCGCGCCGCCCTCATCCGCCTGCGCAACGCCCTCGCCGCCGAACAGGATCGCCGTACCCGCAACGCCTCGCGCCAGCCCGCCATCAAGAACGTGATCGAGCAGAACCGGGTCGTGCGTCCGCGAATTCCCAGGAGTGCGCCATGAAAAGAGCCGTGCTGCTTTTCGCCTTGCTTTTGTCCGCCGCCGGATACGTGTTCCTCCAGACCACCGCACCCGCTCCAAAGCTGGCAACCCTTATGCCCGGCGGCGCGCTGCTCTACCTGGAAGCGCCCGATTTCGGCCGTCTCGTTCGCGATTGGGATGCCTCCAAGGTGAAGGCCGATTGGCTCGCGAGCGCCAACTACGCCGCGTTTTCCCGCTCCAACCTGTTCTCCAAGCTTGAGGACGTTTACGGCCAGTACGGCGCGGCGGCGGGATTCCTGCCGGATCTCGCCAGCGTCGGCGAGATTGCCGGCACGGATTCCGCCCTGGCGCTTTACCAGATTCGCGACGTCGAGTTCCTGTACGTCAGCCGCATCGCATCCGCCGACCTCATGAAAAGTCGCTTGTGGGCCGTCCGCGCCAAGTTCGAGCAGCGCCAGGCCGCCGGCTCCCCGTTCTATCTGCGCACCGACCCGGCCTCTAAGCGCACCGTTGCCTTTGCCTTCGTCAACGGCTACCTTCTGCTGGCCACCAGAGACGACCTGGTGGCCCAGGCGCTCGCCTTGAGTGTCGGCCAGGCAAACCCCAGCATCGCCTCCGACCGGTGGTATCGCGAGGCCGTCGCCGCGGCCTCTAATCCCGGCGAGTTGCGCTTGGTGATGAACCTCGATCTGCTGGTCAGGAGCGTCTACTTTCGGTCCTACTGGGTCCAGCGTAACGCCTCCACGGTCCGCCGCTACTGGGCCGCGGTTGCCGATGTGAAGCGCACCGCCGATGGCATCGCCGAAAGCCGCATGTTTCTCCGTGCGCCCGCTTCAACAGAGGCTGCGGAACCCAACTCCGCGATTCCCGGTCTGCTGGCCCTGGTCCCACCCGAAGCCGGCCTGTACAGAGCCTCGCCCGCCGGCGAATCTTCCCAAACCGCCGCCCTCATCGTGCAGAAGCTGATCGGGGCCGGCGCGCGGCAATCGCCGGACTGGCGCTACGCTCCCGCCGAGATTTCGCCGGACATCGCGAACGGCAGTGAAGGCGACCTCGAAACCCGCATCGACGAGCAACCCCTGCCGTCCGGCCCCGGCGCCTCCGATTCCGTGGCCGCCATTGGCTCCATGCTCGACAAAACCGGCGCCCGCGCTCTGCTGCTGGTGCAATCCAGTTTGCCGGCTGGCGAAGCGTTTATTGAAACGCCTTCGGTAATCGTACTGGCCGGTGCCGCTCCATGGGATCCGGACTCGGTCCGCCGTTCTTTCGCCGCCGCCGCTGGAAAATTGTGGACTACCTCCCAACTCGGCGCCGGTTGGGTAAGTGGAAGGTCCGGCCGCCATCCGATCGAACAACTGGACGGCCTCGGCACATTGCTCTTCGCCGCTAGCGGAGAGCTTCTGTTTCTCAGTAACGATTCCGGTCTGCTGGCAGCCGTGCTGGATCGCGCCGGCACCAGGCCGCCCGAGGGCGCCGTCACCTATGCCGCCGGGTTTCGGCATTTGCGCGAGCGTTCGAACTACGAGCGCATCATGAGAGCGCTGGACTTTACCTCATCCCCAGGATTCCGTTGGGCCGGCAGTCCTGACGGCGCGCCGCGGTTCTTCTCAACAAGTATCGCCAGCCTGAGCCGCGTTCTTTCCACAGTCTCCGAGATTCGTATCACGGAGCAGGAGAGGGGTAATATGACGTTGCAAACGGTGCTGTATCGAATGAGGCAGTGACTCACCGGGTTTTTGGTGGGGCGAACCCCCCTGTTCCGCCATGGGCGTTAAAACAAGCCGGTGCCGTGAGTACTGGACTTGACGGGTGCAACGTGACGCAGCCACTCTTGGCTGCAGCGCCGAGATTGCGAACTCCTGATGTCGCCGCGCATTTTCCAGGTATTGAGGAAAATTGGCTGACCCAACTGATGGGGAATCCATGCGGGAAGCCAGGTGGGACAGACGATCGTCTTTTGTCGTCTGTCAGGCCGTTGTGGCTTGGCGGGGGCCTGACAGACCACGAAAAACGATGGTCCGTCCCACCTCTGGACCGCCGAAACACGGCTTAATCAACTACCTCGACACCGCCAACGCCTACGGTCCCAGCCAGGTGAATTACGGCGAGGCGTTCCGCCGCCTGCATCTGACTCCCACCGATACGAACTACGACCTCGCCCTGCGCGAGAGGCTGTACCTCGCCACCAAGACCGGATGCCGCTTTGCTCTCGATCCGGCAGGCGCCGGCCCCACCGCCGTGGACGAGCTCAAGCGCTCCCTCACCTACGAAGTTCGCGCCGGCAATAAACTGCTCCTATCGCTCCCGTTCCGGGCGCAGATGTATGAAACGCCTCTGTCGGTTTCGCTGCCGGCGTCCGCGATTGCAAACGATGCGGTAACTGTAGTGGCGTCGGAAGCGCCGCCACGGACCGTTGCGTGAGGGTTGTCGAAGCAATCGGGATCAACGCAAGAATAACCTCGCTATTGCCCGCGTGGCGGCGCACTCGTGCGTGCCGCGTCGAGCGTCTCTACTCGACGCTTCCGCGCCTTCGGGCGGCGGCGCGGCGGTTCGCGGTGAACATCCGCCGTCAGGCGGTTGCGCCGAAGCCCAATTCAGGCATGGGCGCCGGTTCTCAAAAATGTTCCGCGATCCAGTTCCCGAAAAGCTTCGCGAAGTTGTTCCTGGGTATTCATCACGATCGGGCCGTACCAGGCCACCGGTTCTTCGAGCGGCTGTCCGGAGACCAGCAGGAAGCGGATCCCGTTCTCGTCCGCCTGCACCGTCACTTCGTCTCCCCTGTCGAACAGCACCAGGGAACGATTCTCGGCCTCGGCGGGAGGCTCCGTATCGGCCCAGCCGACCCCTTCGGTGGGCACCGCCAGCGGCCCGGACGCGTTGCAGATTTTGCCGGCGCCGGCGAACACGTAGGCAAAAGCGTGGCGGGTCGTTTCCACCGGCAGCGTTTTGCGTTTGCCCGGAGGGATGGATACGTCGAGATAGATGGGATCGGCCGCTACTCCATCCACGGGACCCTTGGTGCCCCAAAAGTTGCCGCACACCACTCGCACCGAGGTGCCGTCGTCGTCGGTGACGGCGGGAATATCCGGGGCCTTCACTTCCTGATATCGCGGCGCGGTCATCTTCAGCGAGGAGGGCAGATTCGCCCATAATTGAAAGCCATGCATGCGGCCGTCGCGGTCGCCTTTGGGCATCTCCTGGTGGATGATTCCGCTGCCCGCCGTCATCCATTGGATGTCTCCGGCCGCGATGGCTCCGTGGTTGCCCAGACTGTCTCCGTGCTCCACGGGTCCCGCCAGCACGTAAGTGATGGTTTCAATCCCGCGATGGGGATGCCACGGGAAGCCGGCCAGGTAATCTTCCGGATTCTCGTTGCGGAAGTCGTCCAGCAGCAGGAACGGATCGAACTCCGAAGTATTGCCGAAGCCGAAAGCCCGGCGTAGATGGACCCCGGCGCCTTCCAGCGTCGGTTTGGCTTTGATCAGGCGCTTGACCGGTCGAATAGACATGATTGGTCCCCCCTCCGGTTTCAGTCTACCCTCTACAGCGCCCCGGCGGAACGGATGCCGCGGGACTGCAGCACGGTGGCCATCTTTTTCAGCGCCATTTTGTGGATCTGCGAAATCCGGCTTTCGTTGACTCCCAGCACTTCGCCGATTTCGCGCATCGTCATGTCGTTGGTGTAATACAGGATCACCACTTTCTGGTAGCGTTCCGGAAGACTGCCGATGGCAGCGGCGAGCGTCGATTGCAACTGCCTCTGTTCGCATATCCGATCCGGCTGCCAGTCGGCTTTGGCGGCGAATTCCTGCGGCCGGTCGCGCTCCGGATCGGGAGTGGCGGCGATGGAGACCAAGCCCAGGCTGAGCAATTCGGTCTGAAAGTGCCGCAAACGGTCGGTGCTGACGCCCATGCCCTGCGCCAGTTCGTTTTCGTTCGGGTTGCGGCCCAGCTTGCCGGCCAACTCGTGGCTCACCGCATCGATTCGTTTCTGGCGCTTGCGCATATCGCGGGAGGCCCAGTCCACCTGGCGCAGGCTGTCCAGGATAGCGCCCTTGATGCGGTGCTTGGCGTAGCTCTGAAACTCCACGTTCTTCGAGCGGTCGTATTTCGCAACGGCATCGAACAGTCCCAGCACGCCGGCGTGGACCAGGTCGTCCAAGTCGACGTGAACGGGCAGATTCTCGTGCACCCGGATGGCAATCGCCTTCACCAGCGGAAGGTGGGCCAGCACAATCTGGTCACGCACCTGCCGCGGAATTCGCTTTTCTTTGCGTACGGACACACCGGTAGCCTGCATGTTCTTCGGCCTCTTTTCCTGTTTTTCTTTAGGACCGGCCCGAACTGGCCGTCGCAGGCTTAGAATGCAGCCTTACTACCAAATGCAGAATAGGTGTAATTGCAGTAGTTTCAGGCTTTATTACCTTAATACCTTGTTTCACAAGCCGAACACGTTCCAGGTTGGAACGCCAAGGACGTTCCAGAACGGAACGAGCCCGCGCCGCCCGGTCTACCAGCCGGCTTTCTGGGCGATCCAGGTCTTGAGCGCCAGGCCCGCCAGCAGGATCCAGACGGCGTCCCGCATCAATCCACCGTCGAGGGTGAATGCGGCCAAAAGGGCGAGTACGGCGTACGCGGCCATGGCGGACCCGAAACGTGGCGATCTGGACATTGTCAGCGGTGGGGAGCGTTATAGACGAAGTTGAGCTGGATATCGATATGGTCGCCCTTGAAATCGCCCGGCAGGGGCGGGAGCGGATTGGAGGCGCTCACGCCGGACACAGCGGCTTCGTCCAGAGCGTGCGAGCCCGATTGTTGCGCATACACCAGCTTGGCCACCTTGCCATCGCGGACGATGCGAATCTGCACCGCCACGCGCCCGCGCAACCCGAGCCGCGCGCTTTCCGGGTACACCGCCATCCAGTTGCGCCGTACCGTGGCCAGAACCTGGGTCAAATAGGGCCGGAAGTCGACCCCCATCGGGTCGCTTTTCAGTTCGAAGCCGGCAAGCGGGCTGCCCGGGGAAGGGGGCTGGCGGATGCCGCCGAAAATATCGGGATCGGCCGCGCCCGGGTCGCCGCCCATCGTGGCGCCGCCCAAACCGGTGCCATGCTGGCTGTGGATGGCGCCGGAAATTGAGATGTTCGGGATCGGCACCTTGCTTTGGCCCGGTGGCGGCGGAGCTTTCGGCCCGCCGAGGTTTTCCAGCACGATCTTGGGTTTCTCCACCGAAGGCGGTGGGGGCGGCGGCGTTTGGGCGATTTGGGGCACTTCGATTTTGGGCTCTTTGACGCCAGTATCCACCTTGGGCGGTTCCGGCAGAGAGATCTGCGCCTCCGGTTTGGGTGCGGGCGACTGCGGAATCACCGCGGGCCGCGGCTTCTCGCGGGGCGCCGGCTCCGGGCCTGGCGGCAGGTTCAACCTCGGGCGCGGGGCCGAAGGTTGCAGTTCGAACTCGGCGGAAATTCTCGATCGGTTGGGGGCCTTTTGGGTCAGCTCGGTAGGCGGCTCAATCAGCGGCGTAACGATCCGTGCCGGTTCGGCTCTATCGTTGGTCGCGGTGATCGGGGGAAGCGCCGCCAGCGTCAGAATCAACGCTGCGTGAACCGCTACAGTAGCCAGCGCGGCCTTCCGGCGGCGTACTGGTCCATCGGCATCTCCCCACTCGGTCAGGAGATGCAGGTCGGGTTCGACCGGGCGTTGAACTACGGTTTCCATCCAGCGGCTAAAGTTTGCGAGACAAGGTGCCTATGCTGATCGATTTTATCAAGAATCGCCAGCGCCACCTCTAGTGTGTGACGTGCCGCGGTGCCGGAACATTTCGGCGAATTTCGCGTCCGCACCGCCTCCAGGAAGGCATCCAGTTGCAATTGCAGCGGTTCCGCCTTCTCCACCGCGGCCTGTTCAAACGCGATCTGGCGGTTGGCGCCGACCGAAAAAACGGCCAGGTCCTGGCGGCCGTAATCCAGCGAAAGGTACTGCTGCGGTTGAAACAAACGCAGCTTTCGGATCCTTTCGGTGGAAACGCGGCTGGCTGTAAGATTGGCCACGCATCCGTTGGGGAATTGGAGGCGGACGTTGGCGATATCCACCTTTTCGGAAAGAATGGTGATGCCCGCGGCGCGAATTTCGGCCGGTGAGGCGCCGGCCAACGCCAAGACCAGGTCGACGTCGTGGATCATGAGGTCCAGCACCACGTCCACGTCCAGGCTGCGGGGGCTGAACAGGTTCATCCGATGTACCTCGAAAAAGAGGGGTAGCCGGGCGCGGCGTTCCAGCTCCAGTACGGCCGGGTTGAAGCGCTCCAGATGGCCCACCTGCAAGATCCGGCCGTGCCGCTCGGCGGCGGCGATCAACCGGTCGGCCGAAGCCAGGTCGCAGGCGATGGGCTTTTCCACCAGGCAATCGATGCCGGCTTCGAGCAGCGCGCAAGCGACCTCTTCATGGGCCGTTGTCGGCACGGCCACAATGGCGGCATCCACCTTGCCCGCCAGATCGCGCGCCTCGGCGAGGGTCAGCGCCGTGCCGGCAGCGCCTTCGGCGGCGCGAGCGGGATCGCGATCGACCACCGCCACTAGTTCCGCGTGCGCCGATTCCCGCGCCACGCGACAGTGATTGCGCCCGAACTGGCCGGCGCCGACTACCGCCAGCCGAATCTTAGTGTTGTCCGATGCCATTGAGTTTCGTGTTCCGTCCCGCGGCGCGCGTGGCTTCCACCGCGGCATGATGGGAAGCGTTGGCATCGCCCATTCCCATGGTGCGGGCCGCCGCGGCTTCTTCCACGCGCGACAATTCCAGCCAAAAATCCGACATGTGGTAGGGTTCTCTTCATGGACGATAACACGTTACTGGTACTGGCAGATCCCACGGACAGGGAGTTGGCCATGCTGGAACGATTGCCCGAAGGGACCAGCATGGCAGTGGGGACGTCGCCGGAAGCTTTCGAGCGGGTAACCGCGGATGCCACCGTGATTCTGAACTGGTCGGGCTCGAACGGCTGGCTGCGGGAAGTGCTGCCCCTGTGCCCGCGGGTGCGCTGGGTGCATGCGCGCTCGGCCGGGCTGGACGAGGTGCTGTTTCCGGAGTTAGTGGAAAGGCCGCTGCTCCTGACCAATGGGAGCGGCGTGTTCAGCGACTCTCTGGGAGAATTCGCACTGGGGGCGATCCTGTTCTTTGCCAAGGGTTTCCGCCGCCTGGTGCGCAGCCAGGAGGCGGTAGTGTGGGACCCGTTCGACGTGCGCGAGATTGCCGGCCAAACCGTCGGAATCGTGGGCTACGGAAATATCGGGCGGGCGGTGGCGGCGCGGCTCAATTCATTGGGGATGAAGGTGCTGGCGTTGCGCCGCGCCGTAGGTCAGACCCAGCCGGACGAGTGGACGCAACGGATGTACGAGCCAGGCGAGCGTCTGAAAATGATCGCCCAATGCGACTACATTGTGGTGAGCGCACCGTTGACCGCGGAAACGCGGGGAATGATCGGAGAGCCCGAGTTTGCCGCCATGAAGCCGGAGGCGGTGGTGATCAACATCGGGCGCGGGCCGGTGATCGACGAACTGGCCCTGGTGCGGGCGCTCACCGAAGGGCGCATTGAAGGGGCCGCGCTGGATGTCTTCGACACCGAGCCGCTGCCGCCGGGCCACGCTTTGTACGGCCTCGCCAACGTATTGCTGTCGCCGCATTCGGCCGATCACATCCACGGCTGGCTCGAGCGCGCCATGCAGTTGTTCCTGGACAATTTCGAGCGGTACCGCAAGGGCGAGCCGCTGCGCAACGTGGTGGACAAACGGAGGGGCTACTGAGTTCGGGCGTGCGCCGCGATCCTCGCGCCCGCGCTACCCCTTCGCCCTGACCACTTCCATCGGCCGGTTATAAATCTGCCGAAAAGCTTCCCCGGCTTGCTCGGCTCCCCACTCCGCCAGGTCCAGATCGCCGGTGGCGCGAATCTCGAGCACCACGTGGCCGTTCTGCAGCTTGCACTGGACTCCGTCGATGCGTTGGTGCGGCTCGTCGCCCACCAGGTTGTCGGCCAGGCGCACCAGCGGAATCATCAGCGCCAGCGGGCGCCGCTCGTCCGTGTGCAGGTTTTGAAAGGTGCTGTGCATCGCCGATGGCAGCGCTTTGCGGTGATAGCGGCACAAGGTGGCGATGGCCAGCCGCTCGCGTTCCGTAAATCCGGCCAGGTCGGAATTCGCAATCACGTAATATGAGTGCTTGTGATGGCTGGAGCTGGAAACGTAGTGACCCACGTCGGCCAGGTAGGATGCGGCTTCCAGCAGCTTTCCATACGGCGCCGGCAAGCCGTGCAGCGGCTGCAGCGCCAGAAACAGGAGGTGCGACATGTGCGCCACCGCTCGCGCCCGCTCCAGCGGCACGCCGAAACGCCGCGCCAGTTGCTCCACTTCGCGGCGCTGCTCGCGGCTCAACCGCGCGCGCTCGGCGCCCACGTTGCGCGCCGCCAGGTCGGCGATGATGCCGTCGCGCACCCCGGCTCGCGAATAGTAGAAGCCGCGCAGCCCGAAAGCGCCCAGAAAGTCCTGCAGCACGGCGACGCCCGGCACGATGATTTCCGCCCGCCGCGGCCCGATGCCGGTCACCTTGCGGCGCCCCGCCACGTCCCGCGCGGAAAGCTTCTGGTACAACTTGCGCGCCTGGGCCGTGGAAACGCGCTGCCGATCGATGTCCTCGCGCCCCGCGCGCGGCGTCCGCGCCACCGCGCTGGCGACCGCCGCCGCCGTCGCCGAAGTCGCGATGGCCCGCTCCCAGCCGTTCCGGCCCAGCTTCCGCACCGCTTCGGAAAGCTTGCCTTCGATGAACTGGTGCATGCGGTGCAACTGGCGCGGCGTGGGCGGATCGTCTTCGAGGAAAATCTCTTTCAGCCGCACCGCTCCCAGCGGCCGCGAGAAAGCCTCGCGCAACTGCCCCTGCTCCACTGCGATGATTTCGGCGCTGCCGCCTCCGATATCGACGATGAGCGCCCGCTTCTCCCCCTGCGGCCAGTTGCTCTCCACCCCCAGGTGGATCAGGCGCGCCTCTTCCCGGCCCGAAATGATTTCGACCGGTACGGCCAGCGCGGCCGAAGCGCGCTCCAGAAACGTCTGCTGGTTGCGCGTGTCGCGAATCGCGCTGGTGGCCACGGCTCGCACCCCGATCACCTCCAGCCGCCGGTATAATACCGCCATCCGCGCCAGAACCGTGCAGGTCGCACGCATGGCGTCTTCACTCACCACGCCGGTGCGAAACACGCTTTCGCCCAGGCGCGTTACTTCGCGGTCGGAGGCCAGAATCCGCGTCCCTTGACCGGGAACGACTTCCGCGGCCTCCATCCGAATGGAGTTGCTGCCGATATCGACGGCCGCATAGCGTGGCACCACTCCATGCTAATCGACTGATCGGCCGGCTGGCGCTTTCATCGTTTTGTCACAGTAGGCGGCCCAGCCCGCGAGGCAACCCGCTGCGGCGTGAATTGTGCGATTTTGCGGTAAGATAGCCTCCGCCCGCATGCCGGATCACGATTTGTGGATGGCCTTTTTTCGCGATCCCGGCCACAATCCGCTGGCGCTCATGAGCGAGGTCCCGACGGCCTAACCGCGGTTACTTGGGGCCCGCCACCGCGCTCTCCAATTCGTCCAGCATCTTCGAAAGACGAGCGGACGCTTCCGGCTCGGCGCCGAAACGGGCGGCGTTGTAGGCAACCGTAAACCGGGCCACGCGCGGTCCCCAAGCGGGCCGCTCCAGAGTGCCGGCAAACTCGGCCGGGGTAAACCATGCCGGCTTGTGATAACCCTGGCGCCCCAGCAGCTCTAACATGCGCTGGTACAAGACCGTGGCATCGTCCGCGGACAACCGGCCGTGGCGGATTCCGGTCACCCGCCTTCGAACCCCGGTCCGCCGCAGCCACCGCCGTCCGGATTTCCACCCCAGTCCGGCCAAGACCAAACCGAGGAGCAGAGCAACGGCGTCCACGACCACCGGAAGCGGCGTCCGCGCGTGGGTCGATTGCCGCGCCGCCGCCGACCAATCCATCCAGTCCACGCCCATGTGGCGCGCGCTGCGCTCCACCAGATCGGCCAACATCCCCTGCCGTACCGGATTGTAGTCGACCACCCAGGCGCTCCACCACGTGTCGGCGGCGTCGCGGTAGAGGCCCAGGCGCGTTTCCAAAGTGTTGCGCACGGAGTTGGCGGCGGGCGGCGTGGGGTCGAAGGAAGTCCAACCGCGGCCTTCCAGCCATGCCTCCACCCAGGCGTGAGCGTCCGAGGTCCGCACCAGCCAAAGATCGGTGAGCGGGTTATAAACGCCGCCCGCGAATCCGGTTACCAGGCGCGCTGGAATTCCCAGCGCGCGCAACAGCATGGTCATGGAAGAAGCAAAATACTCGCAGTGGCCACGCCTGCGGCGGAACAGGAAATCGGCCACCGGATCGGCCGGACGCTTGCGCGGCAGTTCCAGCGTGTAGCCGTAATCCGAACGCAAATGGCGTTCCAGGGCGCGGGCTTCCGCCAGGTCGGTGGGCGCAGCCTGCGCCCAACCACGAGCCAACTCGGGCACGCGGGGGTCGAGCCGGTCCGGTAGCTGCAGCTCCCGCGCGCGCTCGTCCGGGCGCAATCGAAGCGTCCCGCGGGACCCGCCGGCTTGCTCGATCGGATCTTCGAGCAGGCAGTACGCTTCGTAGCGCACCGCGCCGGACGGTGCGTACGGCAAGCGGTAGGCGCCGCTGGAGGATTCGATAAGGCTCGGATAGGGTAAGTCGAGCGATTCCAGCCGTCCGGCCAGAAATAGCGTATCGGAATTGGCGGGCTCGATCTCGACGTCGTATGTGAGGTGTTCGCCGCCGCGCGCGCCCATTCCGGCGGCGAGAACCACGTGTCCGTGGTCCACCGCAACGAGGGTGTCGCGGCTGTCGCTCCGCCATGTCGAGCCGTCAAACCGGTCGAACACGAGCCCCCGCCAGCGCAGAGAAGAGGCATCGTAATCGCCAAAGATGCGAACGTGCAAAGCCGGACGCGATCTGGTCTGAAGCCGGCCGATTTCGCCCAGCGTCACCCGTCCCGACAAACCCGGCAGCCAGAGGCGATGGGACGAGATTCGAGCCGCCGCTTCCGCGCCGCGGGGCAGCAGCATAAAAAGGCCGGTGGTGAAGGACATGACCGCTACCGCGATCGCCGCGGCCAGAAGCAGTAATCGCAGGGTCAATCCGCGGATCGGTTTTCGCGTTACGCCGCTGGCGAGACCGCGGCGAACTTGCACCGCCAGCAGCGCCGCGGAGCCAAACCCCAGAAAGAGGAACAGGCAGAATAGGAACGAGACACCCGCGCCGCCGACCCCTGCCAGCAGAAGCCCGAACACTCCCCACGCGGCTGCGATCCAGCGGGACCGGCGGAGCGTCGAGGCCGCCAATTGCCAACTGCCGGTCAGGATCGCGCCGTGAAGCGCGGCAAGGTGCAGATTGCGCGAAACCGCCAAAGCGTCCAGCCCGAACCATACGGCACAAACCGGGAGGCACAGCAGCTCAAGCAACTTGTGGTGAGGGATTTCCCGTTGGGAGACGAGCTTGCCCGTGCGGAGCAGCAATGCCACGGTCCCCAGAAGGATCCAGCCGCCCTCCAGCGCGCCGCCGAGCGCGGCGGCCAGGAATCCGCTGGCGGCCAGCCCGGTCAAGGCCCATTCCAGCATCGGTTCGGGGCACTCGGCGGTAAACGCGGCCGTGCGCGACATTAGCTTTATTCTAGCTGCTGCCGGCTGGAAATGTCGCCCGCCCGAGCGGAAGGGGTGCTTAGCCGTTTTGGGGAGAATGGGCGACCGCCAGGGAGCGGTTGTCGGGTTGAATACCGGGGAATCCCCCAAAAAGTTAAGCGCCCGAGCGGAAGACCGCAAAGGAACTCGAATCAGCGGCGCCGGTTCAAAACCTCTACGCCGTATTCGCGAAGCAATTGTCCGCCGCGCGCGTACAGCCGGATATAATACGAACCGGCCCGCAGCGCCGGCACTACCGCCGATCCCGGGGCGGCCTTCACCCGTAACACCGAATTGCCCCAGCGGTCTACAATCTCCAACTCGTAGGACGGCAAATCCGGCAGGCCCAGCATATCGAAATGAAGAATGAGCTCCCGCCCCGCGGGCGCCTGCGCTCCGACAGCCGCGCCCCGATACGCTTCCAGGCTGACCGTCGCGGGTTGACTGGTCAAATGGGCCAGGTGCCACGCGGCCGCGCCGGCCGCCAGCAGAAGTCCGCCGGAAAGCGCGGCCAGAATGGGCACCAGCGCCCTTCGAACGGGCCGCTCATTGCCTCTCTCTTTTACGTACTCCGCGCCGGCCGCCTGCATAGCTTTGACAAAAGCGTCGTTCTGCGACAGACGCTCCTGGCAGGAGCCGCAAACCAAAAGGTGCTCTTCGAAGCCCGAGATCTCTTCCTCGGGCATCAGGCCCAGGGCATACTGATCCATGGCCGTTTCATCAAGGTGACAATTCACCACAAACTACCTCCATCCACCGCTACATGCCGGCTCTTGGCCGGCCTATTTATCGACCTCTTTGGGTCTTTCACAAGCTAAGTGCGGGCTCGGTAAGAAAACTCTCAAGGATATTTAAGCGCCTCGCTTTCGGAAAAATCCTAGGCGCTGGGTGAGGCTGGCCCTGCCCAGCTTGCCAAAGCGAGCCTTGGCTCGCGACTTGATCAGCCGGAATTGAGTGCTGCTCAGTTTCAACTCCTGGCAGATCTGCTCCTGCGATTGCTCTCTCAAATAGAAGCGGACCAGCACCTCGCGGTCGCGTTCCGGAATGCTGTTCAATATCCGCATCGCCAACTCGAGGCTCTGCCGTTCGATGGCAATGCGTTCCGGATCGGGTTGCCGATCGCGGACCACCGAACCCACTTCCAGGCTGGCCTGGTTGCGCCGCGCCTGGACCGCCGCATCGATATGGATGGCAACCTGACGGCGCACAATCGTCCGGACGTACCCCATCAGGCGCTCCGGCTGCCGCAACTCACCCTTTTGGATGGCTTGGGTGATGATTAGAAAGACATCGTGGACTTTGTCGTCCAAGTCCTGCGATCCAAGCTGGCGGCAAAGATAGAAACGAATGCCCCTGGAAAATACGCGGTACAGCTCCTCCAGCGCCTCCTGATCGCCGCCTTGAATCCGCGCAACCAACTCCGCCCAGGAATGGGAGAGCGATTCCGGATCCTCATGACTATCGGATTTCGGCTGAAATAAAGCTTCTGAAATCATGAAAATGCTCCAAGCCTTTCGATCGAAATTTAGGGGTTCCCGACAACGAAATAAGCGCCCCAATACTGCGGACGCGCGCGCCAATCCCCGGCGCGGATCATTTGTACCTGCGCCGAGCGAAGCGCCTCGGCGGGGTCGACTCTGCCCTGTTGGCGCAAAGTACGATAAAAAACGCTGAATAACGCCCCGTTCTCGTCGGGCGTAGCCCAGTGGCTGCCGATGACGCTGCGGGCGCCCGCCATCATCCAGGCGCGGGTCAGCCCCAACATTCCCGCTCCGCGCGGCGCCGGAACCGCGGCCGAGTGGCACCCGCTCAACACCACCAGTTCCACCGGTACCCGCCAGCGCGCAATCTCCCGCGGGCCGATCAACTGGACCTTTCCATGGCTGTCCAGACCGAGCGCGATCGTTCCATCGCCGGAATCGGCCGCCTGCAGAAAATGCGCCGCAAAATGGAGAACGGCCGGACGGCGCGGCAACTCGGCGAGCAGACCTTCGCGGGTCGCGTCCTTACCGGTCAGCACAATCGCATCGCCCTGCCATGCCCGGGCACAGGCCATCAGTTCCGCGCCGGTTCCAACCAGGCGTGGCAGTTCCAGGTCAGCCTGGGCTTCGACTATGCTTGCGCCGAACAGGCTGAACACCAGCGTGCGCGTGCCGCTGGTTCGCGGCTGAACGTGCCGCTCATCGGCCTGGTTATAGATCGGATCTCCGATCCCCAGAAATAGCCGGGCATCTTGATTCTCTTGCGAAGACGGCCGGTCCACCCGGACTCCCGCCCCAGCCACGACCGCCGTGTTGTGCTTCTCCACAACGAAAGTCGGAACGGGATTCGCCCGCTCCGCCAAGGCGCTGATCGGAACATCGGCTAAGGCCGGATCGAGCGCGAGCACCCAGCGGTGCGCCCTCTGGAAACGGGGTTCGAGCGAACCGAAAAGCGTTTGATAGAGGCGCGCGCTGGCCACATTGGCTCCAACCGCGCCCGTCGCAATCGCTTGGGTCGCGGTGGCAGCCTGCTCTTCGATCCCTTTCGAGCCCGGTAAGCGGTCGACTGTCAGTCCGGACCGGTCGATTGCCCAACGCCACGATACCGAGCGGCCCAGCGTAAAGCTGATCCGTGCGGTGCCCACCCTCAGCCGCGACTGCAGGCGTGCCAGCAGGTTCTCCGCGCGCGCGTCGTCCGGCGAGGCGGCGGTCTCCCCATACGGTGCGGGCATGGGGGGCGCCTCCGCATCCGCCAATGGCGGCCGCAAGCTGCGAGCCCGGCGGTCTTCGGCGGCTTCAAAGGTCTCACCAGCCAAAGCCCGGTCGTGAGTCCGCTCGTAAACCCGGTTGCCGGCTTCGATGAATTCTGTATAGGTCCGGTCCAGGAGGTTTTCCGCGCCCATAAGCCCCGTGTCCGCGGCCGGGGTTTGCCAGCCGGCGCGCGCCAGGCGGAGAGCCACGCGCAGATCGGCCAGTGCGTCGCCGTTCCGTCCCTGCCGCACCCGTACCCGCCCCCGCATCTCGTATGCATTCCAGACGGGTTTGAGCTCGATCGCGCGGGTCAGGAGCTTGGCGGCCGAATCCAGATCGCCTTGCTCCAACCGCAAGCGTCCCAGGCTGCGGTAACAATCGTCCAGCGGCAGGCGATTCAGCTCGCGGATGCGAAAAGCTTGCAGTTGGGCTTCCTCGGCTCCCGCCAGGTCATTGGCTAGAAGCAAGGCATCGCCCATGCGGGTCCAGGCGGTGGCCTCCAGGTCGAGATCGCCGTTGCCGTCCGCGCCGTCGATTCCCTCCCGAAATAATTCCAGGGCTTCCGGCATGCAGCCCTGCCGGCCGCGCAGAAGGGCCAATTCCACTTCAAGCGCCGGCAGGTACAACCGCCGATCCGGACCTGACAGTCTCTTTGCGCTGGATTCGAGCCACCCGGTTGCCGTCCTCAACTCTCCCAATTCGGCACAAAGCGAAGCAATGTCGACATCGAGAGCCGCCGCCATGGAAGAGTCTCCCGCCACTTCGCCCCGGTGACGCGCCTCTAAGAAGGAGTCCAGGGCCGCGCGAAATTGCCGCAGGGCAAACTGGCAAGTCCCCAGGCTTCCCATCGCTCGCGCCCCCAGGCGCTCATCGCCGGCCGCGATGGCCGTCCGCGCCACGGTTCGAAACTGTTGGGCTGCATCCAGATAACGACGATGCCGGAACAGTTCCTCCGCCGGACGCAGTACCCCTCGTTGCTCCGCGGGAAACTTGCGCTGCGGCCAGACTGCCGGGACGAGCCTTCCACGTGACAACCGGCAACCGGAATCGTCTACCGTACCGGTGAGAATGAGCAAGAGCAGGCAGCCAGCCGATACTTTCTTTCGGGTTCGCACGCCAACTTTCGCGTAGTACCTAACACTCCTGAAGCTCAGAAGCGGATTCACTCGGGCGTCTCCCGGAAAGGAAAACACCCAAGAGAATCATATCAGCAATTGCCTTTGAATTGGCAACCACATTTTTAAGTTTTCTTTTTGTTGATAACGTTAGAGTTTGAATCTCGATCAGCCCGCGTACCAACCATATTTGCACCGCTAAGAGGACAATGATGATGGGATCCTCCTAAATATTTTCTTCTGTTCAGGCCAAGTTGGCGCGCCACCTCCCAACCCGTTTCGTTCACCTCCGTGTACCCGAGCCGCTTGGCAAATCAATCTGGCGCTTGCGTGGTCAACTAACTGATTTCAATTAAGAAAATAATCTAATTCTTATGGTAATCAAAGCGGTGACAAAGCCCCAATAGCGCGAAGCGAATCCTTCCGCGGCTGCCTTCGATCAACTGCGGGCGGGGTCGTGGTAACTGTCGAATCGCTCAGAAACCACGACATTTCGGTTCGAAAATGTTCGTTAGATTCACGCTTATGCGGAAGTGCCCCTCAATCTACGACATTTTCGTTTCAAAATGTTGTTAGATTAGCTGGTATTCGGCGCAACTTATGGGGAAAGCGGTCGGCCGGCGCCCCTTACGCACGGCGCCAGTTCGACATCGAGTACAATAAGGCTAACTGGAGATTTTTCCCTACATGAAATGGTCACCCGCCGCGGTTCTGTTGGGACTCGCGGTTCCCGCGCTTCTTGTCAGCGCCGCCGAGTCGCTTCCTTCGCCTCCGTCGCCCCCCCAGGCTGGAAAGGTCGCAATCATGCGGCTCGACGAGGTCAAACCAGGCATGAAAGGCGTGGCCTGGACGGTTTTCGAAGGCGCCAGGCCCGAGCCGGTGCCGATCGAAATCATCGGGCGCCTGAAGAACCAGTGGGGACCCAAGCAGGACATTCTGGTGGCCAAGATGCTGGGCAAGGCCATCCGCACTAATGTGGCCGCCGGTATGAGCGGCAGCCCGGTATACATCGGCGGCAAGCTGGTGGGCGCGGTGGCGCTGCGGCTGAGCGTGTTCTCGCCGGACGCCATCTGCGGCATCACGCCCATCGAGGAGATGCTCGAAATCAACGACATTGACGCCTCGCGTCCGGAGGAGTCGCGCAGCCCGGCCAAGTTGGTCGCGCGCGCCGCCCCCGTCGGCGAGGCGCCCACCGGCCTTGTCGGCCAATTGGTCGCCGCCGGCGCCTCCGCGGGCTTGCCCTTGCAGTCGCAAACCATGGTCCCGATCGAATCTCCCCTGTTGTTTTCCGGTTTTTCGGAAAGCACCCTCGAACAGTTTGGCCCGTTATTTCACGAGATGGGCATCGCCGCCGTGCAGGCGGGCGGCATGGGCGCGGACCTCAAAGGCAGCCAACCCGCGCCGGGTTGGGAACATTCGCTCAATCCCGGCGAAGCCGTCGCCGGCGTGCTGGTGGATGGCGATAAGAGCATCACCGGACTGGGCACGGTGACGTACAACGACGGCAAACGCGTCCTGGCCTTCGGCCATCCGTTTTTCAACCTGGGGCCGATCGATATGCCGATGGCCAAGGGCGAAGTGCTCATGACTTTGGCGTCCTCCTACCAGCCCAGCAAACTGGCCAACGCCACCGAAATCGTGGGCGCGCTGCACCAGGACCGGCACAGCGGCATCGAGGGGCAACTGGGCGCCACCTCGCCCATGATTCCCGTGGAGATGAAGGTGCGCGCGCTCGACGAAAAGGGTCAGCCCGAGCGCGAGAAAGACTTTCACTTCCACATTTTTGTCCATCAGAAGTGGACTCCCTACCTGATGATGCTGACGCTTTATTCCTCGCTCTCGGAGTTGAATGAGTTCGCCGACGAGGCCACCTACCGGCTGAGCGGCAACGTGGAAATGAGCGGCAATCAGCACATCGCCCTTTCCACCATGCAGGCCTCCGGCGAAATGCCCATGCCGGCTCCCATGTTGCTGGCCGGCTGGTTCGGCGACAAGTTCAACCGGCTGTATCTCAACAACGTGGCGACGCCGGAAGTGAAGCGGGTAAACGTGACCGTGGACCTGTTGCCCGACCGCCGCGTGGCCACCATCGAGAACGCCTGGGCCGAGCGAACCGACGTCGAGGCCGGCGACCGGGTCGCGGTCAAGGTTTTCCTTCGCCCCTATCGCGGTGAACCGCTGGAGCGCGACCTCACCGTCCAGATTCCCGATTCGCTGCCCAAGGGCGACCACCGTATTCTGCTGAGCGACGCCGACACCCTGAACCGCATGCAAAGCATCGCCGGCATGATGAATCGCTTCATCGACGTATCGCAGACCGTTTCGCTCCTCAACCAGGAGCGCTCCAACAACAAACTCTACGTGTCGCTCGTCGAATCCGCTCCCACGGCCTACGACAACGATAAGACGCTGCCCGCGCTGCCTTCGTCGGTGCTGAACGTCATGCAGGCCAGCCGCGGCGCCAATCGGCCGTTGGTGACGTCATCGGAAACGGCCACCGAACAGGCGGCGCTGCCGTTCGATTATGTGGTGACAGGCAGCTATTCGCTGCGCATCCACGTCAAATAAGCCCGCGTGAAACAGACCCCTGAAACGACTGCGGCGGAATAACACGCAACCGGAAAACGTAATGAATATTTCCCTCTTCGCGCGGCGGACCACGCTGGCGGCGCTTGCCGTGGCCGTGCTGGCCGCAAGCGATACGCGCACCTGGTCGGAGAGCGAGTACTCCGATTTCGAGAAAGGCAATATCAAGAACCTCTCCCTGCGCAGCGACGGGCGGCTCACGGTGTCGCCGCGCTCGCGCGAGTTGTTCGACACCAATCTCCCCTACCTGTGGTCCCTGGCGCGCGACTCCCAGGGCAACCTCTACGCGGGGGGCGCGGGCGGTAAGCTCTACCGCGTTTCGCCCGGCTCGAATGGCGCCAAGGGCAAGCTGCTGGCGGAGTTCGATGGGCTGGCGGTCGAGGCTATCGCCATCGATGCCGCCGGCCGCGTCTACGCCGCCACTTCGCCCGACGGCAAGGTATACCGCATCCCGGGCAACGCCAAGCCGGAAGTGTTTTACGATCCCAAGACGAAATATATCTGGGCCATGGTATTCGACGGCCGCGGCAACCTGTACGTGGCCACCGGCGATTCCGGCCAGATCCACCGGGTAACGCCGGACGGCAAGGGAACGGTTTGGTATTCGAGCGGCGAAGCCCACGTGCGGTCGCTGGCGGTGGACCGCGCCGGCAATATCCTGGCCGGCACCGACCCGGGAGGCCTCGTCATTCGGATCTCGCCGGCCGGACAGGGTTTTGTGCTGTACCAGATGGCGAAACCGGAAGTGACGGCCCTGGCGGTTGCCGCGGATGGAGCGATCTACGCCGCCGGGGTGGGAACGAAACTGGCCACGGCTCCGCCCGCCAAGCTCATCCAGCCATTGATTGCCGCGCCGTCGGCCACTGCCCCCGGTAACGCCCTCGGCGCGGCGCCGGGCGCCGTTCACGTTTCCCCCCTGCCGCCGGCCTCCCTGAGCCCCGCCGCGGGCGTCAGCGGCGGCAGCGAAGTCTATCGCATCGATGGCGACGGCAGTCCCACGCGGCTTTGGTCCAATGCCCAGGACGTGGTCTACGCCATCGCCTTCGACGGCGCCGGCCGCCCCGTCCTGGGCACCGGCAATCACGGACGCTTATACCGCATCGATACACCCTATTTGTACACTTCCCTGGTCAGCTTCCCGGCCACGCAGATCACCGCGCTGGCGTCCTCGCCACGGGGCGAATTGTTCGCCGTCACGGGCAACGTCGGCAAGGTGGAACAGATCGGTCCCGAGCTGGAGGCGGAAGGCGCCATCGAAAGCGACGTCTTCGACGCCGGCATGTTCACGCTATGGGGCCGGCTGAGCTTCGATGGCGCATTCCACGGCGGCCATATTTCCCTCGCCGCTCGCAGCGGCAACCTGGACCAGCCGGAAAGGGACTGGAGCCCCTGGTCCGGGCCGATCGACGATTCCAAGGGTGCCCGCCTGGCCACGCCCCCGGCGCGGTTCGTGCAATGGAAAGCCACCCTTTCCGGACCGGCTGAGTTGCAATCGGTGGACCTGGCCTACCTGCCCAAGAACCAGGCGCCGCGTTTGGAGGAAATCGAAATCACGCCCCCCAACTATAAGTTCTCCCCCAGTTCCGGAACGTCCAGCTCAACTACAACCAACACTCTGACCCTTCCCCCCCTCAGCCGCCACCCGGCGCCCGCCTCTCCGTCCTTCGTCCTCGAGTCGAGCTCCACCAGTACGCCGTCCCTGCAAGCCGCCAAGGGCTTCATCGGCGCCCGCTGGCTGGCTTCCGACCCGAATGACGACCCGCTGATCTACAAAGTCGAGATCCGCGGCGTCAACGAAACCGAGTGGTTGCCCTTAAAGGACAAAATCACCGACAAGTATTTGTCGTGGGATTCGACCGCCTTTCCCGACGGCGAATACCGCTTGCGCGTGACCGCTTCCGACGCGCCCGGAAATCCTCCGTCCGAGGCCCTTACCGCCAGCCTCGAAAGCGATCGCTTCCTCATCGATAATACTCCGCCTCGCATCGCCAACCTGGCGGTGACCCGGGCCAGCGCCGGCCTGGAGGTCCGCTGGCACGCCGCCGACGCTCTGAACAACGTCACCCAAGCCGAATACTCTCTCGATGGCGGCGATTGGACCCTGGCGCCGCCGGTGACCAAGCTCTCCGATTCCATGGAACTGGACTACGTCCTGACCCTGGCCGCCGGTCCCGGCGAGCACACTATCGCCGTGCGGGTGACCGACGATTACGACAACCAGGCAGTGGAAAAAGTGGTCGCTCGCTAGTGGAGCGGACTCTCAGTCTGCCACGCCGGGGCTCGTCCCGGCGCTGGTCTCGCACAACCTGCCAAGCTCCCCTGGAACGCGGAGATTGCGGCTCCGCTCTTCCGTAGGGCAGCCAATCCTGGTTGCAGCCGCCTTTTCAGGCGGCTCTTCCACGGTCCACCCTATGCCCGCGCCAAATCCTCGCCCGCCTTGCCTAATTCCACGTTCGTCAGCGTGACAATCGCTCCGGGAGCCACCAACACTTCCAGGCTCGCGCCCGCCGGCCGCGGGCTCGGCTCTATCGCATTCTCCTGCCGCGGGCTGGCCGTCTCCAGGTACCGTAAGCTGGCTCCCTTCCACTTCACTTCCACCTTCTGCGCGGCCACCGAGCGATTCAGCAGAATCAGCGTGCTCTCGCCGTCCGCGCCGCGAAACGCCGTCGCCAGCACGTCGGCGTTCGAGCTCGCAACCTTCACGCGTTGCATGCCCGCGCGCACCCGGCGCGTGTAGGCCCCGAAGATCCGCAACTGATGACTGGATGACGCCGGCACCATCCCATGCTCGGCGTCGGGCGCCAGCAGGCTCCGGGTCCATCCGTAAGACGGCTGCGCCACGTTCAGCAGGGTCCAGCAATACATCACGCCGCAGGCGTCCAACTGTGTCAGCACCTTGTGGTAGAGCTGCCCCATCGCCAGCGCGATGCGGTAAGCACGCGACTGAAACTCGTTGTTGTTGACGCACAGCTCCACCGCGAAGAACGGTTTACCAGCCGTAGCTTCCCGCAGCTCGGTCAGGCGCGCGTCGAAACCGTCCGGATCGTGAAAGAAGCCTTGATAGTCGTAAAGGTTCGATGCGGCGTAATCGATCGTCTTCCACACCGCCGGATCTTCGCGGAACGCCTTGGCCGCCGCCACGCCGCTGGTCGAAAACGGAGGGTTGGCCATGTGGATCTTGGTGGCCTCGAATCCGGCGGCGTCCAACCCTTTACGCAGCGCCAGCGCCATCTTCCGCCAGTTCTCCGGCGATTGGATCACTTCGTTCTGAATCCCCACGATCTCCGGCGCCTGGCCGATCTTGTCGCGCGAAACCTGGCAATACCGCACCATGGCCTTCACGTAGAGGTCGATCTCGGGAGCTTCCGTCAGTTTGCCCGCCGCATCGCGCGCTCTGGCCCATGGCGGCAGTTCCCAGAACTCGAAGATCACCTTTCCACCCAAGCGCCGCACGCGCCGCATATATTCGAAGTCGCTGATCTCGCAGTTCGGAAAGTTGTCGCCGTAGTAGTGTGGCGAGGCATCCTGCAGCCAGTCCCAATTGGTCATCTCCCGGTTGAGGAGCGCACCGATCGGGTACTCGCGATGAAGCAGCAGGTTGTATTCCGCCAGAATGCGCCACCACTCCCGGACGCCTTCCGGGCTCAATTCCGCGAAGGCCGGAGGCGGCGTGGTGCCGCCCCATCCGAGCATCTCCTGAAACCGCACCCCGTCGTCCACCTCTACCGACGATTGTTCGGTGGCTGGCGGAAGCAGCCTGCCGCGCGCCGTTCCATCGCCGGCAAAGGCCAGTTGGTGCTGGTTCAAATCCAGGGGCGCGCGCGAAGTGAGCGCCTCTTTCCCGTTCAACAGCACCCGCAGCGTCAACCGGTGGTCGGCGATTACCGTGATGGCTCTCAGATCTCCGGAATACTCGACGCTCGACTCTTCCCACAGGCCTTCCGGATGGCGGGCCGGCCGCGGCTGGACCGGCGGCACCTTGGCGAGGCCCGGCGAGTCGTAATAGCGCACCGCCAGCCGCGCCTGGCCGCCGCCCGCTTCCACTGTGAAACCTCCCGACGTCCCGGTGAAAATCCACCGCAACCGCGGCTTGGCGCCGCTCCAGTCGTCAATCTCCAGGGTCCGCTCAAACAGCGCCGGCAGCCATTCGGCGAAGTACTTCCGAGGCGGTCCCGGCACGTTCCACCTGGTCCGCGGCGAGGCTGGCCCGGGAAACTCGAAGCTGTCGCCCCCGGCTGGAGATCCCTTCCATGGGGGTAGATCCAGTTTGGCTGGATTCGCCGCTTCCGTGTGCTCCTGCGCCGCGGCCAGAGCCGTAGTGGAAAGCACCGCTCCGGAAAACGTGCGCCGCGAAATCTTGTTCATTGAACCTCCTGCCGCATTCTTCCGCGATTGTAGCTTCTTTCGAAAATCTTGGCCGCGCCGGCGGCTCGGCTGGGCGTAGCTCCCCGGAGCCAATTACGCGAGCAATCGGTCTTTGCCAAACAAACCCAATCAGGCCCGCAGCAAACTGAAAACACGGCACTTGTCAGCATGGAAGCCCACCCAATTCCGCCTCGCGTGACAGGCGAGGCCCGCGGGCTGTTCGAAGCCCTATCTCAGAATTAGCACAGGAGGGGGAGCGAGTCTGAAATTCGCGGCATGAAGCGGAATGGAATCAGCGAGATAGGAATTTGGAAGTGGCGTGAATGAGAAGCGTTTCGTCCGCAATCCGCCCTGCGAACTAACCCGTAGGCCGGGACTGGGGATCGGGGCGATTGCTAATTGGAAATAGATAGCCGCCGGGCGCAAGCGTGGTTAAAAAGCGTGCTTCGCGGCCCAGTCTTGCCCCCGGCGCGCGCCACGATATCCGCGAGGCTCTACGATGGAGCGAACAACGATTCGGCGAAGGCGCTGCGGCGCGCTATAGGGAGCTTATCAAATAGGCTGTGCGCGATATCGGAGACGATCCCGAGCGGCCGGGCTCGAAGGAACGGCCTGAGATCATGATCGGGGGCGCGCGGACGTATCACCTGGAATTCAGCCGGGGCAGAGTGAGCGGCTCAAAGGTGAAGGAGCCGCGCCATTTTCTTCTGTATCGCCGCCGCGCAGATGGCGCGATCGAGGTAGCCCGCATTCTTCACGATGGCCGCGACCTCTGGCGCCATCTTCCCGAGGAGTACCGGCGCGGCGCGCGGCCAGCTTGATCCGCGGCTCTCCGACGCGGTTGCGACAGCGGACGGCCTTTCGTCCAGATTTTTTCGGACATGAGCAAGGGCGGATTTGGCACGGGCCGGGGAGAGAGAATCCACTTTTCCGATAAGCCCGTTTTTGCGCCACTATCGGAGGATCGTTCGGAAGAACGATCAGGGATGCGTATACCAGCGAAGGTGTATCGGCCCCTGACCGCGGTCGGCAAATATGAGCGCGTCACCATCGGCGCTGACGAGGCCGCCGCCGGGAGCCGATTGCACCGGCTGCCAGGTGGAGGATGTCCGGTCGAGCGTCAGTAGGCTGTAGGTCACTCCATGACTCTGCGGGTCCAAGTTCGCGTGTTGAACGAAAACGTGGCCGTCCGAGGTGAAGGCCACCCGCAGTTCGTAGGAAAACGGGTCGAGTCTCCAACGGCCGGTCAGGTTTCCATCCAGGTCGAGTTCCACCCACTCCGTCTTGTCGCTGTTCATGCCGGAGATGACCCAAAGCCCGACTCTATCGTGAGCAACAGTAATACAGTTCGACCACTGCCACGGTTCTACGCCCGGCGGAAGGCCGTGCGGGAACAGGGACCGGGGCAGATACGCACCGGCCTGCTGGCCACTCGGCAGAAACTTGCGAACGATCATGTAGTCAGAGTCGTCCCACATCTCCGGGTGAGCGGCGCGCGTTTGGTAGCCGAGCGTCCAAAGCGAATGGTCTTCCGCGAACGAGAGGCGGGTGGGCCGGTAGCGGCCGCTCTGAATCGTTCGCATCAACACTCCGGAAGCGTCGAACAGATCGATCCCGCCGGTGGTTTCCGTCCTCCACGCGATGGCAAGCGCGCCGTCCGTATCGGCCGCAATCGCCTGCGCGGCTTTCTCGGGCGCTAAAAAGTAGGCGGCCGGGTAGCCGTCTGGCTTATAGATCGTCAGAGGATTTTCGCGCCCGGCCCAGTAGATATAACCCTTGAAAAACGCCGGGATTAGCATTCCCGAGACTTCCGCCGCCTCAGAAGTCACCTCACGAATCGGGGCATTCGCGGCTCCGGAGACGCAGGTGAAAACCGTCAGAAGGGCAAACGATTTCAGCACCAGATACCTCCTCGTACCATGCTTGACGCGGGCCATGCCCAATGCCTGCACAAGATCGGCAATCACGTTACTGACGAACCAGGGGATCATGCACTACTTCAGAATACCCGTTTTGCACTGAATTCGGGGCGCTTGAGCGCGTATTCCGAAGGGTCGGGTACCGCGCACCGAACTGGCTTCGAAGGCCGGTTCGGTTCGCGGGCGCAATACGCCCCGAAGAATCGGGGCGCTGCAGGCTTGACAGCCCACGCCACGTACAGCCTGAGAGTACAATCGGGGTAGAATGACGCTGCTCGACCAGTGGCTGCGGCCGCCGCGCAGCTTGCTGGTGGGACTGTTTTTATTGACGCTAGCCTCGATTTCGACGCTGGCCTGGTTCGGATGGCGGCTGCTCGACCAGGAACGGCTGGTGGAAGCGCAGCACGCCCGGGAACACCTGGAACAGAGCGCCGACCGGATTGCGGCGACGCTGCGCGGGTCGCTGGCGGAAACCGGCGACCGGTTGGGCACCTGGCTGGCGTTTCCGGCGCCGGAGGTGAAGCCGGACGACGGAGTCTTTCTGCTGTTCGCCGGCGATACGCTAGCGGCCTCGCCGGGCGCGCGGCTGCTCTATCAACCGTTGCAATCCACGCTGCCGGAAGCCGCGGCCGGGGTGTTCGCGGAAGGCGAGCGGCTGGAATATCCGCAGCCCAAGCCGGCGCAAGCCGCAGCGTGGTATGCGCGCCTGGCGGGTTCCAAAGACCCGGCGGCGCGGGCCGGGGCGCTGATGCGGCTGGCGCGCGTGGAGCGCAATGCCGGACGAGCGGCGGGCGCGGCGGAGGCTTACCGGCAACTGGCGGCCATCACTTCGGCAAAGGTCGCCGGAGCGCCCGCCGACCTGGCGGCGCGCCTGGCGCTGGCCGAGCTTCTGAACAGGAAAAGCGACGGCGATGCCTTGTTGGCCGATCTGGGCGCCGTACGATGGCAACTCACCCGCGGCCAGTTCGAGTTCTATTGGGACGCCGCTGCGCGCGTGGCCGGCCGCGGCGTTTCGCCTCCGGCCGACGCGGTGGCCCTGACCGAGGCTGCCATGCAGCTTTGGGATCCGCGCAACCGGCCGCCGGAGGCGCGCGGGCAAACCACTTTGTGGGTGGAGGGGCGCCCCTGGTTCGCGGCCTGGCGCGGGGTTCCGGAACGACGCGCGCTGTGGCTGGTGAGGCCGGAAGCGATTCTGCGGCCGGTGCTGGCGCGCGAAGGCGTGGAATGGGCGGCGGCGGATAGCGAGGGCCGGTTGGTGGCGGGGCGAGCGCCGGGCGGGCGGCAGGCGGCGGTCCGTCCCGCCGCCGAGGGCCAGTTGCCCTGGACCTTGTATGTCAGCGGCACGCGCACGGCGGGCGACGCGGGAGTGGCGGCGCGGCAGCGGTTTCTGGTGGCGGGCATGGGCATCATGGTGCTGTTCCTGATCAGCGGCACCTATTTCATCGGCCGCGCCATCCGCCGCGAAATGGAAGTTTCCCGCATGCAATCGGACTTCGTTTCGGCGGTCTCGCACGAGTTTCGCTCGCCGCTCACGTCCATGCGGCAGCTCGCCGAAATCCTGGCTCTCGGGCGCGTGCCCAACGAAGACCGGCGCCAGGTTTACTACGAAACCCTGGTGCGGGAGACGGGGCGGCTGCAGCGGCTGGTGGAGGCGCTGTTGAACTTCGGGCGCATGGAAGCGGGAGCGCGGCAGTATCACTTCGAGGAGCTCGATACGGCGACCCTGGTGGAGCGCGTGGTGGCGGAGTTCGAGCCGCAGATCGCGGGTCAGGGGCGGCACATCGAGCTGGTGAACGGGGGGAGCGGGTGCACCATCGAAGCCGATCCGGAAGCCATGTCGGTGGCGCTGCGCAACCTTGTGGACAACGCCATCAAATACTCGCCGGCGTGCCCGACGGTGTGGGTGGAGTGGGGGCGGCAGCGGGAATTCGTGGCGATTCGCGTGAGAGACAAAGGGGTGGGCATCCAGCCTTCGGAACGGAAAGCGATTTTTCGTAAGTTCGTGCGCGGCAGCGCGGCGGCGGAGGGCAACGTGAAGGGTTCCGGCGTCGGGCTGGCCATGGTGCGGCACATCGTGGCGGCGCACGGCGGAGCCATCCGCGTGGCCAGCCAGCCGGGGCAGGGCAGCACCTTCACGGTGCTGCTGCCGGCGATGGAGCGGGTATGAGAAGAATATGACGCGCATTCTGGTGGTGGAAGACGAACCGGGGATTGCCCTGGGCCTGGAAGACGACCTCAAGATGGAGGGCTACGAGGTGGAAGTGCTGGGCGACGGAGCCGAGGCCGCCCGCCGCGCCCGCCAGACGGCGTTCGACCTGATCCTGCTGGACGTGATGCTGCCCGGCAAAGACGGGTTCGAGGTTTGCCGCGAGTTGCGCCGCGCCGGCTTGCGGACCCCCATCCTGATGCTGACTGCCAAAACCCAGGAAGCCGAAAAAGTGTTGGGCTTCGAGCTGGGCGCCGACGATTACGTGACCAAGCCGTTCGGAACACGCGAGCTGCGGGCACGCATCAAGGCCCTGCTGCGGCGCGCTTCCGCGGAGCCAGCCGTAGAAACCTACCGCTTCGGCGAAGTGGAGGTGGATTTCGAGCGCGGCGAATTGCGGCGTAACGGACAGGCTTTGGAGCTCACGCCCATCGAGTTCAAGCTGCTGGCCTTGTTCGTGCGCGCGCGCGGCCGGGTGATGAGCCGCGACCGCCTGTTGGCAGGCGCCTGGGGCCCGGATACGTATGCCAGCGACCGGATCGTGGATAACCATATCGCCAACCTGCGGCGGAAGATCGAGCCCGATCCGGCCAATCCAATTTACCTGCGGAATTTGCGGGGCTTGGGGTATAGGTTCGATGGGTGAGTCACGTATCCAGCAAACCCTTCTCTACGGCCCGAATTTGGAGCCGCGACCGTAAAAAGGCGTGGAAGAATGGAGCCACAGATGAACACAGATGAACGCAGATTAAGGAAACAAAGGATTTATCCGGTTTTATCTGTAGGTCCAATTTGTTTTTTCAAAGCGCCTAAGGGGGCGGTCTCACGCCTCAAAAATAAAGCGGGGGTGGGGACGACAGATCGGGGCAGACCACGAAAAACGATGGTCCGCCCCACGGCAGGCATGGGCATTTCATGACAACCGGAAGAATTCCCCGGGGCGTTTCGCAACTCGGTGGGATGGCTGCAGTGCTGCTGGCGGTTGCGTTCGCGGCTCAGCTTGCGCCCGATGCACAGCCGGAACGGCGCCTCGAAGACGCGCTCTATCGCGAAGTCGTCGTCGGCGATCTCAAGGGCGCCGCCGAGGGATACCAGGCGATCGCCGCGCAGCCGGGTGTTTCGCGCGCGACGGCGGCGCGCGCGGTGTTGGGGCTGGCGCATTGCCTGGAGAAACTCGGAGCACGCGCGCAGGCGGAAGCGCAGTATCGCCGGCTGCTGCGGGACTATTCCGACCAGACCGAAGCGGCGGCCGAAGCGCGCCGCCAGATCGCCGAGCCGGAAGACGCCATCTCCGGTCCACGCAATCTGAACTTCGCCGAAGGACAGCCGGGCAAAGTGCCGCCCGGCTGGTTCGTGCCGGCATTGCCGCGCGACGCCGATTATCTGGCCGCGCTCAGCCGCACCGGCTGCCGGGATTCGGCGGGGTGCGCCGTGGTGCTGGTGCCGTCCAACGCTCCCCGGCCGTTCAGCAGTCTTTCGCAGAGTTTCAGCGCGGCGGCCTATCGCGGGAAAACGGTTCGCCTGCGTGCCTGGCTGCGGCTGGAATCGGCCGACCCCGAAGACCGCGCCCAGATGTGGTTGAGCGTGGACCGCGAGAACCGGCAGCAGGGCTTCTTCGACAACATGGACGACCGCCCCATCCGGTCGAGCGAATGGACCCGCACCGAAATCACCGGCCCGGTAGCCCCCGACGCCCGTTTCATCAACATAGGAGTGATGTCGGTTGGGCGCGGGCGCGTCTGGGTGGACGGAGTGACGTTCGAAGTGGTGGGGACGTAGGGGGGGAGTGATTGACACGCACCACTTCCGCCTTCTAGGCTAAGGGCATGGAGGTGCACCTCAACAATCCCGATCTCGAGGCGAAGGTAGACCAGTGGGTAGCGGAAACCGGACGCCTTCGAGACGAGCTGGTCGAGGATGCCATGGCCGCCTATTTTGACGAACTGGCGCGCGCACGCCGGATGCTGGATAGCCGCTATGACGATCTCAAGAGCGGCAAGGTCGAGCCGATAGATGGCGAGGAGTTCTTTGAGAGCCTGCGCAAGGAAGAATTGCTCAGACAACGCTCGCCCGAATGAGCAAACGGGGCTTTGACCTTCATCCGCTGGCCGCGCGGGATATCCGGGAGATTTGGGAGTTCATTATGGCGGACAATCCGGCCGCCGCTGGCCGTGTCCGTGAAGATCTTCTCCATGCCATCCGTGCGTTGGTACCGTTTCCCAACGAGGGTCATCGGCGGCCGGATCTCACCCTCCGGCCGCTACGGTTCAAGCGGGTACGCGATTATCTCATTGCGTATGCGCCGGAGGAGAAACCATTGTGGGTCGTTGCGGTGATGCACGGACGCCGCAGCCCGCGTATCATGACCGCGATTCTGAGGGGCAGAGAGCAGGCTTGATCGGGGCCGGTACCCTTACCTCACAGCTCCGCATACCGCGCTAAGCGGATGCCCAGGCGCTCCACGGCGGCGCGGGCTTCGGCGGAAGTCAGGGCGGCGAGCTCGCGCTCGCGGCTTTCCTTCAGGCGGGTGGGGGCGGCGCGGAGAGCGGGGCCGCAGTGGCCGGGATGGCACATCAGCTCGGTGGAACCTTGCGGAAGCGCCTCCAGGAGTTTCACCAACTCCGAGGCTCGATAGCGGCCGGTAATCTGAAAGCCGGCGAAGTAATCGGTGGAGCGGCAGCCGTGGAGCGCGAGCGCGCGGTGGAAGCGCCCGCGCAATAAGCCCAGGGCGCGGCTGGTGGCCGCGGTGGCGGCGGGAACGATGTCTTTCAGGCCGCTGAAAGGATAATCGAACGGGCGCCGCACCCAGCGGATGCCGAATTCTTCGGAGACGCGCACCACCGCATCCAGCACGGGCGGGGCGAGGTGCGTGTGCTTATGGGTATCGAGATGCGACGGCTCCACCCCAGCGGCGCGGATGCAGCGCACTTGGGCAGCCAACTCTTCGTAAGGGTTCAATTGGCGCCGCGCCAGCGCCCACAGTAATTGCGCTACGGTTCGCGGGTATGATTTGCCGGTAACCAACGAGCTGCCGCCGATCAGCACCAGGTGGCAGCCGATATCGAGGGCCGGGGTTTGGCGCGCCAGCCGCAGGGCGTCGTCGAACGCATCGCCGTTGGCCATTATGGTAGTGGCGGTGAGAATGCCGTGGCGATGGGCGTCGACGATGCCCTGGTTGACGTCCGGGGTGAAGCCGAAATCGTCGGCATTGACCACCAGCAGCCTAGCGGGCATTTCGCGCGCTCCGGCGGCCGGGGTGGCGCCCGGCTGGACCGGCCCTGAGGGCGCCCCGCAATCGGTCCGCAGGTTTCCCACCTGCCCCACAAGGTTCGGTTCGGAGTCTCGACACGGCGCCGAGGAGCGCGTGCGCCGCGTGGTTGCCGGGGGCAAGCAATCGGTTGTTGGGACGAAGAGCGGGACGAGGGCATCCCGCGCGGACCAGGGAGTCCGCCCCACCCGGTTTTCGGGACAGGCCAGGAGGACTATCCCACAGTTGTCGTGCCGGACTCAAAACAGCGCCAACCGGAGAGTGAGGAACTTTTTGGGATTGGCGCGTATGTCCTTGGCCAGCGACTGGAACTCCTGGGTGGCTCCGGTGAGCGATTCGTAGAGCCGCGGGTTGGTCACGAACTGGCCCAGCGAGCCTTGCCCGGAATTGATCTTATCCATGGTGAGGTTGAACTTGCCCACCAATTCGTCCAACTGGCGATAGAGGTGGTCGTCCTTGACCAGTTTGCCGACGTTGCCCTGGCCGGAGTTGATCTGGGTGACCAGTTGATGGATCTCCACCAGCGTTTTGTGCGCTTCGTCGAAAAGGGACGGGTCCTTGAGTAACAGGCCGGCGGTGCCTTTGCCCGCCTGCAGACCGGCCAGCAGGGCGTCGATGCGCTGTAAGGGGGAGCGCAGCTCGTTGTAGAGCGCGGGGTCGTAGATCAACTGGTGGATGGTGCCATTGTTGGTGCGGATATCCGTCATCAACTGCTGGCCCTCGGTGGCGATGCCGTTCAGGCTCTTCATGAGCTGGTCGTCGTTGAGCAGCATGCCGAGATTGCCCTTGCCGTGCTCAATGAGGGCCAGCATGTTATCCAGCCGCCCGGTGATGGTCTGAAAGCTCTCGAGCACCACGGCCATCTGGTTCATCAACTGGGGGATGTCCTGCGTCTGCAAGGCCCCCAACTCGGCGCCGTCTTTGACGGTTTGGGAACTGCGTCCCTTGGTGATGTCCAGGAACTTATCGCCCAGCAGGTTCACGGCGGCGATGCCCACCAACGAATCCACCGGGATTTGCGGCAGGTATTCGGAGCGCACCGTCATATCGAATTCCACGGTGCGCTTGGGGTTGCCGGAATTGGTCAGCCGCACGGCGTCCACTTCACCGATGGTGATGCCGTTGAGCCGCACCACGGTACCGGGCACCAGGCCGGAAGCATCGTCCATATAGGTTTTCAGGGCGGCGGTGCGGTGGAAGATGTCCTGGTTGCTGGTGAGCAGAAAAATGAACACGAACAGAATGAAGAAGCCGGCCAATCCAACCATGCCGACCTTCAACTGGGACCACCGTACTTTGCTGCGCTCCGCCATCGGCTATTCCCGTTGTCTGAAGAATTTCGTCACGTAAGGGTCGGTGGAAGCTTCCAACCGGTCCTGGTCGCCTTCGAAGACCAGCCGGCCCTCGCGCAGCACCATGAAGGTGGTTCGTGCCCGGCCAACCCCGTTCGACACCGGCTCCAGGCTCCCTTGTTTCGGATTGTAGCGGAAATTGGCGATCAGATTTCCGTCCTGGTAGCGATAGGTCACGACCAGGGTGGTGCTGCGCTTCACGTCCCGCTCCTTGATCAGCAGGGCAATGATGGTTTCCGCGGTGATGGGGTCGAGCCCGGCGGTGGGGGAATCGTAGAGCATCAACGGCGGCTCGGTGACGGCGGCCCGGGCGATAGCGGCCCGCCGCCGCATGCCGCCGGAAAGCTCGCTGGGGAACTTTTCGAGAGTATCGCCCAGCTCCACGAACTCGAGCGTCTCCGCCACGCGCGGATACACCTGGTCGGGAGGGCAGGAAATGGGTTTCTGATTTTCCAGCGGGTAAGCCACGTTCTCTTCAACGGTGAGGGAATCGAACAGCGCGCTCTCCTGGAACAGCATGCCGATGCGGCTGCGCACCCCGAAGAGATCCTGCTCGGGCATCGCGCCGATTTCCTGGCCGAAAGCGAAGACGCGGCCGGAATCCGGCTTGATCAGCCCCAGCGCGGTCTTGAGCAAAATCGTTTTGCCGCTTCCGGCCGCGCCCAAAATCACGCGCGATTCTCCGGCCACGGCCTGGAAGGACAGGTTGGACAGAGCCTCGACTTCGCCGAAGCGGACGGTGACATCTTCAAATCGCAGAATGGGCTCGTCGCTCATACGAAGAGTTTGGTCACCATCACGTCGAGGATGAAGATGAGGACGGTAGAGGCCACCATGGCGTTGGTGGTGGCTTTACCGACGCCTTGGGTTCCCCCGCTGGCGCGCAAGCCGTAATAGCAGCCAATCAGGGCGATGGCGAGGGCGAACAGGAATGGCTTGATCAGGCCTTCGGCTAAGTCGTTCCAATCGAGGGCCTGCCAGGCCGAATTCCAATATTGGCGCGCGGAAAGGCCCAGGTAAGACTCGGCGATCAGCCAGCCGCCGAACAATCCCACGAAATCGGCGATCACGGTGAGCGGCGGCAGCATGATGCAGGTGGCTTCCACGCGGGGCGTCACCAGCTTTTGAATCGGATCGGTGCCCAGCGCGCGCATGGCGTCGATTTGCTCGGTCACCTTCATGGAGCCGAGCTCGCTGGCGATGCCCGAAGCATTGCGTCCCGCCATCATGAGCGCGGTGAGGACCGGGCCCAGCTCGCGCACCAGGGTGATGGCCACCAGCATGCCGGTGCGGCTCACCTGGCCATAAGTGGAAAGGGCTTTGGACATTTGCAGCGCCATCACCACGCCGGCGAAGAACCCCACGAACACCACCACCACCAGGCTGCCGACGCCGATGGCATCCATCTGGAGAATGATGTCGTCGCCGTAATGCGGGGTGCGGACGACATTGCGAAGAGCCCGTCCGGTGAGAAGAAAGAATTCTTGCGCGTCCGCCGTAGGCTCTTTAAGGAAATCGAGCAAACCGATGAAGTCCCCGAACTTCGATGCTACCATACGGGGGTAACTGAACCGATGAAAGGACTTACGGATATCGCCGGAATCCGCGTCGGGCACGTGTCCGATTTTGACGCGATTACGGGTTGCACCGCGATTTTGTGCGAGGCGGGAGCGGTGGGCGGGGTGGACATTCGCGGTTCGGCTTCCGGCACTGAAGAAACGCCCACGCTATCGCCCGAGCATGTCGACGCGGTGGCGCACGGTATTCTGTTGGCCGGCGGCAGCGCTTTCGGTCTGGAAGCGGCTTCGGGCGTGCGCCGCTACCTGGAATCGCGCGGCGCCGGCGTGACGACTCCCTACGGCAAAGTGCCCATCGTGCCGGCCGCGATCCTCTACGATCTGGGTATCGGCAAGGCGCACGTGCGGCCGAACTTCGGGATGGGCGAAGCGGCGGCGGCGGCGGCCACCACGGGCGCGGTGGCGGAAGGCTCGGTGGGCGCGGGCACGGGCGCGACGGTGGGCAAATTTTTCGGCATGGCGCAGGCCATGAAATCGGGCATCGGTTCATACACGGTGGCGCTGCCGGACGGTGTACTGGTGGCGGCGCTGGTGGCGGTGAACGCGTTCGGCGATGTGCGCGATCCGGCCACCGGCAAGATCGTGGCCGGCGCGCGCGCGGCGGCGGGCAGCCGCGAGTTCGCCGACACGGAAGCGCAAATGAAGTTGCGCAAGCCGCCCGAGTTTGTGCGCCACAACACCACTCTGGGCGTGGTTGCCACTAACGCGCGGCTGGACAAAGTGGCCGCCACCAAGCTGGCGCAACTGGCCGGCCTGGGCATGGCGCGCACCATTTATCCCGTCAACACGATGTTCGACGGCGACACGGTGTTCGCGCTAAGCATGGGCGACCGCGAAGGCGATATCAATATGCTGGGATCGGCCGCCGCCGAAGCCATGGCGCGAGCCATCCTGCGCGCGGTGAAACTGGCGAAGACATTGGGCGGAGTGCCGGGGCTGGGATAGAAAAGCGGAGGTGCTATAGTAGTACCGGGTAACACCTTGGAGCAGTCACGATGGCGACGCTTTCTACCACGAGCCTGAAGCTCGATAGCACGATGAAGGAACGTGTACGCCGGCTTGCTTCGGTGCGCCGCCGGTCGCCGCACTGGATCATGCGCGAGGCCGTCGAGCAGTATGTGGAACGCGAGGAGAAACGCGAGCAACTCCGGCAGGATGCGCTTGCCGCATGGGCCGCCTATCAGACGACCGGTCTGCACGTCACGGCTGAGGAAGCCGACGTTTGGCTGGCCAAACTCGAAGCGGGCAAGCGCGCAGCCATCCCTAAATGCCACGTCTGAGGTGGTCCCAACCGGCTCTGCAGGACTTGGCCCGCTTGCATGGTTTTCTGGCTCCGAAAAGCCGGGATGCCGCGCGGAACGCCGTCAAGACGATCCGGCACGGCGTGAAAGCGCTCGGCAAACACCCGGAGATTGGACGTCCTGTCGAAGAGTTGCCGCCAGAGTTTCGCGAATGGGTAATTGAGTTTGGCCAAGGGGCCTATATCGCCCTGTATCACTACGACGGAAAAGAGGTCGTTATTCTTGCTGTCCGCCACGGACGCGAAGCCGGGAATTGAGTGAAGTCTCCACGGACGGGCGCTCGGCTCAGGGAGCCGCATGGCTGGCCAGCCTCTCGATCGCTTCCCCTGTCAGCCGGTACTTGGTCCACTCATCCATGGGCACGGCGCCCAACTTTTTGTAGAACCGGATCGAGGGCTGGTTCCAATCGAGCACTTCCCACTCCACCCTGCCACAGCCACGCTCGGCCGCGATTTTGGCCAGGCGCCGGAGCAACTCCAGCCCGATTCCCTTGCCGCGGAGGTGGGGCTTCACAAACAGATCCTCCAGGAAGATTCCCGGCCGCGCCAGAAAAGTGGAATAGTTGGTGAAGAACAAGGCAAAGCCGGCACATTCACCGTCATAATACGCCAGCATGACCTCGGCCGCCGGCTTCATACCGAACAGCGTCTCGCGAAGCCTTTCTTCGGTCGCGGTCACCAGATGGGCGAGTTTCTCGTACTCCGCAAGTCCGCGGATCATAGCCAGAATCACGGGGATGTCCAATTCCGTTGCGGTGCGAATCTCGATGGCCGGCATAATCTAATCAGTCTACCCGCATCTGATTCGCGCAGCCGCAAAGGAAATCGGGATGGCCAAGCCGGAGCCTGCTATGTCTTGACGGAGAAGAATCCGCTGACGTTCTCCCACAGCAGTTGGGGAAAGCTCTTGTCGAGGTAGGAGCGGATCGAGACGTAGCACTCGTCGCAGGCGTTATGCCGGGTGAACTCGCCGATCATGCGTCCGCGCTCCTCGAGCGAATAGCGGTGGAACTGCATGGAGCAGGGCTGCAGGGCGCCGTCGGCGGTGACCACCAGGAAGCGATGGCCCGCCTTGCAACCGGGCATGCCCGAGTTTTCGAAGTAGCGGCGCGTGGCATCGAGCGTGCTCCGGCTGTTGACGATCCAGTTGGTGTTGTCGCGGCGCTCCTCCACGCGGTCCAGGTGGCTGTTCAGCGCGGAAAGCTGCTCGGGCGATACCGGGAGAAGGTCGCGGCAACCGGTGCGGCGCGCCGAGTAGGCGCTGTAACAGAGGTTGACGCCCCACTGGCGGGCCTTATCGGCGATGGCGTTGATCTCCTCGACGTTCTCGCTGGTGATGCAGGAGTTGAGTACGATATCGTCGTAGCCGAGGCGCGCCAGCCGCGGGACGAGGT
>JBKQVG010000237.1:0-3792 GCA_052325345.1 Bryobacteraceae bacterium
TGACTCGCGGCCCGACGCGCCATATCGTCCGAGTCAGAGCCGCGACCGTAAGGGAGCGGTTGGCACAGTTATTACGGATGAATGCTAAGATGCTTTCCGAAAGATCTATGATCTACCTGTTTGCTCAACTCACTTCCGACGATGTGGCGCGCGAGATCGTCCGACTGCAGCGCAACTATCAATTCCTGAGCTACGGCATGATCGTGGCCTGGGCGATCGTGGTGATCTACGTATTGCTGCTGGTGGGGAGGGAGAAGAAGCTGAAGCGGGAAATTGCCAGCCTGAAAGTAATGCTGGAGGAAAAGCAGAAGTAACCGCGGACGCGCCGGGCGGGACCAATTGCGCCCGCCGCGCGCGCCCGCGCTTGAGAACTCGTCGGTTAGTAGCTGAAGGCGAGCTTGGTTGTAGAGCCGCCGAACTCGATCGACTCGACGCGGTCGGCTGCGCCATCCTTGGTCGAATCCACTGCCGTGTGGGCGAACTTCTTGCCGTTGGTTTCCACTTTCACGGCGGTCGACACCGAGTTGTTGGTGCGCGTATCCGTGAAAATGGCCGTGCTGCCATCGAGCTTCACTTTGTAGTCGCCCGGCGCCAACTGCAAGGCGCCGACTTTCGCGGGGGAATCCAGGACCAGTTCATAGCTCTTAGTTCCGGCGAAGCTGAGGCTCGAGAGAGACACTAATCCAATCAAAAGCAGCAATTTCTTCATATGTTTTTCGTTGTTCCTTACGATTTTCTGTAGAACCTGCAATCGGCGCCCGGGGACGTTTGCCGTTTCTGAATCCAGGATACGTCAATTACGGGTTCAAACCAAATCGAACTTTTTTATTGTCCAGATTATTAATGAATGCTAACTCAATTATTTGCAATAGTTACGAGGATTTTTACATAGATTTACAGTCCTTTACGGAACTGTAAAGAACCAACCAATTCGTGCACATTTCGAAGTTTTTCACGGCGGCAAAATTGTCGTAATTCGTCCACAATTTGCACCGTTGCGGCGGGATTCCAAAAAGACGCGGCGCCGACCTGGACGGCAGTTGCGCCGGAGACCAGGAATTCGGCGGCATCTTCGCCCGAAGCGATGCCGCCCAAGCCGACCACGGGAATTTTGACAGCGTTGGCGGCCAGGTAAACCAGGCGGAGGGCGAGAGGTTTGATGGCCGGTCCGGAGAGACCGCCAAAACCGGCTCCGATGCGGGACTGGCGGGTGCGAGCGTCGACCGAGAGGGCAAGGAAGGTATTGACCAGCGAGAGGGCGTCGGCGCCGTGCTCTTGGGCGGCGCGGGCCAGGGGCTCGATGGCGGCAACGTTGGGAGACAGCTTGACGATCAGGGGGCGGCGCGCGACCTGTTTGACCGCCCGGACCAGGCCAGCCAGCAGGCTGGGGTCGCTGGAGAAAAACATGCCGCCGTGGCTGGTATTGGGACAGGATACGTTGAGCTCGTAGCCGGCCAGGCCGGGCTGGTCTTCCAGAACCCGGACCACTTCGCAGTAATCGTCGGCTTCGTAGCCGAAAACGTTGGCGAAAACCGCGATATCGATTTTCGCCAATTGGGGGAGCTTGTCCTTTACGAAGGCGCGTACCCCAATATTCTGGAGGCCGACCGAGTTGATCATGCCGGCCGGGGATTCGACGACGCGGGGGGGCGGATTACCCTCGATGGGCTCGCGGGACAGCCCTTTGACGACCAGGCCGCCAAGGGCCTCCAGGTTCACCATGGCGGCGAATTCCACGCCATAGGCAAAAGTGCCGGAGGCAGCCAGGACGGGGTTGCGGAGGGGGATGCCGCAGAGGGTGGTGGAGAGCAGGGAGTCGGGAGTGCTCATACGGGTTCAGAGGTGACCTCCACAAACATGGTCTGCTGGGCGGCGGATCATTCGATGAGAGCCTCGCTCAAGACGCGGCCGGCGGCAGAGGAGGGCGAGGCCACGCCGATGGCGCGGGCCAGGGTGGGGGCCAGGTCGACGGTTTCGACCGGTTGTTCGAAGACCCCGGAGAGAAATTGCGGTCCGTAGAGGCACAGCGGGGTACGGGCATCATAGTTATAGAGGGAACCGTAGGAGATGCCGCGTTTCTGGCCGTAGTCTTCGACGTATTCCGGCCGGTAGGAGAGCATCAAATCGCCCGAGCGCTTGGGATGGAAACTGTTGCGAAAGCGTTCCTCCCACCGGTCATGGATGGAGCACGCGCCGGAAGCGGTAAAGGCCGCGGCCACGGCGGGGTAGGTCATGGCCGCCGCGGCGGCGCGATCGCGCACGGTGTCGAGGTTTGCGGCCGGGTCCGGATCGAGATAGACGAAGGGGTAGAGGTAGGCAGCCACGTGCCCCAGTTTGGCCGAGGCCTGGGCTTTTTCGATGGTTAGGGCGACGGATTCGCCGTTGACCGCCATGCGGGCGCGGGAAGGCTCGGGGGGCAGGGGCGGGGCGCCATGGCCGCCGGCCACGACCAGACTGAAGCCGGCGTCGCCAAATTCATGGCTCAAGCGATCCACAAAGCTGGCCAGGTCCCGATCCAGGCGCAGAATCATCTGTTGCAACAGAGGGGACCGCGATCCGGTCTCGTAGGCGAGGAGGGCGGAGGAGGAAACCACCAGATACAACAGGTCGAAGACGCCGTTCTGGCCCAGGCCTTGGCGTATGATCGCCTCGTGGGCCAATTCGAACTGGGCGTTCTGGGCGAAGGGCGATGCCCGATACAGTTCCAGGAACTCGCCTGGACGGGCGGCGTCATAGCGCAGGACGCGTAGGGGAGGCGCTTCGGGGCGGGCGCCCTGGGCCATCCAGCGGGCGTCGTGCAGAGCGTCGGGCGAATGGCTCCGGTTGAAAGCGTCGAGCCAGTCGGGCTCGATACCGGAAGCGGCAAAGCGGCCGGTGTCGTCCATCCAGAAGCGTCCGGCGGGTACGTATCCGGTGACCAGCCGGAGATGGAGCCGGTCAAGCGCCACGACCGTGACGCGGGTGCGGTCCTGTGCCAGCACCTGTTCGGCGAGGGTGGTGGCCAGCAGGTCCTCGTAGCCAAGCCGAAGCGGCTTCCTGGCGGCGCGGTCGTAACACCAATCCGCCACGATACCGTGCTGAGCGGGCCAGGCCCCGGTGGCCAGCGTGGCGAGAGTGGTGGAAGAAAACGTGCTGGCCAAGTGGCGGCAATCGGGGAAATAGGCGCCGCGCTCGAGCAGTCGGCGGAAACCGCCCGGGGCGAAGCGTTGCCACGCGGAATCCAGCAGATCGGGCTGAAAATGCTCCAGCAGAACGCAGACCATCAATTGGGGCCGGCGTGGAATGGCCCGCGCGGCACCCGTGAGGGCGCCGGCCATGGCGGCGCCGAACGCTCTGCGGCTAAGAGCCATTAGACAGGAGTTTAACGCACCTTGGCATACTGCCCTATATTGGTGCTATAGTATAATGTCGATTTACTCGTTTCCGAGTGGGCCGTATGGACCAGGAAAAAGGTATCCTGGGGCTCCCGGCAATTCGGCGTAATTGCGGGATTACCCTTGAACAGATTGCCGACAGCACCAAGATCAGTGTGCGTTTGCTCGAAGCGATTGAAAACGGCGAGTTTTGCAAGTTGCCGGGCGGCATATACGACACCAACTACATTCGCCAGTACGCCCGGGCGATTCGTTACGACGAAGCCGTGCTGCTCGATTACTATCGTCGCGAAACGCGCCCCACGACGCCACCGCCCAACCAAGGCAATACGAGCAAGTGGAGCTTGTTCGGACCGGCATCGCCGCTGGCCGGATCGTAGCGGGGAGCGAGAACCGCTCCCTCAAACCCCGGCTCGGT
>JBKQVG010000238.1:0-6799 GCA_052325345.1 Bryobacteraceae bacterium
GCACGGCCATGTCGATTACGGCGTCATTCCCGGCGTCCTCTACACCATGCCGGAAATCGCCAGCGTCGGCCTCACGGAGGAGGAGGCGCGCGCCAAGCACGGGGCTGTCAATATCGGTAAATTCCCCTTCACCGCCAATGGCCGCGCCCGCGCGATGCGGGAGACCGACGGCTTCGTGAAGATTATCGCCGACGCCGCCACCGACCGCGTGCTGGGCATCCATATCTTGGGCGCCAGCGCCGGCGAACAGATCGCCGAAGCCTGCGTTTTGATGGCCTTCTCGGGCTCGGCCGAGGATCTGGCGCGCATCTGCCACGCGCACCCGACCCTGTCCGAGGCGGTCAAGGAGGCGGCGCTGGCGGTCGACAAGCGGGCGATTCACATCTAGCGTTTTCGAGCGAAGTGGATACCGGTTCGCATCAAGAAAACGCGTCAAAATAGCGGATCGGGGGCAGAGCGGGCGCTAACTCTTCTTGGTTTGTCGCTCGCCTTGGCTGAAATTGGACAAATCACCCGACAGCGCCGCGGCTCGGCGCCATGACTTCGCGATGGCGGGATATTTTATCTCCGAGGCGATCTTGGCGACCTGCTTTCGCAAATCGACGCCGCCACAGGACGGGCAGGTCGGGATGTCGGACGAGCGAACCAGCAGCTCGAACTCGGCGTTGCAAGTCTGGCAGACGTAATCATATAGTGGCATCAGATCCTCGCGGCGCGGCCGGGGCGATAAGCGCGTAAGCTTCCCGTGAGCGGGCAAGCAATTTTCTTGCCAACCCCGCTTATCGCGCCGACAACGGAAACGAGGTCACGTCGCCAAAACGGCCGCAAGGCGTCTTCGTGGAGAGACTCGCGGGCGAAAAAACCGCTAAATCTTCGAAGCTGGCTCATTCGGGGAATGTGGGATAAGGCTGATTAACCTTTTGATTGCAAAATCGCTAAGTTGGGCGATTCTGCGGCGCGAACCGCCGAACCGCCGATTTCGGCCAGACTTGCCAAATCCATCTTGCCAAATGAAGACCCCACAAGGCGACCACCATGACCAGACAAATAATTTGTGCCGCCTGCGAGGCCACCGATCCGGAGATCGTCGTCATTGGGGGGGTGCGACGCACATCTTGTCGTCATTGTCATCACTCGCAACGCATCGACATTGAGCCGTTCGATTACACCCGTGTCGCGATGGGGAGCACGGGCATCGCGGCGGAACGCCTAAAAGGTCAGGCCGACTTCATCGTCACGCGACTTAGCGATGCAGCCCGCGCTCTCGAGATCGGCTGCGCAGCTGGCGACCTCGCGCAGGCGCTGCGCGAACGCCGTTCATTCGCGACCTACGACGGCGTCGAGCTTTCGCCAGCGCGCCAGCGCGCGGCCGAACGCCTCGATCACGTTTTCGACGCTCCGCTTCAAAGCCTGCTCGCCTCCGGCTCAATCGAGGAGGCGAGTTACGACGTGGTTCTTTCCTCCCATTGCCTCGAACATCTCGACGATCCTTCGGCGACGATCGCGGCGATGCGACGCGCGCTCAAGCCCGACGGTCTGATGTTCATCGAAACGCCAAACCGCAGCGGCCATGCGCGACTGCCTTTCGACGACAACCGCTCGCATATTCACTTCTTCGGCGTTTTATCGCTGACACGCCTCCTCGCGCGTCACGGCCTGGAAACGGTCGCCGTGGAGACGGGCGCGCGTCTCGATGCGCGCTATTCCGACTCGGTGCGCGTGCTCGCGCGGGCTCACGCGGCTCCCGTCGTCGAATCGCGCCTGCTCTCCGACCACCCGAAGCTGGCGGGCGTCGATAAGTTGGTCGTCTGGGGCGCCGGCCGAATGGTGGAAGAGATGTTGGAGCACTACTTCGACCCGCAGCGCATCGCCTTTTTCATCGACAAGGACGAGCGCAAACATGGAACGCTCCGCTTCGGCGCGCCGGTGCGGGGACCGGACGCTCTCGCGCAAGGCGCCAATTGGATCGTGCTCGTAAATTTGCTCGAAATGGAGTCCGCGATTCGCGCCGAAATCGCGGCAACTCACAGCGCGCGGGTCGCTCGCGTCGTGAGCGTTAGCGAACTGCTGGATTCTTGATGAGCGTCGGAGCGGCTCCCTCGACGAGAACAATCGGAGTTTCTAGATCTTCCCATCGGCGAAAGCGCCGTTCTCCAAAACCCTTGCGGAGTTGGGTTTGCTTAACGAGAAAACCGCGCGGCCAGGAGACGGCATGGAGGTGCTTGCGAGCCTGGAAGCAAAACCAGCTAGCCGCGCGAAAGGCGCGAAGCGCCAACGCTCCGGCCCTTTGGCGGTGCGCGGCGAGCGCCGCGGGCGGCAAGCGGCGTTCTCATCCTTCACGACGCGGGCCGGATCGATTTTGCGATTGGGAAGAAGCCAGTAAATCAGGAACAGCGCCAGAATCGTGAGCGGCACCGCCGCCAGCTTCGTCAACAGCATGGTGAGCCAGGCCGCCGTGGCTCCATTGCCCAGCCACGAGGTTGCCCACTCCGCGCTCAGAGCGGACAACATCAGCGACACCAGCACCAGCGCCCCGCAAGCGAACACCATGCCCAAACTGACCACCTGGTTTTTCCAATAGCTGCGGTTTTGGGTAACTCCCCAGGTGCGATTCAGGGCTACTTCGAGCGGCTCGAAGATGCCGTTGGAAGTGAGCAGGAGCAGGAACATGGAGGCCCAATGAAGACGAGGCACCATCCACGGCTGCAGGTTCTGGGCTACGACATCGCCCGCGGCGCCCGGGAAGGCGTCGCGAATGGCCAGGTAAATCGCGCTCACCGCGCTCTTCCAGTGAAGCACGTCGCGGAAGAAGGAGATCATCACCATGAGGAACGGAAAGAACGACAGCAGGACGCTGGCGGCGATCGCCAGGGCAAACACGTGCGCCTCGATCGCGAGCAGGTAGCCGACCGTGGGCCGGATGCGCGCCCACCACGGCCGGTATTCGTCGACACGTTGCAGCTTCAACTTCCAGGTTAGCTCCAATGTGGAGCCGGCACTCGTGCCTGCCGTGCCGGAACTCGTCCCGGCACGCTGCCGCCGGAAAACGCGCCCCGACGAGTCGGGCCGTGGCAGGCACGCGTGCCCGCTCCACGGACGTGTACACAAAAAACAGCGGCGGAATCCGTTGCCGGATGCCGCCGCTTGTAGCGTTTGGAATGGACTGTAGCTAGAAGGTAAAGTGAGCCGTCAACTGAATGGTGCGGGAGTTGCTGGTGTAGAACTCGTCGAAGCGGCCGAATGCGGCATTGCCCGGAATCAGGTCGTTGCGGCTGCCGATGTATCCATACGAGTTGACGTCGCTCACATGGCTGCCGAAGAGAGGTCAAGCCCTGGGTCCAATCGAGCGCATCGACCGCATTCAGGTTGCGATTCTGAAGGTATTCATAGATGCTGCCGTGTATGCTGTTGGTACCGCTTTTGACTACCGCGTTGAATACGCCGCCGGATCCGCCGCCGAATTCCGGGCTGAACTGGTTTTGCAGCAGCGATACTTCCGCCACCGCCTCGTTGGAAACGTAAACCAGCGGGCCGGTGGAGTAGTGGTTGACGTTGCTGACGCCATCCAGGTTAAAGGTGTTGTCCTCCGGCCGCTGACCAGCGATGGCGGGACCGGTGCCCTGGCCAACCCCGCCCTGCGAGGCGACGCCGGCGCCGATCAAGCTCAGGTTCCAGATGCCCGCGCCGCTGCTGGCCGACGGCAGTTCGATGGTCTGCCTGGTTTCAAACGTGGTCTGCAACTGCGCGGTGGTGGTATCGATGGCGGCCGCGGCGGCGCTCACCTCAACGCTGGTCGCCGTGGTGCCTACATCGAGGGTGATATTGGCTGTTAACACCGTACTCAATTGGACGCGGAAATTCTTGACGCTAGCCGTGGTGAACCCCTTGGCTGAAGCGGTGAGGGTATAACTGCCGACCGGCAGGTTACCGAAGCGGTAAGCCCCTTCCGCGTTCGTCGATGTGGTGGATATGACGCCGGTGGCGTCATTCTGGGCGGTGACGGTCGCCGTGGTGATGGCACCTCCGCTCCTGTCCGAAATGACGCCTGTGCATATGCGGCAAAAACTGAATCTCATCTAATTCTTCTCCTGCCACGACGCACCAAACCGGCGTTTCAATTCCGGACAAGCGAAAATGCAGCCCAAGTTCTTCGGGATGGCGGATGAAGAAGCGCTGGAAGGGCGGGTACACCAGCATAACCCCGAGGAAGACGCGGTCGAGGCGGTTGTCGACAGGCGCCAGGTCGCGGTTCTTCACTTTGTAGAGAACCATGAAGCCGTAGTGCTGGCGGATGACGTGATAGTAGGCCCACACGCCGACCAGCAGATAGAGCCAACCCTTCCAGCCGGCCAGCACCATGAGCGGGCCCAGGGAGAAGAAAAAAACCAGGCTGCCGCAGAAGAGCGCGGGATTGCGCCGGCGCGCTTCGGAATCGAAATAGGGTGCGGGAGGCGGTGGCGAAGATGTGAGTTCCGTCGAAGCCTACCGACCAGAACCACCAGAGCAGCGAGATGGGTACGTGGAAACCGGCATAGAGGATCAGGTACAGGTAACCGGCCAGGGCGCTTCCGATCACAAGGGCGAGATCGACACCGCGGCCGATGATCCAGCGGGGAGCGTTGAGGGCGCCGGAAGGCGCCGTGGCGAGGGCGGCGGCGGCCATGAGTTCAGGCCTACGCCAGGCTGTAGCGATTGGCGGCCTGGTCCCAGATCACTTTCTTCTGGCTCTTGAACGAAATCGTGGCCATGTGGCCGCCGATGGCCGCCTGCTGGCCGATGGTGGGCGGCGCAATGACCTTTTCGCTGCCCTTGACGGAGCGGATGAAATTGCGGAAGTGGTTGATGGCGCCGTCGGATTCGCCGAAGTCGGCCCTGCCGTTCAGATGGATGGGCTGGCGCGCGGCGACCCTGGCAGGAACCTTGTTGAACTTTTCCGGAGTAAAGTACAGGTCCTGGCGGTTCATGACTTCGAGGGTGCCTTCGTTGCCGCACAACTGCTCGCCATAGCCATAGTGCACGTTGCCGAAGTAGGAACTGTAGTTGATCTGGAGATCGCCCGGGTATTCGTAGATGGCGCTGAAGGTGTCGGGCACGTCGCGGTCGTCGTGCCAGCGGTAGATGCCGCCGGAGGCGGTGCAGGTTTGGGGAACGGTCTTGCCGAGCATGTAGTTGACGATATCGGTCTGGTGAACCAGCAGGTCGGTGGAGATGCCGCCGGAATAATCCCAGTAGAGGCGCCATTGGAAGTAGCGCTCCGGGCTCCAGGCGCGTTTGGGCGCGGGGCCGAGGAAGCGGTTCCAGTCGGTGTTTTGCGGGGTGGCTTCGGGAGGGATGATATAGCGCCAGGCGGGGTCGCTATCGGCCGAGTTGCGATACCAGAACGCGCGCACGAAGTGAACGTCGCCGATCATGCCCTGATCGACCAGTTCCTTGGCTCTCTTGTAGAGCGACGAGCTGCGGTTCTGGGTGCCCACCTGCACGATCTTGCCGGACTTTTCCCAGGCGCGGACGATGTCGAAACCTTCCTCGATGGTATGGGCAAGAGGCTTTTCGATATAGACGTGCTTGCCGGCCTCGAGGGCGGCGATGGTCATCTCGTGGTGGAGATGCTCGGGGGTCATGATATAGACCGCGTCGATGTTCTTGTCGGCGAGCAGCTCGCGATAGTCGTTGTAGGCGGGCGGGACTTCGCCCCAAATGGTTTTGAGGCGGTCCTTGGCGCGCGCGATGTAGCCCTGGCAGGTATCGCAGATGGCGACGATGCGAACGTCCTCGCCAGCGGCCGTGTGCAGCCAGTCCAAGCCGGCGTAGCCGCGGGTTCCCACACCGATCCAACCGATATTGACTTTGTCGTTGGCGCCTCGCGCGCCAATGACCGCCGGGCCCACGCTGAGCGCGGCCGTCTTCAAGAAACTACGCCGGTCCAATTCCATGGATATATCAGCCTCCAGCCGAACGCCTCTATGATAACGCGGCGGGGGGAGGAGCTTTCAGCGGTCAGCGATCAGCGATCAGCGATCAGCTCGATCCCGCCAAGGCATCCGTCACTCGCGTCCCTCATCGCGGGCCGAAAGAATTTCAGCCAGAGTGATCTTACCTGTGTGTTTGCGAAGTTCCGGGATGCCCGCGATGGCCTGATCGATTTCCTCCTGACGCCTGTCCGCTTCGGGCTTGGCTTCCGATACCTGAATTTCACGCATACTGGACCGCTTCGACTGGTTGATTCGACAGTCTTAATTGTACTAGCGGGCTGGGCCGTGCCCAAGACTACTGTCCGCCTGGCGGCTCGGGAGCGGCGGGGCCGGTCGCTTTCGGGCGGCCTTTCTATGGGTCCGCGACTGAAGTATCATTTCCGGCATGGCAGATGTCCCAGATCCGTTGACAAAGATCCGCAAGCGCGCCACTGAACTGGCGGTGGCGAGACCGGCTATTCGCGAGCCAAAAGCGCTAACCTGCGAGGTACAAAGCGGGAGCGGCTGGAGGGTGATTAGCATTGACGACGCCTTGGCTATGCGCGGACCCCAGGCCTGGCAGGGCGGTCGCTGTATCGAGTGCCATCAACCGCCACCACCGGTCAGGCGGCGCACTTCGAGCACCTTGATAGGAACCTCAAGTGCTCCCGATCAACGCGTGCTTAGTACCCGTTTCGCAATTACGGTCACGTATCCTGCAACCGCTCCCTTGCGGTCGCGGCTCGGAAATGCGCGCCTACCGAGATGGTATGAGAAGGCCGGTCTCCCGGCGGGATGCATTATGCTTCCCAATAGGCGCACTCGATAAGGTGCCAAAAGGAGACCGG
>JBKQVG010000239.1:0-2716 GCA_052325345.1 Bryobacteraceae bacterium
ATCTCGGGCTCGGATTTCGTGGAGATGTTCGTGGGCGTAGGCGCGAGCCGAGTACGGGATCTTTTCGAACAGGGCAAGAAGAACGCCCCCTGCATCATCTTCATCGACGAAATTGACGCGGTGGGCCGTCACCGGGGCGCCGGTTTGGGCGGCGGCCACGACGAGCGCGAACAGACCTTGAACCAGTTGCTGGTGGAAATGGACGGTTTCGAATCGAACGAGGGCGTCATCCTGGTGGCCGCCACCAACCGCCCCGACGTGCTGGACCCGGCGCTGCTGCGCCCCGGCCGTTTCGACCGCCGCGTGGTGGTGGGCCGTCCCGACGTGCAGGGCCGGGAAGCCATTCTGCGGGTGCATACCAAGAAAGTTCCATTGGGCGACAACGTGGACCTGTCCGTGCTGGCGCGCGGCACGCCGGGTTTGGCCGGCGCGGACCTGGCCAACGTGGTGAACGAGGCCGCGCTCAACGCCGCCCGGCAGAACCGGAAGGTCGTCATGATGGTGGATTTCGAGGTCGCCAAGGATAAGATCCTGATGGGCGCCGAGCGCAGGTCCATGATCCTGAGCGATAAGGAAAAGCGCATGACCGCCTATCACGAAGCCGGCCACGCGCTGGTGGCGGCCGTGCTGCCCAACGCCGATCCCCTCCACAAGGTCACCATCATTCCGCGCGGCATGGCGCTGGGCGTCACCATGCAGCTTCCCATGGACGACAAGCACTCCTACAGCAAGGAGTACCTGGAAGCCGAGATTGCCATCCTGATGGGCGGCCGCATCGCCGAAGAGAAGTACATCCGCCAGATGACCACCGGCGCCGGCAACGACATCGAACGCGCTACCGACCTGGCCCGCAAAATGGTGTGCGAGTGGGGCATGAGCGAGCTGGGGCCGCTCAGTTTCGGCAAGAAAGAAGAGCAGATCTTCCTCGGCCGCGAGATTGCCCAGCACCGCGATTACAGTGAAGAGACCGCCATTCGCATCGACGAGCAGGTCAAAAAATTGGTGCAGAGCGGTTACGATACCGCCACCCACATCATCGACGAACGCTCCGACGCTCTGGTGACGATTGCCGAAGCCTTGCTGGTACGCGAGATCCTGGATGGCGCCGAGGTGATGCAGATCATCAACGGCGAGCCTCTGGCTCCGCTGCCCGCCGCCGAGCCGAAGAATCCGGAGGGCCACACCCAGCAGGTGATCCGGCCGGAAGGCGGCCGGCGCTTGCCCGGTCTTTCCGAAGGAGAAACACCTCAACCGGCGTGATACGCGGCGTAATCCCCGGCGTGGTCCCCGCTTATCCGGTCTACCTGTTCGACGTGGATGGCACGTTGCTCGACTCCGCGCCGGATATTTGCGGCGCGATCGCTCAGGTGCTGGAGCGGAACGGGGTCACGCCGCAACCTTACGAATTCCTGAAAAGCTTCGTCGGGCTGCATCTCAACGAGTTTTTTCGCGATGTGTTTCCCGACGCCGGCCCGGAGCGGCTGGAGTGCCTGGTGCAGGAATACCGCACCATCTACTGGGGACGCGGCCATACCGAAACGCGGGTATTTCCGGGCGTAGACGAGGCCCTCGCCTCCCTCGGCGGCCGTAAATCCACGGCCACCACCAAGGGCACGCCCACTACCCGCCTGATGCTGGAGCAATTCGGCCTGATCCGCCACTTCGACCATGTCCAGGGGACCGACGGATTCCCCTCCAAGCCCGCCCCGGACGTCATTCAGGCCGCTCTGGCCGCGTTGGGAGCCCAGCCCGCTGAGTGTCTGATGGTGGGCGATTCCCCAGCCGACATGGAAGCCGGCCGCGCCGCCGGCGTCAAGACCTGCGCCGTTCTTTACGGCTACGGCCAGCGCGCCGCCATGGCCCGCTACGAGCCGGACTACTGGATCGAAGATCTCCGCGCGTTGGCCGGGTAATCCATACTCGGGATTTTCGGCCGCGCGGATTCACTCGGCGTAAATGCTCCGGACGAAGCCGGACACATTCATGTTGGGCCAGTCGGAATACTTCGCCTTGAATTCCGCGCTCAATTGCTTTCCCGCGTCGTCGGCCGAAACGCCCTGCTGTTTCAGCGCCAGCGCGCGGGTGCGGAGGTCCTCGATAAAGGCGCGTTCCTTCGAGACCAGGGAACCGTCGCCGGGCGCGCTGTGGTCGGGAAGAACGTGTCGCACGGGGAAAGCGGAAATCTTGTCGAGGACGGCGATCCAACTCGAGGGCGTCCCTCCATCGCCGAAGATGTTGGGAACAACTTTGTTCTGTACCACATCGCCTGAAACAAGCGTGCCATCGGGCTCGACAAACGTCAGTTCATCGCCCTTCGTGTGCGCTCCGCCGAACCACAAGAGCCGCGCGGCGACGCCTCCCAGATCGATCGTCGCGTCCGTGTCGAAAACGACGTCGGGAGAGCGGAGCGTCGCGTTCGCAAGCAACTCCTTGTTCAGCGCCGACCTGCCACTGAACATCTCGATCATTTCCCTTCCATGCCGTTCCATTTCCTGTTGCTGAACCGCGTTGCGAATCAGAATCGTATGCGGCGGAAAACCGCCTTCGCCGGCGGCGTGCTCGGGATGAAAGTGGGTTGTGGTGAGGAAAAGCTTCCGATTCCCTGACAGCTTCGCCGCCACGCGCGCGACGGTGGCGCCGTTGCGCGGGCCGAGACCCGTGTCCACCACCAGCGTGGCCCGCTCGCCTATCACGACGGCGACATTCGGGAAACCCA
>JBKQVG010000240.1:0-22516 GCA_052325345.1 Bryobacteraceae bacterium
TATGGCGCGTCGGGCCGCGAGTCAGAGCCGCGACCGTAAGGGAGCGGTAGCGAGCGATTGAACTTTCTATTTACTGACCGTCTCTTACTACTCATAAATACCCGGCCTCTCCGCGCCCAGGCTTTCAGCCGTTAGCGGTCGGCTCTCAGCTATAACAGAACGATCGCTGAAACCTTCAGAACGCGTGCGCCATGCGCCGCATCGCGTCCAGTTCCCGCTGCGCGTCCTCCTGGCGCAAACGAACTATGGTCAGAACCGCGCCCAGCAGCGTCATCGCCAACAGGTTCCACAGAAACACGCGCAGCCAGTCCGGCGGAAAGCTGCCGCCGCCCCAGAAAACCGGCTGGGGATGCTGCGTCCGCCACCATTTGATGGAGAAAAACACGATCGGCACGTCGATGAAGGCCAGAATGGAAAACACCGCCGCGAAGGTGGCCCGTTGCGTCGGCTCTTCGATGGCCCGGCGCAGCATCAGGTAACCCGCGTAAAGCAGCCAGCAGATCAGCGCTGAAGTCAGCCGCGCGTCCCAAGCCCACCACACGCCCCAGATAATATGGCCCCAGATGGAGCCGGTGACCAGGTTTCCCGCCAGCAGCGCCAGACCCACCTCGGTCACCGATACCGCCAACGCGTCGTAGCGGAAGTTTCTCGTCGCCAGGAAGAGAATGCTGGCCACCAGCGCCACGAAAGACGCTGTCATCGCCGCCATCGCCATGGGCACATGAAAGAAAATGATCTTGAAAATCGCGCCCTGCGACGCTTCCTCGGGCAGCCCCGCCGCCACGTAGATATCGCGGGCAAAAATGAGGATTGCCGCCGCGCCCATCAAGTAGACGATCTTGTCGCGCATCCTGCCTTTCCTTTGGAACCAGATCCAAATATATCGCACTCCACCCGATAGCCGTGGAGTAGGCCTTTGGCCTGCATTCGCGCAGAGCAGAGCAGGGAGCAGGCCAAAAGGCCTACTCCACGTCGGTGCGTTGACTTCCCAACTTTCACCGTGTTACAGATGATCGGTCGATCTGCCCGAGCCAATGCCGTGAGCAATTCCCGAAAGCCCATCCTCGCGGGTCGCGAGACGGTCGATCCCAACCTGGTTCCCAAGCGCGTGCTCTATACCGGTGCGCGCATGCCGGGCATCGGCCTGGGTACGTTCGGTTCCGACCACGTCAGTCCCGAACGGGTAGCCCAGGCGGTCAGGACCGCCGCCGTCATCGGCTACCGTCATTTCGATTGCGCTTCGGTCTACGGCAATGAAGACCGCATCGGGCAATCCTTCCGCCAGATCATGGCCGGCGGCATCGCGCGCCAGGAGCTGTGGATCGCCTCCAAGCTCTGGAACGACAAGCACGCTGAAGCCGATGTCATTCCCGCCTGCCGCCAATCGCTCCAGCATCTCGGCCTCGACTATCTGGACATGTACCTGGTCCATTGGCCGTTTCCGAACTTCCATCCGCCGGGCTGCGACGTCTCCTCGCGCAGCCCTGGTGCGCGCCCTTATACCCACGAAGAGTTCATGAAGACCTGGCGGCAGATGGAGAAGCTGGTGGAACTGGGGCTCACCCGCCACATCGGCACTTCCAACATGACCATCCCCAAGCTGGAACTGCTGCTCCGCGATGCCCGCATCAAACCGGCCGTCAACGAAATGGAGCTGCATCCCCACTTCCAGCAGCCCGAGCTGTTCGATTACGTGCGCCGGCACGGCATCGAGCCGGTGGGCTATTGCCCCGTCGGCTCGCCCGGCCGCCCCGAGCGCGACCGTACTCCGCAGGATACGGTCGATACCGAAGACCCCGTGATCGTGCGCGTCGCCCGGCGTCTGGGTGTACACCCGGCGGTAGTCTGCATTAAATGGGCGGTCCAGCGCGGCCAGACGCCGATTCCCTTTTCCGCCAATCCCCGCAACTGCCTGGCCAACCTTCGCGGTGTCGTCGGCGAGCCGCTTACCGAGGAGGATATGCGCGACATCGCCGCCATCGACCGCAATTGCCGCCTCATCAAAGGCCAGGTGTTTCTCTGGAAAGCGGAGCAGTCGTGGGATGCCCTCTGGGACCTCAATGGAGTGATCGAACCATGAGTTCAGCCGCCGTGATGCTGGGCGCCTACCTGCCCGGCGATAGCACCACCCAGCTCAAGAAGGTGCCGGTTCCCGAGCCCGGCCATGGCGAAGTGCTCCTCCGCATGAAGGCCTCCACCATTTGCGGCTCCGACATCCGCTGCATCTACCACCAGCACCTGGGCAAGGGTCCGGAAGGCTACCAGGGAGTGGTCGCCGGCCATGAGCCCTGTGGCCAGATCGTCCGCGCCGGCCCCGGTTGCCGCCGCTTTACCGTGGGCGATCGGGTCATCGTTTATCACATCTCCGGCTGCGGCGTTTGCAACGATTGCCGCCGCGGCTATATGATCTCCTGCACCAGCTCCCGCTATCGGCGCGCCTACGGCTGGCAGCGCGATGGCGGCATGGCTGACTTTCTTCTGGCCGAAGAGAAGGACCTGATCTGGCTCCCGCCCGAGCTCAGCTTCGCCGATGGCGCCCAGGTGGCTTGCGGCTTCGGCACCGTCTACGAAGGTCTGGAAAAAATCGGCATTAGCGGCAACGACGCCGTGCTGATTACCGGACTTGGCCCCGTCGGCCTGGCCACCGGCGCTCTCTGCCGCAAACTGGGCGCCCGCAAGATCATCGGTATCGACGTAGTGCCCGAGCGTATGAAACTGGCGCGCGACCTCGGTCTCTGCGACGAGGTCCTTCCCAGCGGGCCCGGCAACGTCGCCGAAATTCTCCTCCTCACCGGCGGCGCGGGCGTCGAACGCGCCGTGGATTGCTCCGCTCACGACGGCGCCCGCGCCACCGCCATTCGCGCCACTCGCAAATGGGGCCGAATCGTGTTTCTGGGCGAAGGCGGCCGCGTCGAGTTCAACCCCTCCCCGGACATCATCCACGATCAGAAAACCATCTTCGGCTCCTGGGTCACGTCCACCTGGCGCATGGAAGAACTCGTCGAACGCCTGGTGGCGTGGAAGCTTCATCCCGCCGACCTGATTACCCACCGCTTCCCGCTCGATCGCGTTTCCCAAGCCTACGCTCTCATGGCTGGCGGTAAGTGCGGCAAAGTGGCCGTCTGTTTCGACGAAGAGCTGGCGTGAAGCCCGCGGGGCGGTAGAAAGTAGCCCACGGCGTGAGCCGTGGGCCCAGTGCGTGGAGACGCCGGGATTATCCCAGTGAATGGATTTCCGCATCGAAGCGTGTCAGCGTTGTATCGAGCGCGGCACGGACGCCGCTGGCGCGAACGCAGTTGCGGCCGGAGCGCTTAGCTTCGTACAGTGCCTCGTCGGCGTCGTGGATCAGCATCGGCCCGTCGTCCGCTCCCGGCCCGTGCCAGCCGGAAAGACCGATACTGCACGTCACCTCCACCCACGCGCCCGCTGCCGCCACCGGCTCCCCGGCTATCGCCTGCCGAACTCGTTCCGCTTGCGCCAGGCCGCCGGCCAGGTCCGTCGCCGGCAATACCACCACAAACTCTTCACCTCCATAGCGCCCGGCCGTGTCGTACCGCCGCACGGTCGACCGGATCCGGCGCGCCGCCTCCCGCAGCACCGCGTCGCCCGCCTGGTGTCCGTGGCTGTCGTTCACCAGCTTGAAGTGGTCCAGATCGATCAGCAGCATTGCCAGCGGACGCCCCTCCCGCTGTGCCCTCTGCACCTCCTTGTCCAGCGTCTCCAGAATCGATGCCCGATTCCACAACCCGGTCAGCGAGTCGTGAGTAGCTTGCACCCTCAGCTCCTCCCGCGTATTCAGCAACTCCCGCTGCAATTCCAGAATCCTCCATCCCGCCCGCAGCCTCACCCGCAACTCCTGCGCGTGAAATGGCTTGGTCAGATAGTCGTCGGCGCCCGCATCCATCCCCTCCACCAGATCCTCCGACTCGGTACGCGCCGTCAGAAGCATGATGTAAATGTACGGCTCCCGCGCCGCTGCCCGCACTCTGCGGCAAATCTCCACCCCGTCGAGGCCCGGCATCATCCAGTCCATGATCGCCAGCCGCGGCGCATCGGCGGATTCGAGCAGGTTGCACGCCGCTACCCCATCCGACGCTTCCACCGCTTCGTATCCCCATCTCCCCAGCATGCTCCGCAACATGCACCGGAATACAGGGTTGTCGTCGGCGACTAAGACCCGCAATCCGGCGCCACACTCTGGCTGGTTGGTGCCCAAACCGCTCGCCTCCGAAAAACTTATCGGCAGAGTTTCCCGGATTCTTCATTCGCACCCCCCAACCAAGTGGTGCCCCAGGTCGTCGAGCCCGGCGCCACCACCGAAGCGGCCGCCTGAGTGTACGAAAAACCAAGTGGTCTGCTGCACAAAAATGCACAATGCCCGGATCCGCCAGCCATGCACAAGAATGCACAACCATGCACAAGCCGATCCCACCGCCCCCGCCCAAAAAACCGGCCTGAGGCCACGCCTCATCTAGCAAGCCGTTTATTTTCAATTAAATATAACTGGACTTCGACAGATCGGCAGATCGCTCCCACGCATTTGTGGAACAGCGATCCTTGCGTGTGCGTTTACTGTGCTGGAGAGCTCAAAATGGCGAAGTTCTTATTGTGGTGTATCTTGGCGGTATTGTGCTGGCCCCTGGCGCTGGCGGCGCTGGTGCTGTATCCGTTAGTTTGGTTGCTGTTGCTGCCATTCCGGCTGGTGGGCATCGCAGTGGAAGGGGCGTTGGCGCTGGTAGTGGCGGTCATCACCCTGCCGTTTCGAGTGTTGCGTGCGATCATCTAAGTCAACCGGGACCTGGAATCAGTTGTGGAGCCGGAATTCCGTCCCGTTATGGTTGACTGGTTGCTGCGCAGGGCGGCCCATGGTGCGGAATTCGTAGCGCTCGATGGCCACCGCGGCGCCCTTTTCGTTGCTGCGCACCACGCAGCCGTAAATCATGAGTTTCATGGCGCAGGAGTCGTTCAGCAGAACGGGCCATGTCATGGACAGTTCTATAGGCATACCGGTGGCAAGCATGCTGTCCGTGGTGAACCACACACCCCCACTGGAAATGTTGAGCGTACGTCCCGTACCGGTTTCGGCGATCCGCTGGCCGTACAGCATCTTGTAGCGCACGTCCTGCTCGATCTGGAAGCGGCGCTTCATTCGCCGCTCGCGCTCGACGTTGGTCATTGACCGGTCATCTTGTATTTCGATCACGCGCCTCACCCTGTTTGCAAGATACCGTGCGGGATGCGAATCCCTCAATACCTCTTTGGTTAGGTCGGTTTTCCCTACCGGTCCGGTACGAGAGTCGCGGGGGACCTAGGACAAACGCCTTATTTTGAGTCGCTTCGGAGCAGCGTCGCGGTTAATGACGGCGGGCGCCGGACCGGCCGCTTCCTGGAGCAAAATTATTTTGAAAAAATACTGGACAATCGGGTCTTAAATTGATAGTATCAAATCAACACAGACAGCATCCCTGGCGGCGAGTCCCCTCCCGCCGCCAACCCCTCTGAGTGCAAGAGCCCCGAGTGATCCACTCGGGGCTTTTCTTTTTCTGAAAGCTTTCGAGCCACCAGCCGCGGCGGTGTGGCTGACCGCTCCCTAGAACAGCCGATCCTGCGTCCGCAGCGTGCCGAACGTCCCAATGTTGGCGATCGAAAACGCGAACATGAACTGCGTTTCGTCGCGTATGCCAACGTTCAAACGCCGGTATTCCACGCTGAATCCGCAGCAATCGGTGTTGTAGGTGACCTGCAAGGCGGCCCACATGGTGCGGCTGGCGTGAATGTCATACACCTCGCTATACGCGCCGCTCCAGCCGCGATGCTGCTGGTTGCCGAAGCCCGCCCGGAAGTTGGGCTGGTTGACCAGGCTGGGCTGCAGCAGGATGGGGTTGACATTCAGATAGCCGTCGCCCGCCGATAGGAAGAAGTTCTTCCAGCGGTAATCCCCCGAAATATATTCATCCACGATACGGTGATTGGAGTTCGGCGTTCCGGAGCTGACCGGCCTGGTTTCGTAGTCCAGTTGCCAGTTCAGCGAAAAAGACGGTATCGGCGTGGCGCGCAGTTTGGAGACAATCGGCGAATAGGTGCGCGGCCCCACCATAAAGGCGTATCCGGTCAAGTCCTCGGTGGCCGAAAAAAAGTTCGGCTGACCGGGCACCACCGCGCCGCCGAAATTCGGTTCGAAGTAGCGGGTGGCCCCCAGTTCCCAGGAAAGGATCTCCAGCGTATCGTTGCCGCGCTTGGCATAGATGCGATTGGTGAGCGATGCTTCCACTTCGTTGGTGTTGGCCAGAACGTCGGTCTGGTCGAACCGCAGAACCCGGTAAAACTGGTCGCCCACGCCGGTCACGTACTTGTAAGTGAGCCGGGGTTCGACGACGTGCTTCAGCTTGTCGCCGAACATGGTCTTGCGGTTGAAAACCCGTTCGAGGGAAGGCAGCAGCACATCCATGGAAAAATCCCGCTCGCTGCGTACCAGGTCGGTGTTCACGCGCTTGTAGAGCACCGGGTCAGCCGCCGTGCTCAGCGGCGAGATCGCCTGGCTGCCGCCGTAATAGGTTTCGTCCAGCCCGATGCTGGGAACGAAATCCATGTGCCAGAAATGCGCCGCCGTGGTGAGGTGGGGAGCAAAGTCCAGCCGCGGCGTGAGCTGGCGGGTGCGGAAGCTGTCGACCAGATTGTAGTTGACGACGTTGCCGTTGGAATCCAGGTTCGGGTCCAGAATCGGCTCGGAGCGGTAAAGCAGCCCGGCCGCGGAGTAAAACGAGAACCAGACCGGCAGGTTCTGAAAAAGCGGGCGGTCGGGGGAGGAAAAACTGGCCTCCGGCAGTTTGTGCAGCAGGATCGCGTCGCGCTCCTTCACGGTGCCGCCGTTGGCCTGGACCACCGGCACTTCGTTATTCTGAAAGTTCTCCAGCCGGCTCAGGGCGATGTCGAAGGTGTAGCCGTCCCATTTCTTGTCGACAAAGCCCACCGCGTGGATTTCCGAGCCGACCGCCTCGGTATACGACCCCGACCAATACTGGCGGAAACCGTAGGAACTGATGTAGTTGACGAATCCGTTGGCGGTCCAGCCGTTGCCCAGATCGCTGTGGGCCACCATGTTGACGCTATAGCCGGAATACTTCGTGGCCGGAGGCGGGCCGATCACTCCCCCTTCGTCCTGCACCCCGTAGAAAATCAGGTTGAAATCGGTGCCAACGCGCGGTTTGCCGCGGAAATTCACGTTGTGACCGAAAGCGTTGGTGTTGTAGTCCTGAAACAGGTAGGTCAGGTCGTAGCTGCGGTTGATGGCCCAGAAGTAGCCGAGCCCTACCATCAGGCCGCGCTGCGAACGCGGCACCAGGTTCGGAATCAGAAAACCGCTGTGCCGCGGCTGCTTTTGGAGCGAGTGATAGAAATATGGCATGTAGAAAAGCGGGATGGAATGGAGCAAGAACGTGCCGTCGTAGCCAATGGCGCGGTCTCCGGGGATGATATCGAATTTGGGGCCGCTCATGCGCCACCACGGTTTGGGCATTTTGCAGTTGGTAATCCAGCCGTTATACAGAATGTACTTGGCGCCCAGCCGCTCGGCCCATTCGCCTTCGAAATGAAATGGGCTGTTGCCGCTCAAAATGCCCCGCCGCACTACTACGCGCGGCAGGGCTTCGCCGCGCACGTCCCAAAACTTGCCGCGCTCGTTTTCCGTGTCGTACTCCAGGCTGTCGCACCAGATCTGCTCGTTTTTGGCAAACCCGTGATAGTAAACATTCCCGGTAGCGCGAACCAGCTTGGTGTCGTCGTTGTATACGATTTCATCGGCACGCAGCAGCAGGCTGTTGTCTTCCATTTCGGCGTGTCCGCGCAAAATCTTGTTCGGCCCGTCGCTGTCCATGTGGATGGCGTGCATCACCCATAGGCCGCGGCCCAGCGTTTTGGGATCGGGCATGGGGGCCTCGGTAACCTGCACGGCTGCGGGCGGGTTGCCGGGCGGGACCGGTGTCTGAGCCGGCATTAGTTGAGTTAAACTCAGCAGTCCCAACGCACTAGATAAAAAAATATATGTAAAACTAGAAGATTTTTGCTGACAAGAATCTGCCGATATGTTAAGAGAAAGAAGATGGCTTTGCGGAGAGGGCCCCAAGCCGCCACGGTAGCATGATTCGGCGGCCTGGAAGGGGCGCTTGCGTACAGAACCGAGAGATATGACCTGCATATATTGTGGTGCCCGTAACATGGACGACGAAAGGCGCTGCCACCGCTGCGGCCGCAAGCCCGGCGACACGCTTGCCGGTCAGGCCTCGCACCTTCGGACCGAGGGAGCGCTGGCGGCGGTCGCCGCGCCCCGGACGGCCGTCACCCAACCCGCCGAGAAGCACAACCTTTCCCGCGCCGTGCAGGGGCTGTTGTTTTCCAAGCGGCCCGATTCCAAGGTCATTCCTTTCGAGTCCTATTTCGACGAAGCCCTAGGCAAGCCGGCCCGGCAGGCTCGCGCCCGCGCCGTGGAGAAAACCCGGCGCAAGCCGTCACGCCCGCCTCGCCGCCCATCGGAAGACCAGGCGTGGCTGAGCCCCGAATGGGCTCCCCTCAAACAGCAGCCGCCGCGCGCCTTGACCACCACGGTCGAGGCCAAGATCTATTGCGACGCGCCGGTCGCCACCAGTCTGCACCGGGCGGTGGCCACCGTGCTGGATTGGAGCATGGTCCTGATCGGCTACGGCTTACTACTGACGGTCTATGGCTTGATGGGCGGCGGGTTTCAGCTCGACCGCGTCAACGTGCTGGTGTTTGCCGGCATGTTGGGAATGGTCGCCTTCACCTATGGCTTGCTGTTTGCCCTGGCCGGCAAGGAAACCCCCGGCATGAACTGGACGCATTTGCGCCTGACCACGTTTGAGGGCTTCCGCCCCAACCTGCGCCAGCGGATCTATCGCTTCCTGGGCTCTTGTCTCAGTCTGGCGACGGTGTTCGGCATGGCATGGCCGTTGTGCGACGAAGAAAGCCTCAGTGTGCCGGACCACATTTCGCGCACCTTTCTCACCGCGGCCATTTTCGACGCGGCGAGTTTCCGCCGCGTTTAGAAGCCTGCCTCACTCCACCGTAAACACCTGGCGCGCTTCGCAGGTTTGATTTCCCACACCGTCTTTCACGGTGATGGTAATGGTGTACTCGCCCGGGCGTATGTTCTTGTCCAGATTCAAGCCGAAGTCCGCCGGAATGTAGCGCTTGGGGTAGAACGATTCGCTCCTCTCCACGGCCGGCTCGGTCTGCTTCCAGAGAACCGTACCGCTGGCGGCGACCAGCGCGGTCAGGTAGCTGACGTCCACCTTGTTTCCCGGCCCGTACTGGAAACCGGCAATATCGAACCTGGCCCATACCACATCGCCGGGCCGGTAAGCTGGCTTGGCCACCGGCGTGGTGTCGTTTTCGGCGCGAAACAGGCGAATGTTCTGGACGGACAACGCGTCGCCCGGTTGAATCGGATGGCCGCGCACGCGCAGGGGTACATCGAGTTGGGCGCTGGTCTTGGCCACCAGGTCGTCGACTTTCACCGTGATCCGGTAAACTCCCGAAGGCAGCAGCGGAGGGATGACAATTTCGGTCTCGATCCTGGGCCTCCAATCCTTGTCCTGCATGGCCACCTCCGCCTGGAAGTTGTCGTGGCTGGCCTCGGTCAGCGGCACGCCGGCGGGGTCGAAAGCCTGCACCGTATAGGCCAGCCGCACTTTGTCGTCCGGGCCCTTAGTGTAGTTGACCACACGGCAGGAGAAGTACACGGTTTCACCGGGAACGTGGTCCGCGCCGGGCGCGTCCGGAATGCCGCCCTCCATGATACTGATGGCGGGCTGGACAATGGCAAGCGGCGCCGCCGCGAAAACCCAGCCGGCCGCGAAAACGGCCGCAACCAAGAATCGCATGGGTATTATGTTATTCGGTTTCGCGGCGCCGCATAAGGGTGTGGCATAGACTGCCGCGCCCGCGCACCCACCGCCGCCCAGCCCGCGAAGACTTTCTGCCATAATCGCGGATATGGAAATCACCTGGCTCGGCCATGGCACCGTTCAGCTCCGCCTTCCTTCCGGACAAGTGCTTCTGCTGGATCCCTGGACCGAAGGCAACCCCGCCTTCCCCAAAGGCTTCCGCTTCGATCGCGTGGATACCATCTGTATTTCCCACGGCCACTTCGATCACATTCACGACGCCGTACCGCTGGCTTCCCGCTACGCTTCCTCCGTGGTTGCCATCTTCGAGACCTGCCACTGGCTCGAATCGAAGGGAATCAAAACTACGCTGCCGATGAACAAGGGCGGCTCGCAAAAGGTCGGCGACGTCACCGTCACCATGACCCACGCCGTGCATAGCTGCGGCATCCTCGACGACGGCAAAATCGTTTACGGCGGGGAAGCCGCCGGTTACGTGCTGCGCTTCGCCGACGGCCGCGCCATCTACTTCGCGGGCGATACCAACGTCTTCACCGACATGCAGCTCATCAAGCAACTCTACCGCCCGGAGCTCGCCTTTCTGCCTATCGGCGATCTTTACACCATGAGCCCGATCGAAGCCGCCCTTGCCTGCCGTCTGCTGAAAGCCAAGAAAGTTATTCCCATGCATTTCGGTACCTTCCCGCCTTTGACCGGCACGCCCGCCCAACTGGCCGAGTTGGTGGCCGGCACGGGAACAGAAATCTGGCCTCTGCGCCCCGGAGAGCCGGTTGGGTGGTAGTGCGAGCCCCTGCCGCAGATCATGCGTAACGCTTGAATACGATATTCGTAAACGCCTCGTGGGCGGCGCACCTCATGAGGGAACGTCCCGAACAGCCGGCGTGCTTCTCGATGCCATTTCATCAGCCTCCTTCAGTATGCCGGCCAGAGACTCGACGGCCAAGTCGGGGCTGGAAAACACGCGTCCTCGCTGCTCGTCAGTCAACAGTTCGGTGGCGCGTGCCATCGAAGCCTGCGCCAGCGCGACCCTGTCGTAACGGCCGAGATAGTCGTTCACCGAGGCCGCCACGATCTCGTCGTGGGTTTTCAGATCGCCGCGTTGCAGGGCGGCAAACGCCCCGGCGATCGCGTGGATTGCGACTCTGCTTCCGTGGCCCGGTTCCAGCCCCCGCGTGGCTAGAGTTTGCCGCGTGGGCTCCACCGTTGTAGGGTTGGTTGCGAGTACGGCAATCGAACCTTGAAAACTCACGATGGCATCCGCGAGAGCGGCATCAATGGTAAGAACCCGCAGCCGGCCGGAGCCCGGCATTTGCGCTACGCATCGTGACAGAGTCGAACAGCTAACCAGCACTGCCGAGGCGCCGATCTCCAGGCCCTCGGCCAAGTGCGATTCCAGCCGCTCTGTATCCTCCGCCCCGACATTACCCCTCAGCCGGATACGCTCAAGCAGCGCCTCATCCAGAATATGAAAGAAATCGGTCGAAGGAATGGCTTTTCGCAATTTTCGGTCAAAATACTCAACCAAGGTTCGGACGGTATGAATGACCAGGACTCTCGACATGCTGCCTCCTGCCCGGTAGCCACGGCCGCGTCATGCGAAACTGGTCCGATCGCGGCCCAGCTCTCGCGAGAGGAAATCCACTACCTGCCGGGCGGCGGAGTCCGGGTCCGGCTCCGGCAGCACCTCGCCGGTAAGATAGCCGTCGTAACCGATGTCGGACAATATCCGGAAAATCTCATCGAAGGGCGTGTGGCCCCACCCCGGCGCCCAGCGATTGCTGTCCGCGACATTAACGTAGTCGATTTCTTCTTGAAACGACTCAAAAGCGGCGCGGAAAGACGCATCTTCGATATTCATGTGAAACAGATCGGGCATGAGTTTCAGGCAACTCCGCCCGGCTTCTCGAATCACATCGGCGGCCGCGGCACAGGTGTTGATGAAGTTGGTTTCATAGCGGTTCACCGGTTCGATGAGGAGAGTCACGTTTAACGGCTCCGCCACGTCCGCACACCGGTGCAGGCATTCGAAAAACCGTGTTTTCGCGCCTTCAAGTGGCTCGCCCTCGGCAATACCACCCCGAACTCTTCCCAGGTTCACCCGGGCTCCCAGTTCCGCGGCGAGCCGAACCATCTCGACAATGCGTTCCACCGCCGCGGCGCGAACGCTGCTGTCGGGGGAAGTGAAATACAGCCGATCGGCGGCGAATACCTGGCCTGAAGACAAACAGGGAATCTCCAGTCCCGTCGCGGCAAGCCGCTGGCGTAATCTGGGCAAATCCACCTGGGCCGGATGGCGCAACGCCAGTTCCACTCCATCGAACCCTAGTTCGGCACAACGATCCACGCAGCGGCAGAGGTCGTCGCGCAGAACCACAAAAGCGCTGGGCAGCGCATCGACCGTCGAGACTACAAGGCCAAATTTCATGATTATCTCACTCCAGCATGCGTCGTAGACCTATTTTCGCACTTCAATATGCGCCCATTCTTCGTAACATTTCACCACCGAGCAGACATCTTCTTGCCCGTACCCCTTAGCTATGGCGATGTTCAGCATTTCTCGAGCGATCGCCAATGCCGGCGTCGGCACGTTGAATTCTTTGGCAATCTCACCAGCAAGCCCCAAATCCTTATACATCAACGCAGTAGCGAAATTCGGATGAAAGTCCCGGCTAAGAACCTTTGGAGCTTTGTTGGCAATCTGCCCGCTCCGAGCGCCGCCCTGGCTAATAACCTCCACGAACAGTTTCGGATCGATACCCGCCTTGGTGGCCATTACAACGCCTTCCGCAAACGCGATCAGACTAATTGCAGAGATCGTGTTATTCGACAACTTTGTATACGAACCCGCGCCGTGCGGCCCCATATGAAAACTCGCCTTTCCCATTGCCTCAAACAGCGGCGTGCATTTCCGGTAGATCTCGTCTCTTCCGCCTACGAGAAATGTAAGCTTGCCCTCTATCGCCTGCGGCTCACTGCCGGTTACTGGAGCGTCGAGCATTTCGGCCCCGAGTTTTGCGAGGTCAGCCGCGATTTGTTTGCTTGTCGCCGGCAAAACGGTACTCGAGTCGATCACAACCAGGCCAGCCGATGCGCCTTCGGCGATACCGTGCGGACCCGTCACAACCTCCTTAACCGCCCGATCAGCCGGCAGCATGGTAATCACTACTTCGGATCGCTTCGCCACCTCGGCCGGAGACGAAGCAATGTCCGCTCCCAGTTCCACCAATCGTCTCGCGTTTTCCACAGCCCGGTCGTAAACACTCAATTCATAACCCGCCTTTAGCAAATTTTTTGCCATCGGCGTTCCCATCGTTCCTATACCGATAAATCCTATCCTCTTCATTTTGATTCCTTCCCAATATCGCAGCTCTATAAGCCACCAACCGTTACTTGGCTAATTTGTATTACCTTGCGAGAACGTGCTATTCTGTTGTGCCCGCAGAGTCCACAACACCGAATCGGCCGGCTTCGCCACCATGTCGAAGGTTATTATGGCGCCGGCCGACACATCGCAGAGTAACTTATGATTATGCAGCAGGTGGGCCGGCACGGGAGCACCCGGCGCCATGCTGCTGGCAGGGAGGATCGACGTTGTAAGATTGTTGTCATGGTCGCCGCCAAACATATACCCCGCCTGCAAAGCGCGGCGCGCCGAGCGCACGATATCAAACCGCGGCACATATTCATCGCTGCCGGTCGACATATTCGCCAAACCGGCGCAGATTATCGATGTCGATGTCTCCACGCCGCATAGGTGATAAGGGCGGTAAATAAGCGCCGATTTGCCAGACGAATTTGAGACCAGCCCCTTTGTGGTTAGGATCATTCTCGAATAATCGCTCTTGCAGGAAACGACTACAAAGACGGCCCCCCCCAGACCGGCCTCAAACTTGTCGCGGAAGCAGTCGATAACCTCGACCACGCCGGATTTGGCAAGAATACCACCTTCTTCTTTGGGACAGAGCACCTTAGGAATATCGCTGGTGCGTACAATCGGGTTATGCAAGGACGGGACGTCCGGAACCAGCCCGGTCGCGTTGGCGGCAATAGCCACCTCGCAAAGGTCGTATCCCTCGGCCCCTGGCATTGTCTTAAGCAACTCCCTTCTTGCCCGAATACATTTAGAGACTTCCCCATCTCTCAAATCGTCGAAAAGCTCGACCTCCTGGCCCGTTAACCGGGCCGTCTTCGTTTCCAGAACCGTGATACCGTCGGCGGCGCACGTGACCATTCCGGAGCGGCGGTCCAGCACAAGTTCGGCGTCGCGGGATTTTCCCGCCGCCACGATCTCCAGCCCCAGCGCCTTCGCCCAGTACACCAGCCCGATCAGCAAGCCTGGATGGTCGCCGTCCACCTGGGTATACGTTAGTCCCTGTTTTCGTGCCAGGTTTTGTAAGATAGGGCCGACAGCGGAATCCGTTTCCTTGTTGACCATCGCAACGTGCTTTCCATGATTGATGGCCGCCAGAGCGTGGACGGCGCCCGCTTCGGCAATTCCCGTCGACTCCACAATGACGTCGAGGGGCAGATCCATCAGGATCATCGGGTCTTCGACAACGGCATACTTCCCGGGTTCGATTGCGGCTTTTGCGCCGGCAACGCTATCGCAATTGACGATTTGGCTATCCGGCAAGCCGGCTCGCTTATACGCCATGCGCGCGCTGGCAATATTCCGGTCCGCTACAATAGGTATTTTTAGATATTCGCTATCGACAGCCTGAGTAATGATCGCAGTCCCGTAATGTCCCGAACCTACGATACCGGCCAGAAGGCAGTTCGGTGTTTTGAATTTCCGATACAATGCGCGGTAAATCATAACCTGCCGTCTCCTTTACAATGCTACCTGGCCGCACAACCTTGCTTTCTGTGCGGCTACCGGGCGCCTCCCAATCGCTCTATCAGTTAACCGGCAAAGGCGCCAGGCGGTCGGTCCTCAGCGCCCGTTCCGCGCCCAGTGATAGCTCGGGGTCGATCCACATCCACAGGGCCGCACCAACGACCAGTAACACACTGGCAATTACAAAGGAATAAACCCACGAGCCTGTATACTGAACAACTACGCCGAAAACCAACGGTGAAATTGCCGAACCGGTATTCCCCAGGCAACTCATCATCCCCGCGGCGGAACCGGAGGATTCCTGCCCAATATCGAGGCAGACGGCCCAGTAGGCCCCCACCGCAATTTCCAGACCGAACATGCCCCCGGTTAACAGAAAGATCGCCATGTAGGGGGAACTGGTCATGGCGCCGGGCGTCATGAGTAAGGCCGCCATAATCAAGCCGAAGATCGGCACGGACCTGCGGGAGAATTTTGCATTATTGGTGCGCTCCCATAGCTTATCCGAAAGCCAACCACCGATTGCGTCGCCGGCGGCGCCTGCCAACATGGGCAGGCTTGCAAAAAGACTCATAGAAAGCATACTAAACCCGCGCGCCTCCACCAAATAAGTAGGCAGCCAGGCGAGATAGATCCAAAAAGCAAAGCTGTACATGAAATTGCTCAGGCCCAGGAACCAGAGATTCTTGCTCTTGATCAATTGCGTAAATGGCAAAGTGGGCACTTTTTGCGATGGCTTCACGCCGCCGTTAATCAGGTCTATCTCGGCCTGGTTGATGCCACCCCACCTTTCGTTAAACTTAGCCGGAGTATCCCTATACCAAACGAACCAAAACACCGACCACAGGATTCCGATCATAGAGAAAATGACAAATGCCGACCGCCATCCCCAACGCACCATGATCGCCACAACAATCACCGGAGTCAGACCGCTGGCGACCCTCGCGGCGGCGTGCGTTATCCCTCCGGCGAACGCCCGCTCAGTCGTCGGCATCCAATGAGAAAAGGCGCGCGTGGCGTTGGGGAAAGCGCCCGCTTCACCTATGCCGAAGCAGAAGCGAATTACCACCAACGACGCCAGGTTCCAGGCCAGAGCGGTAGCTCCGGTGAAGACCGACCACAGCAGAACTATTAGAGACAGCACTTTACGCGGCCCATATTTGTCGCCCAGCATGCCGACAGGGAGTTGAAACACGGCGTACGGGAATACAAACGCGGTAAATGCGATTCCCATCTGGACTTTGGTTAGGTTCAATTCTTTCATGATTGCCGGCGCCGCCGCGGAAATATTGACCCGAGCCAGGTACGTAATCATGTACATGAGACACATGATAAATAGCACCCAGTGCCTTACTTTGGTTGGTTTTTCATTCATAGTCAGGTCTCACTAATCCTCGATCTCCTCCCAGCGATGCGCGCTACCGGTCGAAGCGTGGCGCGTGTCATCCTGGTTGGTTTCGGGCGGAGTTCGCCGATGTTCGAGGTCGGACGCGTTGCGGTATGGAGTAGAACGCCAAGCTGCGCCCCCGGAACGGATGCCCGCCTGGTTGCCGCCGTATCCGGTCGCAATCGCATGGAAGGTCCTGAATCCCGGCCCGGTCACACAACGGGGACCCCGGAGCGGCGGGCCGCACCCATGCGGCAGGCGATGAGGAACGCCTGCACCGTCGCCTCGGCACTGGCCTTGTTCCGGCCCGAGATATCGAAGGCGGAGCCGTGCGCCGGCGTCGTGATGGGGATCGGCAAACCGCCGTGGATCGTCACGCCCCTTTCAAATCCTAATAGCCGGAGGGCGATCTGCCCCTGGTCATGATACATGGCGACAATGCCGTCGTATTGACCGTCGCGGGCCTTCAAAAAGATGGTGTCGGCCGGGAACGGGCCGGCGACGGGATAGCCCGCCGCATTCACCTCGCTCAAGGCTGGCGCGATGATGTCGATCTCCTCGCGGCCGCAGGCGCCGCCCTCCCCGCCGTGGGGATTAAGAGCGGCCACCGCCACCCGCGGGTGCTCGAACCCGGCCGAACGCATGGCGTCGTAGAGCAACTTGACGGCGTTTAGGATCCGCTCCTTGGTCAGATAAAGACCAATATCTTTGAAAGGCACATGGGAAGAAATGCGGGACGTCCACAGGTCGCCCAATGTATTCAACTCGCCGCAATAGGACGTGACCTTCAGATGGTCGGCAAAGAAGTGAAGGTCGTCGGAGAACTTCATGCCGGCCATTATCATCGAATGTTTGTTCAACGGCGCGAAACAGATGGCGTCGATCAGGCCCGCCGACGCCGCGTCCATGCACATCCTTAAGACCTTGAGCACCGACGCGCCGCCGGCGATGGACGCCGCGGCCCGCGGAACTTCACCCGGCCGGGCGCTCTCCACCGGCAGAAACAGCGGAGAGCCGTCGGCGGACGATCGCACCTCTTCGAACCGATGAACGCTACGAGTGGCAACGCGCACTCCGGCGATCACCTGTCCCTCTTCCCACAGCCAATCGTCGCCGACTAGAACCACTTTGGCGCGTTCGATCAGGTCGCGGCGGGCCAATAACTTGGCGATCAACTCGGGGCCTATCCCAGCCGGATCGCCAAGGGTGAGTGCCACCGCCGGCTTCCGCGAGCGATTCACAAGGTCCTCTTTCCTCTCTTCACTGGATACCTTCGCATGGCCTCTACCGGAATTACGCTTTGATGACATTTCCTCTAGCGGCGGCCCTTCGCAAGCTTCGTCAACCAGTCATTTTACGCCGATCGGGACGGGGAACGGCACGAACTTGCCGGTGCAGACGGCCGGCGTTCCCTTGGACTCCGCGCCGGAAACTTTGACATCGTCTCCCGACACGGCCATGTTCGAGCCGTCAAGCCGGATATCCGCGTCCGCCGCCGCGATCTTGAAGGATCCCGGAGGCTCGAGGAAGAAATTGTGAAAGGAAATGTCCAAACGGTGCGAGGCATCCAATCCTTTGAGCGTGATGTTTCCCCCGCCTTGAATCAGCACGTTGTTCAGACGGATATCCGAGAAACGGGGCGGATGGTTGCTGTCGGCGCCGTCCACCTCGTGCCCGCTGGAGTCGTAAAACGGATCCACCGTCAACGGGTTGCGGCTGTCGCGGATGCACACGTCGGAGTATTCCACGTCGTGTACCCAACCTCCCAACTTGACGTTCGACTTGATGCGAATGCCGTTGTCGGAGCCGTCAATCGTGAGATCGGAGACGCGGATGGCGGTGACGCCGCCGGTAGTGGCGCTGCCAATGGACATGCCATGTCCGGTATAGAAATGGTTGTGAATCACCGTTCCATGACTGGTGAGATAGCCGGCGGGAGCTTTAAAAGCCACAATATCGTCGCCCGCGTGGATGTAACAGTGAGTAATGGTGACATTGGAAGTGTTGCGCGGCACCTCGGGCCATGGCTGCCCGATATCGATGCCATCGCCGTTGTGCGCATTCGACGGAGTGCCGATGGTGACTCCCCAGACGGTGAAGCCGTTACCGCCGGAGTAAGACACGTGAAAGTTAGGCGAGTTTCTCAATTGAATACGATACAGGATGAAGTTATCGCAGGCGGACAGGATGATCATGCGCGGGTTGTTCTGTAGAGCCCAGGGCCGCCCCTTGTCGGCTAGCTGCCACCAGGTGAGGTTCTGGCCCAGCATCTTGGCTCCGCCGCGTCCGTCGATAATGCCATCGCCCATGATCGCGGCATCCGCTATATGATCGCCGCCGATCAGCGGTTTGCAGGCATGACTCCTGGGGGTGATGGTTCCGCAGACGCCGGGCGCCAGGTCGTAATCCCGGGGATTGCGCGAGCCGAACAGGATGGCGCCTTTGTCGACCAATAAGGTAACGCCCCGGCGCAGTTGCAGGGGGCCGGAGAGAAAGGCATCGTGTCCCCCGCCGGCCTTCAGTTCGACGGCTTGGCCGGGTTTGCACTGATCCAACGCCTGTTGAATGCGTATGGTATCGGGCTTGTTTTCGTCGGATTCGGCGATAGTCCATCCTTGAGAAGCGAGTCCGGCAGTGAGGATGGTACAGGATGGCGGGACTTTGGGTTCCGTTACCTGGCGGGTATCCTGGCCATAAGCGCTGAGGAGCGCGGCTGAAATGAAAAGGGTGGGAAATAGGAGTCCCACGCGAACCTCCTTTCGACTCCCAGTCCAGCTTCGTCTGGGATTCTGGGCGGGCACGAGCGGCCTACGACCAACTCGTTGGCCCGGGTTACGGACGGCCCCGAAATCGAGCAGCAAGTCTAGTTTCGCCTTTGGCAGGGACGGGTGTCAAGCAAAAAATGAAACGATTCGATGAGTGAATGACCAGTTTGGTAATACACTACGAAAATCGCAGACCCTCGTGATGGCGGCGGGGCCGATCTTCAAGGCAGCCAGCCTCGCTCCCTTACAATTGAAACGATACAGGCGCCTCGCCGTTCGTGCGCAAGCCCAGCGGCTTGCGGGCCTGGAGACGCCCCGCCCCAATGCCGCGAGCAAGGCAGGCTCCGTTTCGCGGCCAATTCGCTCCGCTATTTCTTGCCGGAGGCGGCGGGCTTCCGAGGTTCGCTCGATGGCGGCACAATACCATTAATACGCATGTAGGTGACCAGGTTGCCGTAGTGCTCCATGTTGTGGGCGGTATTGAAGTCCATGGCTCCGAGTTTGGTGATCCTCATGCCGAAGAAACTGACCAATTCCGCGGCGTTGGCGTCGGTCAACTTGGCGTACGTGGCGTCGCAATACGCGAAGGCCTCCTTCAGCGCGGGCACGATCTCGGCCTTGGTCTTGAGGGTCTTCTCAATGTTCTTCGAGACACTTTTTCCCTCGGCGACGACGCCGCAGAACTCGTACTGACCATCGGCGATGTGGGCGAACAACTGCGCCACCGTGCGGACGTCTTTGGTCGGCTGGAACGACCACATATCGTCGGGGATCTTGTCCACGGAACCAAGAACGTCGTTCTTGGAAATGGCATAGATGTTCTTCGAAACAGTGAAGAGCGGGTTTGCCGGGGTGTCCTGGGCGGACGCCACGGCGGTAAGCAAGAGCGCGGCGGTCAAGAGCTTCATAGATGTCCTTCTGAGTGACGTGCGGCGATTCGTCGTGTTGAGGAACGGTCCAACTCCTCCGGGTCTGGCAACACGCAAGACGGATGCCCTACCAGATCTTAACGCGGTCTGTTGGGGAAAGATAGAGCCTCTCTCCGGGTTGGACATCGAATGCAGGGTACCACGAGTCGATGTTGCGCACGGTATCCGCCCGGAACTGCGCGGGAGAGTGCGGATCGGTCATCACTTGCTGGCGGAGCGCGGCTTCGCGCATCTTCGATCCCCAGTTCTGTCCGAAGGCAATGAAAAATTGCTGGTCGCCGGAGAATCCATCCATGGTGGGGGCGGTCTTGTCCGCGAGCGAGGCGTGGTAGCCGTCGTAGGCAGCGGAGAGGCCGGCGACGTCGGCAATGTTTTCCCCGATTGTCTGCTTGCCGTTCACGGAGAGGTCGGGGAAGGGCTTGTAGGTATCATACTGCGCGGCGAGTTTCTCGGTGGCGGCATGGAAATGCGCGAGGTCCGCGGTGGTCCACCAGTTGCGAACGCGCCCTTTCGAGTCGAACGTACTGCCCTCGGTGTCGAACGTATGACTGATTTCGTGTCCGATAATGGTGCCGATGGCGCCATAGTTGGCCGCTGCGGGGGCCCGCGGATCGAAGAACGGCGGCTGCAGAATGGCGGCCGGGAAGTTGAGCGCATTTTGCAGCGGCAGGTTGACGGCATTCACCGTCTGCGGCGTCATGGACCATTCCTTGCGATCGACCGGAAGACCCACGCGCGCCACTTCGCGATGGTAATCGAACAGGCGGCCGCGCCAGAGGTTGCCGAAGATGTCGTCCGCCCCGACCTCGTACGCCGAATAGTCGCGCCAGGTTTCCGGATAGCCGACCCCCACATAAAGGGTGGTCAGTTTGGCTTGGGCTTCCGCCTTGGTCTTAGGATCCATCCACGAAAGCGCCTCGATGCGCTTCCTGAAAGCGGCGACAATATTCGCAACCATCGCCTGCGCCGCGGCCTTCGCTTCCGGCGGGAAGTAGCGCTGCGCATAGATCTGGCCGACCGCGTCCCCGAGCAGGGCATCGACCAACTGGACGCCGCGCTGCCAGCGCGGACGCTGTTCCGTGGTGCCGGAGAGTACCTTGCCGAAGAAGGCGAAACGCTCGTCATTAATCGCTTTGGGCAGCACCCCGGCGTAGGCCTCGATCAGGTGGAACGCCAGCCAATCCTTCCACGTGTCCAGCGAGGTGGAGGCGACCAAAGCCGACTCCCCTATAAAAGCGCTTGGCTGCCAGACGATAAAGCTGGTCTGCTTGCCAAGGCCGGCACCGCGGAAGTACTCCGCCCAGTCCAGGCCGGGAGCCTTGGCGACGAAGTCCCGCTGCGTCCAGGTATTGTTGGCTTTGTGGATGTCTTCGTTGTCCGCCAGGCTAAGATGTTTTCCCGCGATCGCATGCTCCAGCTCGACCAGGTGCTCCGCCCGGGCGCCCGTGCCGGTAAATCCCGCGAGCTTGAGCATGGTCGAAACATGGGCCTGATACTTGGCGCGGATGTCGCGCATACGGCCGCTGTCGGCAAGGTAGTACTCGCGGTCGGGCAGTTGCAGGCCGCCTTGCAACAGGTAGGCGGCATAGTGCTCGGAGTCGCTAAAGCCGGGCGCCACCCACAAACCGAAAAGGTTGGGGGTATGAAAGTTGGTGTTATTGAGCGCATCGACGTCAGATCGCAAGCTTTCCCCCAGAGCCCGAGCCAGTTCGCGCCTGTTGTGGATGGCGGCAATAGATTTCAGGTGCGGGCGGAGCGGGGCGAGGCCGTGGGCTTCGATGGCGGCCTCGTCCATGTACGAGTTATACAGCGCGGCGATCTTGCCGGCGCTGGAACCGGCTGGCGCGCCGGCCTTGGCGGCTTCCTCAATCAAGCCGGCGGTACGCTTGTTGCTCAAGTCGTCGAGGCCGGTGAAGACGCCAACTCCGGCGCGATCGGGCGGAATTTCGGTGCGCTGAATCCAGCCGCCGTTCGCGTAGTGGTAAAAATCGTCGCCCGGCTTGACTGAGGTGTCCATGTTGGCCACGACGATGCCATGGGCGTCTTCGTCGGGCGCGTCTGTCGAAGCGCTCCGCGCCAGCACGGAAACGAGAGAGCCGGCGATAACCGCGCAAACCGCGGCGAGCGCGAGGGAGACTTCGAAAAACCTTGCTTTTGCTCTCATGCCTGACACTCCAAGAGGCCGTTGCGGCCTGGAAGCGCAGCCAGCCGCGATTATCCGGCGTGCGCGGCAGGTTCCTTCCATGCGGCCCAGAATGTTCCTGGCGCCGCGCGGGTTCAGCGACGCAGCCCGAACCCGCGCGGCAACCTCACCCTCCCGCGGCCGCGGTTCTAGCCGTATGTTTTCACTGCTTGTGCAACGGCGGGAGCGGCCTTCTGAAGGTCCGCTGGGACCATTGCCGGACTCACTTCGACCGCGGCGTTAAGCGCCAGGAACCACGGCTCGGCGATAGCCGGAATCTCCGATGCGTCCTCCATGTTTATGACGAAAATGCCGGTGCGTTTGCCGTTTTCAGCCACGAAATAGGCCGCCTCAGGCTTTTGTTGTTCGAGAATCTTCGCTGCCACCGAGAAGTGACCCAGTAGCGTTCGATTGAAGTGACCCATTCCGGGAACAGGATTGGGAACCCGGCGGCATCATCTACGCCGAAGGCGTGTCCGTTTCGGCGAGGGTACGC
>JBKQVG010000241.1:0-6695 GCA_052325345.1 Bryobacteraceae bacterium
CGGCGAAGCGAACCCTTGACACCGCCCCGACCTTCCATAGAATCTCAATGGAAAGCGAAGGGAAGAAGACGCTGAAAGGCTGGGGTATATGCGGGTTCACCCATAGATTCTGCTACAGAGCCGAAAAGTCATAACATGAAAGTCATAACATGGATGCTGGAGCGGCACCCTGTCAACCGTATTAAGCGTGGTCCCCACGTAGGACTCGAACCCGCGGCCCTTCAGCCGGCCAAGGGCAGCAGGTCAGGCGCTTCAAGCGGGCTGGCCGGCGTGGCGGGAGGGCGGTACGGACTCGCGGCTGGAATCCCAGGATGCGGCCAGGTCTACCACCGGGATTACGGGGAAAGCGGCGGGCTGCCACTGGAACCAGCGGGCCAGGGCGCGGTCGCCGATGCGGCGGCGGGCCATGATAATCTTCCTTTGGGCGAGGGTGCGGGGCAGGCAGCGGAGCAGGCGCCAGAAGGCCGCCAGCGAAGTGGGTTCCCAAAACAGGGAACCGCCCACCACCACGGCGTCGCGCAGGGTCATGGACAGGCCGCAGCCGCGATAAAGGCCGCCGGTGGCGTTCTTGATGCGCATCAGGAACCGGTTCTTCACCGAATGCATATTGAGCGCGGCGGGAACCGAGCGGCGGTTCGACGGGTTGAGGGTGCGCACGTGATAGGCCAGGGCGGCGGGAGTGTAGAGGCAGCGCCAGCCGAGCAGTTGGGCGCGCCAGGCGACATCGGCATCCTCGCGGTAGACGAAGAAATCGGGATCGAAAAAAGCACCGTCGATGGAGACGTCCTCGACCATCGAGCGGCGGTAAAGGGCGGCGGCGGCGGTGGCGCCGAAGACGTACTCGGGCCGGTTGTAGGAATCCACGTCGGGCTCGTGCCAGCCGCGATCGAAGTGGCGCAGGGCGGGGGTGAAATAGATGCCGGTGGAATCGATGCGGGGGGAATCGAGCGGGACGAATCCGGGACCGATGGCGCGGAGCTTGCCGCAGACCGCGCCGGCGCCCGGATCCGTCTCGCCAGCCTCCACCAAAGCGCGCACGAAGCCGGGTTCCAGCAAGACGTCGGGGTTAAGGGTGAGCACCCAGTCGCTGGACGTGGAGCGGATAACGGTATTCTGGGCTTCGGCAAAACCCAGGTTGCGGCCGTGGAGGATGGTGCGGATATGGCCGCGGAAACGGCGCAGCACCTGGCGGGTATCGTCGGTCGAGCCGTTGTCGGCTACGATCACCTCCAGGTTGACGCCCTCCTGGGAGAGGACTTCCTCCAGGCAGCGGCCGATATAAGCGGCGCTATTGAAGGTGACGATCGATACGCAGACGGTTGGTTTGGCCACGATTCCTCGGATCAGAGTACTAAGACCCTCGGAAGGCCGGTTCCACTACACTGAAGATAATGGCCGGCCAATTATTTTGCGAAAAAGTGGATGTTCGTGTAGTGGAAAGCACTGGTCGAGGGTCTTAGGAACAGACAGAGTCCGCGATGTCGGCTTATTCCATCGGTAACGAGTTGGTGTCTATTTTGCGTTCGAGCCGCACCGCATCTCGGCTACAAACTCAAGTGGCTCAATTGTTTGAAGAGTCACGCGAGGACGTTTTCCGGTACCTGTTGACGCTTGGGCTGGACCCCGCTTGCGCGCAGGAGGGCGTGCAGGAGGTCTTTCTGCGCCTGTACGCGGTGCTCAAGAAAGGCGAGCGGATCGAGAGCCCGCGCGGGTGGGTGTTTCGGGTAGCGCACAATTACGGTTTGAAGCTGCGGGCCCGGCAGGCTACCGAAACGCGATTCGACGTTCAACTGGAAGCGCGGCTGGTGGCGAGCGGTCCGAACCCGGAAAGGGAACTGCTCGAGCGGGAGCGGCTGGAGCGGATCCATCGGGGCCTGGACGGTTTGTCGGAACAGCAGAAGCGCTGCCTCTTCTTGCGCATGGAAGGGCTGCGCTATCCGGAGATCGGCGCGGCGTTGGGCATCAGCGCATCGGCGGTGGGGGAGTTCCTTCGCCGCGCGGTGGCTCGATTGCGAAAGGCCGACACCGGGGAGGGTGGGCGATGACGCACTGGGCGTCGGGACACCCGGACGACGGCGTGCTGTTGCGCTACCTCGATGGCGAGTTGCCGGGGCGCGAAATGCGGTGGGTGCGAGCCCATCTGGAAGCGTGCTGGCAGTGCCGCTGCGAGCGGGAAGCTTTGGAGTCCACGGTCGGGGATTGCGTGGAGTATCGCCGCAAAGTGCTGGCGGCGGGATTGCCGGAGCCTCCGCAGCCCTGGATCGATCTGTACACAGCCATGGACCGGCAGGATGCGCGGGCGGAGAAATCCGGAGCGTGGTTTGGAATCGGAGCCGGATGGCGCTGGGCGGCGGCGGCGGTGGTGGCGGCACTGGCGGTCGGGGTGCTGTATCGCCAATTTGAGCGGCCGCCGGCGGTGGAAGCGGCGGCGTTACTGAATCGCGCCGTGGCCGCGGAACAAGCTCGTCCGGCGCGGCCTCAACGGGTGCGCATCCGCGCGGGGCGGCAGGAATACGTGCGCAACGGCGATGCGCGCGCGGCGTCCCAAGCGGGGAACGTGGAGGCGATGCCGGCCGCGATGAAGGCGCTATTCGCGCGGGCGCATTACGACGCCGGCGACCCGTTGAGCGCGCGAGCCTATGCCGAGTGGCGCGACGGGGCGGGCGAAAAGCGGGACCGGGTGACGGAGACGGCCGGCCGATACGAGATCCACACGGTGGTGTTCAGCGGCGAGTTGGCCGAGGCCAGCCTGACGCTCGTCGCGGCTGACCTGGAGCCGGTTGCGGGCAAGCTCCAGTTCCGCGATTCAGAGTCTTTGGAATTTAGTAAAGTTTCGGAACCTCCAGCTCCAGCCGACGGTTTTGCCGTTGCTTCTCATGAGGAGGTTCCCCTGCGGCCGGCCGTACCAAGCCGGCCGGCCGCAATTACGCCCGGGCCTTCGGCCTCGATCTCCGATGAGCTCGCGGTTCTTGCCGCGCTCCATAAGATTGGGGCCGACCTGGGCGATCCTGTTCAAGTGACGCTAGCGGATGGGAAGGTAGCGGTGGAAGGGGCCGGGGTGGGGGCCGAGCGGCAGCGGCAGATTCACGCCATGCTGGACGCGAATCCGAACGTGGTGGTGAAGTTTTCCGATCCGGCGTCGAGCGTCGCGATTCCGGTGGCGGGTGCGGAAGTGGCGCCCGCCGCTGCTCCACCGGCGCCGCGGCTGGAGTCGCGCCTGGAAGCGCTGGCCGGCGGGCACGCCCAATGGGAAGAATTCAGCTCGCGGCTACTGGACGCCAACGAGGCCGCCATGGCGCGCGCGTATGCGTTGCGGCGGCTGGCGCGGCAATTCCCAGCGGGCGGTTCGGCTTCCCTTTCGGCGGCGGAACAGCACACGCTCCAGACCCTGGTGGCGGAACACGTGAGTGCCATGGCGGGCCAGGTGGAAGCGATGGAGAACAGGTTGAAGTCGCTGCTGGCGGGGCTGGGCGCGCCGATTCCCAAGCCCGCGCCGGCCGTTCGTTTTGCCGACTGGCAGACGGGGAGCGAAGAAACCTTCCAGGCCGCGCGCCGCGAAGAGATGCTGATCTCCGTGCTGCTGGGCGTAGCCCCCGGGCCGGAGCCGGCGGCTTTGCCGGCGGACCTGGCGCGTACGCTGCTAGAGGTCCGTGCGGATCTGGACGAGTGCCGGCGCGTGCTGGGGCAATAAGCCAGCACTGGCTAAAGCCGGCTTCAGACTGTGGTCCGCGCCCGAAGCCGGTACTTAGGATCTCTCGGGAAATACTGCTAAAGCATGCTCCACCACGTTACCGTTCGTGGCGCTCTTCGCGGCGGATGTGGTGGCGTTCGACGCGCGGAGCGGAGAAGTGCGCGCGGGGCGCCGCGTACGGATGCACGTAGCTACCGCGGGTAGCCCAGGAGCGCAGCCACGGATGGTTGTCGATGACGATATTGTGAGCGTGCCATTGAGAACCTGCGGAAATGGCAGCACGGCCTGCACGCTCGGGTCCCACGGCAGGTGGTCTTCGTCGATGGCCGCCGCCAATTGGTCGCCATGCAGCATGGAATGCTCATTGGCCCAGTTCGCGGCCTCCCCGACGACGTCCCAGAAAGTGGACGCGGTAAGCACCTGCGCCAGCAGCGGATCGGGGTACAAAGCGATCCGCGTGACTAATTGGTCGAGTTGCGCCGGCGGCGTCAGGGGCGTCTGCGCCATCGCCGGCACGGCCACCAGCCCGGCCGTCAACAGTGCCGCCACCGGCAATGTCCGCGCCATTCGAATCTTGATTCTTTCTCCAGTTTTCATTTCTGTTCCTCCAATTGCTACAGATGCTCCGCACCCTTTCGGGCGCTCCTACCCCTCAGGGGACATTTTAATTTTGTTTTCATCAAACTACAAAGACCGCCGGAACAAAACCGAAGACCTGCGCGTCTGTTCTGAGTGAAACGTGCCTAGCGCCAAACGCTTTCGCCTCAGTGCGTCGTTCTGGGAATCCACCCGGATCGCGCTTGATTCCCTCCGGAAGAACAAATTGCGCAGTTTCCTGACCCTGTTGGGAATCATCCTGGCCACCACCACCCTGATCGCGGTCACCGCCTTGATCCATGGGATGAACGTCTACATCGCCGAAAAGGTCTCCAACATGGGTTCGGACGGCTTTCGCGTGGTGCGCATGGCCTGGTTCGGCCCCTGGGACCCCAAGAAATTCTACGAAATGGACAAGCGCAACCCGCAACTCCGTCCCGACGAGTACGATTTTATCCGCTCCAAGACGCGGCTGTTGAAGGACATCGGCATGATGGCCTCGCGCCAGGCGCGGGTGGGCTACAAAGGGGATTCGGTGGAGGGCGTAGATATCGATGGCGTCACCGACAATATTCCCGTCATCAACAACGTCCAGGTGGGCATCGGCCGCGGCATCACTTATGAAGAAGTGCGCCGCCATGCGGCGGTAGCTTATATTGGCAACGACATTCGGGCGCGCTTCTTCGAAGGGCACGATCCCATTGGTAAAACCATCAACATCGAGGGCGTGCCGTACGAAGTGGTGGGCGTGGCCAAGGAGTTGGGCAGCGTCTTCGGCAATTCGCAAGATAACTTCGTGATGATTCCCATCGAAAGTTATTTCAAGACCTATGGTTCGCGCAATGGATTGCGCCTGGTGGCCAAAGCCGTGGATCAGTCCCACCTCAGCGAGGCGGAAGACGAGGTGCGCGTCCTGCTGCGATCCTACCGGCACCTGCGGCCCGGCCAGGACGACAATTTTTCGATTTACGCCTCGGAAACCATCGTCAGCCTTTGGCAGCGGCTGACGTCGACCATCGCCGCCATGGCGGTGGGAATCGTTTCGGTTTTCATGGTGGTGGGCGGAATCGTGATCATGAACATCATGCTGGCCGTGGTCACCGAGCGCACCCATGAAATCGGCATCCGCAAGTCCCTGGGGGCGCGGCGGCGCGATATTCTGAATCAGTACCTGGTGGAATCGGCGGTGCTGGCGTCGGTCGGAGGGCTGATGGGGGTGGTGGCGGCATGGGCGATCGCGGTCCTGGTGCGCAGCCTCACCGCCGTGCCCATGGCGCTGCCGGCGTCGTCGGTGGTGATTGGCGTCGGGCTGTCGGCGACGGTAGGATTGTTTTTCGGCATTTACCCGGCCAGCCAGGCCTCCAAGCTGGATCCGATCGAAGCCCTCAGAGCGGAGCATTGACCGATGACCCGACTGGCTTTCTTCAACGGCTTGTGGCTCGCCTGGGATACCATCCGCAGTCATAAGCTGCGCGCTTTCCTCACCGTGCTGGGTGTGATCATCGGCACCGGCACCATTATCGGAGTGAGCGCCATCCTCACCGGCTTCGACGCCTCCATCACCGGCGTGCTGAGCAGCTTCGGACCCAACTCGATTATCGTATTCAAGTTCCCGGTGGGGATTCACGGCCAGTTGACTCCCGAGCAGCGCACGCGCAAGAGCCTGACCTATCAGAACGCGGTGGATATCAAGGAGCGCTGCAAGACCGTGGCGGACGTCTCGCCCATGCTGTTCGTGTCCAACGGCACGGTGAACGTCCACTATCGCGGCAACGAAATGTACGACGTCAACCTGATGGGCGTGGAGGAAGCCTATGCCCGCGGCGGCCAGGTGGACCTGCACTTGGGCCGCTTTTTCAGCGACGAAGAGAGCCGCCATCGCATGCCCGTGGCCGTGGTCGGCGCCGATATCGAAAAGGGCCTCTACGCCAACCGCGATCCCATCGGCAAGATCATCACCGTCAACGGGCACGAGCTTCTGGTCATCGGCACCATGCTGCGCCCGGCCGCTTCGTTTTTCGGCGACACCGATAATCGCGTGCTGGTGCCCTACGGCCTGATGCAAAAGATGTACCCGAACGCGCGTGAAATCGCCATCGTGGCGACCGCCAGGGAGGGCCGCCTGCCCGAAGCGATGGATGAAATCCGCGCCGTGCTGCGCATCGACCGGCGCGTTCCCTACAACAAGCCCGACAATTTCGCGCTCTCCACCGCCGACCAGATGGTCTCGGATTTCCGGCAGATCATGTCGATGACGTTTCTGGTGATGGTGGTGCTGAGCTCCACCGGCCTGCTGGTGGGCGGCATCGGAGTCATGAATATCATGCTGATGTCGGTAACCGAGCGCACCCACGAGATCGGCGTGCGCAAAGCTATCGGCGCGCGCACCGTCGACATCCTGCTGCAG
>JBKQVG010000242.1:0-28792 GCA_052325345.1 Bryobacteraceae bacterium
AGTTACAGAGCCGCGACCGCCAGGGAGCGGTTGCCGGTCGCCCATTCTCCTATTCACAACCCTGCTGAGAACCCAAACGCCTGCACAAAAACGCACAAATGCGAACCCGAACCGCTTTTGCCGAACCAACCCATTGAGACCGATAAGCACCTGACACAAAACAGCTTATATCCCCCGTAAACACAGCGGATATACTGATAAGGAAGCAGTGCTCACCACCTTCGATCCCCTTGTTGCCGAATGGTTCGCTACGCGTTTCGGGCAGCCCACCGAGCCGCAGGTGGAGGGATGGCCGCGCATTCGCGGCGGGCGGGACGTGCTGATCGCGGCGCCTACCGGTTCGGGCAAAACGCTGGCGGCGTTTCTCATCGCCATCGACAGCCTGGTGCGGCGGGCCCGCCTGGGACCGCTTCCGGATTCGACCGAAGTGGTGTACGTCTCGCCGCTCAAAGCGCTGAGCAACGACGTTCACAAGAACCTCGAAGTGCCCCTGGGTGAAATCGCGGCCCTGGCCTGCGAGCGCGGCATCCCGCTGGCGCCCATCCGCACCGCCGTGCGTACCGGCGATACTCCGCAATCGGAGCGCGAAAGGATGACGCGCGAAGCCCCGCACATCCTGGTGACCACCCCGGAATCGCTGTATATTCTGCTCACCGCGCGGCGGCCGCGAAAGATGCTGGCCGAGGCGCGCACCGTGATCGTCGATGAAATCCACGCCGTGGCCGACGACAAGCGGGGTACGCACCTCGCGCTCTCTCTGGCGCGCCTGGACCGCCTGATCGAAGAGCACGGCCACGCCGCGCCGCAGCGGATCGGACTTTCGGCCACGGTCCGGCCGATCGAAGATGTAGCCGCGTATCTGAACGGCGGCGCCCGCCCGGTTGCGGTCGCCGATGTCGGCCATCGGCGCGCCATGGAGCTGGCGGTTGAGGTACCGCGCGACGAACTGGGCCCGGTGGCCAGCACCGAAATGTGGGGCGAGATCTACGATCGCGTGGCCGCACTGATTCTGGAGAATCGCACCACGCTGGTGTTCGTGAACACGCGGCGCCTGGCCGAGCGCGTGGCGCATCACCTGGGCGAGCGATTGGGCGAGGGCGCGGTGCTGCCGCATCACGGAAGCCTGTCGCGCCGTTTGCGGCTGGAGGCCGAGCGCCGGCTGAAGAACGGCGAACTGCGGGCGGTCGTGGCCACGGCGTCTCTCGAGTTGGGCATCGACGTGGGCACCGTCGACCTGGTGGTTCAGGTCGGCTCGCCGCGTTCCATCGCGGTAGCGCTGCAGCGCGTGGGCCGCGCCGGCCACTGGGTTGGCGCTCTGCCCAAGGGGCGCCTGTTCGCCACCACTCGCGACGACCTGGTGGAATGCGCCGCGCTGGTCCGCGCCATCCGCGCCGGCGAGCTCGATCGGCTGGAAATTCCGCGCAACGCGCTCGACATTCTGGCCCAGCAGATGGTGGCCGCATGCGCCGCCCAGGAACCGCCGGCCGGAGCGGAGAGCCCCGCCGCCATCGCCGAAGACGACCTTTACGCCCTGGTGCGCCAGACGCTGCCCTATCGAACCCTCCCGCGCCGGGATTTCGACTCCGTCGTGCGGGTGCTGGCCGAGGGCATCTCTACCGCTCGCGGGCGCGCCGGCGCGTGGCTGCATCGCGACGCGGTAAACCACCGCCTGCGCGCAAGGCGGGGCGCGCGCCTGGCGGCGATTACTTCCGGCGGCGCCATTCCGGACACCTCGCAATACCAGGTGGTGGCCGAGCCGGAAGGAACGCTAGTCGGGATGGTGGACGAAGATTTCGCGGTGGAGAGCTCGGTGGGCGACGTTTTTCTGCTGGGCACGACCTCCTGGCGCATCCGCCGCGTGGAAAGCGGCAAGCTTCGCGTGGAAAACGCGCGCGGCGCGGCGCCCAACATTCCCTTCTGGCGCGGCGAAGCGCCCGGCCGCACTTTCGAGCTTTCGCGCGAGGTAGCGCGGCTGCGCGAGGAGGTCGCCGAAGCGGATGAAGCCGCACGCGCGCGCCTGGCCGAACTCTGCGGGCTCGAGCGCCACGGCGCCGAACAGCTCGCACACTATGTGAATGCCGGACGCGCGGCTCTGGGCGCCGTGCCCGGGCTGCGGCGCGTCATAGCCGAGCGTTTCTTCGATGAAGCCGGCGGCATGCAACTGGTAATCCACGCACCCTTCGGAGGGCGCATCAACCGGGCCTGGGGCCTGGCGCTGCGCAAGCGTTTCTGCCGGTCGTTCAACTTCGAGTTGCAGGCCGCCGCCACCGATAACGGCATTGTCATTTCGCTGGGCGAGCAGCACTCGTTCCCGCTCGACATCGTGTTCGAATTCCTCCGTCCGGAAACGGTGGAGGAGGTGCTCACCCAGGCGCTGCTGCCATCGCCCATGTTCGCGGCGCGCTGGCGCTGGAACGCGGCGCGCTCGCTGGCCATTCCGCGCTACTCCGGCGGGCGCAAGCTGCCGCCGCCCATTCAGCGCATGCGCGCCGACGACCTGATGGCCGCGGTCTTTCCCGACCAGGCCGCTTGCCCCGAGAACCTGACTGGCGAAGTGCGCATTCCCGACCATCCGCTGGTGCGCGAAACCATCCATAACTGCCTCCACGAGGCCATGGACCTGGATGGTCTCAGCCGCGTGCTGCGCGATATTCAGGATGGGGAGATCGCCACCCTGGCCGTGGACACGGCCGAGCCGTCGCCGTTTTCCCACGAGATTCTCAACGCCAATCCGTACGCCTTCCTGGACGATGCGCCGCTGGAGGAGCGCCGCACCCGCGCCGTGGCAATGCGCAGCGCCATGCGCGCCGATTATGCCGGCGGCGCCGGCGCGCTGGACGCGCAGGCCATCGCCCGCGTGGCCGAAGAAGCCTGGCCCCCCATGCGCGACGCCGATGAGCTGCACGAAGCGCTGTACGGCTTGATGGTGCTGCCGGCTGCCGCCGCCCGTTCGGGAGACCACAGGCTAAAGCCTGTGCCACCTGAGATCAGTGACTTGCACAGACCGGTGGCACAGGCTTTAGCCGGTGAAAGTTCCCTTTCCGCCGACTCTATCGAAAGCGGCGATCTGGCCGTACAATTTGCCTGCCTGGTTGCGGATCGCCGCGCGGCGACGATGAAAGTTGGCGGGCGGGAATTCTGGATCGCCGCCGAGCGCGTCGAGCTGATCCGCCGCGCCTATCCCGGTGCTTCGATCGACCCGGAATTGCAGCCGCCTGACGGCATGCGGGCGGTGCCCGAATCGGCCGAAGCGTGCGCCGCGGAAATCCTGCGCGGCTGGTTCGAATGCTCCGGACCGCGCCGCGCCGAAGAGCTGGCCGGGAAGCTGGCGCTCACCCGCGACACGGTGGACCAGGCGCTGGCGCAACTCGAAGCCGAAGGCCAGATCCTGCGCGGCCGATTCAATCCCGGGGCGGCGGAGACGGAATGGTGCCACCGCCGCCTGGTGGCGCGCATCCACCGCCTGACCATCGGCAGGCTGCGGCGCGAGATTGAACCGGTCACCACGGCGGAATTCCACGAGTTTCTGGAACGCTGGCAGCACCTGGCTCCCGGCACGCAACTGCACGGCGTGGACGGCACGCTGGCCATCATCCGGAAGCTGCAGGGGGCGGAATTCGCTTCGGCCGATTGGGAGACCGAAGTATTGCCGCGCCGCGTCGCCGGTTACCAGCCCGAGTACCTGGATCGGCTCTGTTTTTCGGGCGAGGTGAGTTGGGGACGGCTCTCGCCGCACCCGGCCTTTGAACGCCAGGCGGAAGAGAACGGGCGCCGCGTTCGTCCCACGCGGGTTGCGCCGCTGGCGATTTTTCTACGCGAAGATGCCCCGTGGCTAATGGGCGCGCCGCGGAGGCCTTCCGCCGATTCGCTCTCGCACCCCGCGCGCGAGGTGCTGGCGGCGCTCGAAAGTCGCGGTGCATCGTTCTTCACCGACCTGACCCGCGCCACTGGCCGTCTGGCCAGCGAGGTGGAAGACGCGCTCTGGGAACTGGTGGCGGCTGGCCTGGTGACGGCGGATGGATTTGAAAACCTGCGCGCCTTGATCGACCCCAAGCGCCGCCGCGGCGAAGGTAGAGGCCGCACGGCCCGCCCGCGCCACGCGCCCGGCCGCTGGAGCCTGTTGGGGCTGGAAGCCGGATCGCACCTGCCGGCCGCCGAACATACCGAGGCTTTCGCCCGCCAGCTTCTGGACCGTTGGGGCGTGCTGTTTCGCGACGCCGCTTACCGCGAACCGCTGGCTCCGGCCTGGCGCGACCTGCTCGGCGTGCTGCGGCGGATGGAAGCCGGCGGCGAAATCCGCGGCGGCCGCTTCGTGGAATCGTTCATCGGCGAACAGTTCGCCCGGCCCGAAGCCCTGGACCTGTTGCGCGCCGTGCGCCGCGAGCGGCGGCTAGGGGAAGACCGGCCGTCGGCAGTAAGCCTTCAGGTCTCAGCTCCGTAGAGCCCAACCATGCATCGGTGCGCTGTTGATCTTGGCTAACCTTGTATCCCCCAGCGCGTCTAACGTCCGTGCAAGACCTGAAATACGCCCTTCGGAGTCTCTGGAAGGCGAAGGGTTTCGCCGCGGTCGCGGTGCTCACGCTGGCCATCGGCGTAGGCGCTAACACCGCTATTTTCAGCATCATCGATACCATCCTGCTGCGGCCGCTGCCCTTTCACGATCCGAATCGGTTGGTGCGGCTGTTTGAAACCGAATCGGCGCCCGGCAGCTATCCTCTCGCCGGGCCGGATCTCGCCGATTGGCGCGCCCAGAACCACACCTTCGAAGCTATGGCCATGTACGGCTGGCCTCAGGATATGAATGCCAGCCGGGAGGGCCGGGCGGACCATGTCCGGGGCGTCGCCACCGAGGTAAACTTCTTCAATCTATTGGGAGTTCGCCCGCTGGTGGGCCGCACCTGGGCGCCAGGCGAAGGCCAGCCGGGTAAAGACCGCGTGGTGGTGCTCAGTTACGCTTTTTGGCAGGGCCGTTTCGCCGGCGACCCTCGCGCCATCGGCCAAACCATCGAACTGGACGCGCGCAACTACACCATCGTGGGCGTGATGCTGCCCAGCTTTCGCTACCCCTCGCGGGCCCAACTTTGGATGCCGCAGGAGATGGTGCACAACGAGTATCCGCGCGGTTCGCATTGGGCCAGCGCCATCGGAAGACTGAAGCCGGGGATGGGCATCAAGGCGGCGCAGGCGGACCTGACGGTGATCGCGTCGGCACTCGAGAAGGCCTACCCGGACAGCAATTACAAGGTCGGCGCGAAGGTCGGCTCGCTGCGGGACGATTTGGTGGGCGATTCGCGCGGCTCGCTCCTCATGATGCTCTGGGCGGTGGCTCTGGTCTTGCTGATCGCCTGCGCCAACGTGGCCAACCTGCTGTTGTCGCGAGCGGTTTCCCGGCAGAAGGAGATGGCCGTGCGCAGCGCGCTCGGAGCGGGGCGGAGCCGGCTGGTACGGCAGTTGCTCACCGAAAGCCTGCTGCTCGCCCTGGCCGGCGGCGCCATGGGGTTGCTGCTCGGGTGGGGCATTGTGCGCCTGTTTTCCCACGTCAAGAGCTTTGCCCTGCCGCAATTCAATGTCCTCCAGTTGAATGGCACGGTGCTGGCGTTCACCTTCGCCCTGACGCTGGCGACTGGGCTGCTGTTCGGCCTCATACCGGCGATACAGGCGTCGCGCACGGACCTGCACGACGAGCTCAAGGGCGGCGCGGGCAGTTCGGTGAGCCCGTCCCGGAAGCGCCGCTTCGCGAGCAACTTCCTGGTGGTGGGCGAAGTCGCGCTCTCGCTGCTGTTGCTCTCGGGCGCCGGATTGTTGCTCAAGGATTTCGTCAAGCTGCGCAACGTGGACGTTGGGGCGCGGCCGGAGGGTGTCTGGACGGGCGCCGTGCAGCTTCCCAAAGCTCGTTACGACTATGGCGCGCCCCAACTCCAGTTCGCCCAGGCGCTGCTCGAAAAGGTGTGGGGCATTCCGGGCGTCGACGCGGCGGCACTCAGCAACCGCCTGCCGGTGGAGGGTGGCAGCAACGGGTACATCGAGGTTCGCGGCCGTCCTTCGGGCCCCAACAGCGGCCCGCTGGTGGAGGTACACTCCGTCTCGCCGGATTATTTCCGCGCCATGGGGGTGCGCCTGATTTCGGGCCGCGGCTTCACGGCGGAGGACACGGAGCTGACGGCGAAGCTGGATGCGCGCAGAAACGAGGCGCAAGAGAAAAAACAAAAGCTGCCTCCCGGCGAGACCAATACCATGGTGTATCCGGCGGTGATCAACGAGGCCATGGCGCGCCATTTCTGGCCGAACGAGGACCCGGAGGGCCAGGTGTTCTCATGGGGAAACGGTAGCGGACCCTGGCAACAGGTGATCGGGGTGGTCGGCGATGTGAAAGAATGGGGCCTGACGCACGCGCCCGTACCGGAAGCTTACTCGGCTTTCGACGGCAGCGGGCGTTTCTTCGTGGTGATGCACACTTCCATGCGCCCCTCGAGCCTGACGCCGCCGGCTCGGCAGGCGCTGGCGCAATTGGATTCGAGCCTGCCGTTGTTCGGCGTGCGCACCATGAGCGAAGTAATTGGCGATGGCGCCCAGGGTTCGCAGTTCCTGAGCCTGCTGGTGGGATCGTTCGCGGCATTTGCGGCGCTGCTGGCGGCGATCGGGATCTACGGCGTGCTGTCGTACGTGGTGAATCGGCGGACGCGGGAAATCGGCATCCGCATGTCGCTGGGCGCCAGCCGCGGGCGCGTGCTCGCGCAGGTGATCTGGGAAGGGATGCGCCTTGCGGCAGCGGGGTTCGCGATCGGGATGGCGGGCGCATTCGCCGCCGGGCGGGTGATGGCGAGCCTTTTGCACGAAGTCGATCCACGGGATGCGTCCGTCTTGCTGGGAACCGCCGGACTGCTGGCGGTGGTCACCCTGGCGGCATGTTACGTTCCGGCGCGGCGGGCGGCGCGGCTCGATCCCATGGCGGCCCTGAGGCAGGAATGAAGGAACGGCACAAAATCGAATACGGCAGATATACAAATCTGCCGTATTGGGCTAAGATAGGAACGTGGAAAGCTATAAAGCGCGGCTCGAAAAATCTGGACGGATCTTGATTCCGGCCGCAATCCGGCGGCGGCTCGGCCTTTCAGAAGGCTCGCAAGTGATTGTGAAATTGGACGAATCCGGCGCGCTCCAGGTCACTTCGCGATCCCAGGCGCTGGCGGACGTGCGGCAAGAAATTCGCAAGTACATCCCGGCCGGCCGGGACCTGGTGGAGGAGTTGATTGCCGACCGGCGAGCCGAAGCGGAGCGTGAAGATCAAAAGGCGACGCGCTCTTGAAGGAACGGTATTTGCTGGACGCCTCCGCCCTGCTGAGCATCTTGCTCGATGAACAAGGCCGGGACCGGGTTGATCGGATCTTGGATCGCTCCCGAATCCACGCGGTGAATCTGGCGGAAGTGATCGGGCGGTTGGTACGAGCAGGCATGCGGGCGGAAGCCGCTGTGGCTAGCCTTCGCGCGTTAGATCTCGACGTGGATCAGGTTTTCGACGCCCACCAAGCCGAAGTTTGCGGCACATTGCAGGGTACCCGCCGCGAGCTTGGGTTATCCTTGGGCGATTGCGTGTGCCTGACCGCGGCAGCGTGGTCCGGTGCAGTGGCGGTCACGGCCGATCGCCGCTGGGTTGGGTTGGATGGCGCCGAGTTGGATGGCGCCGCGCGAGGGTCTCTCACCATCAGGGTTGAACTCATTCGATAAGGCGGCGCAGCGTAACCGGGAACTGACGATTGATCACCGTAAACTGACGACTGACAACCGGGAACTCCTATGCTTCGTTCCATCGCTTCCGATCTCTGGTACGGGCTCCGGCAACTGCGTCAGCGCCCCGGCTTCACCGTTACGGCAGTGCTCTCGCTGGCCTTGGGCATCGGCGCCAATACCGCCATCTTTCAGCTTGTGGACGCCATCCGCCTGAAAACTCTGCCGGTGCGCGACCCCCAGGAACTGGCCTCCATCCGTTTCGCCAAGAGCTCGTCGAAGTCGGGCAATTTTTCCACCCGCAGCGCCGAGTTCACCTCCGCTCAATTGGAGGAGATCGGCCACGAGCAGCAGGCATTCAGCGGCCTCGCGGCATGGAGCGCGACCCGCTTCAACCTGGCGCCTGGCGGCGAAGCCCGCTATGCCGAAGGCCTCTACGTGAACGGCGATTTTTTTCGCGTTCTGGGCGTCAACGCGTTGCTCGGCCGCACTTTCACGCGGGAGGACGATTCAGCCGCCTGCGGCAACCCCGGCGCGGTGGTGAGCTACGCTTTCTGGCAGCGCGAGTTCGGCAGCGATAACGACGTGCTGGGCCGGCAAGTCTGGCTCGATGGACATACGCTGCCGGTGATCGGTGTCACGCCGCCAGCCTTTTTCGGGGTGGAGATAGGCCATCGCTACGATGTGGCCATCCCCATGTGCGCCGACCGCGCCTTCTCCGAAGACGGCGAAGGCCGCATACCGGTCAGGACGGACTGGTGGATCTCCATGCTGGGCCGCCTCAAGCCGGGTTGGACGCTGGCGCGGGCCGACGCCCACATCCGCGCCCTCTCCGCCGGCATCATGCGCGCCAGTTTGCCGCCTTCCTTTCGGCCGGATACCGCGAAGGATTATCTGAAGGACAAATTGGAGGTCGCTGCTGGCGGTACCGGCGTTTCCGGTTTGCGAAGCGAATATGAACAACCGCTGTGGCTGCTGATGGCTACCACCGGCCTGGTGCTGCTGATCGCCTGCGCCAACCTGGCCAACCTGCTGTTGGCCCGCGCCAGCGTACGCGAGCGGGAGATCGCGGTACGTCTGGCGATGGGCGCATCGCGTTTTCGGCTGGTTCGCCAACTACTGGCGGAAAGCTTGCTGCTGGCGATTTTCGGCGCCGGATTGGGAGTCGCGATTGCCCAAGCGTTGAGCCGCGGCCTATTGTCCTTTCTCAGCACTCCCGGCAACCCCGTCTTCGTCGGCCTGGCGCTCGACTGGCGAATCCTCGGCTTCACCGCCGCCCTGGCCATTCTGACTTGCATTCTCTTCGGTTTGGCGCCCGCTCTGGGCGCCACCCGCCAATCGCCCGCCTCAGTCATGCGCGCGGGCGGGCGCGGCATGACGGCCGGCCGCCAGCGATTCGGTTTGCGCCGCGCCCTGGTGAGCACCCAGGTGGCGCTTTCGCTGGTGCTGTTGGTGGGGGCGCTGCTGTTCGTTCGCAGCTTGCAAGGGCTTATGAATATCGATGCCGGATTTCAAGCCGAGGGCGTTATGTCGGTGGATATCGATTTCAGCCGGGCGCAGTATCCGGTGGCGCGAAGGCAGGGCGTGTTCCGGGAACTGCGCGACCGGTTCCGTTCCCTTCCCGGCGTGGTCTCGGCGGCGCAGGTCCTCATGACGCCGATCAGCGGGTCCAGTTGGAACGACTTCGTCGGTCCGGACGGCTCGGTGGCCGCCGGCAGCCACAAGCTTTCGTTCTTCAACGGGGTCTCGCCGGGCTACTTCCGTACCATGGGCACGCGCCTGATGGCCGGCCGCGATTTCGACGATCACGACAACCTGGATGCGCCGAAGGTTGCCGTCGTGAACCAGACGTTCGCGAGGAAGTTCCTGGGCGGCGTGAATCCCGTGGGCCACACCTTCAATCTGGAAGCAGCCGCGGGCAAGCCGGAGACGTTGTACCAGATCGTGGGCCTGGTGAGGGACACCAAGTACCGCGAGCTCCGCGAGGAGTTTTTGCCGGTCGCTTTCGTAGCCTTGGCGCAGAACCCCGATCCCTTCCCGGTTTCCAGCGGCACTTTCGTGCTGCGCGTGGCCGGCTCGCCCGGCGCGGTGATGAGCGAAGTGAAGGCCGCCGCGGCCGAGGTCAATCCGGCCATGAGCCTGGAGTTCCACTCGCTTTCCCGCCAATTACAGGATTCCCTGCTGCGCGAGCGGCTGATGGCGACGCTTTCCGGCGCGTTCGCGCTGCTGGCGGGGCTGCTGGCGACTTTGGGGCTCTACGGCGTCATTTCTTACATGGTTGCGCGCCGGCAAAACGAAATCGGAGTGCGCATGGCTCTCGGGGCGGACCGCGCCCGCGTCGTCCGCCTGGTTCTGCGCGAAGCCGTCTGGTTGCTGGTGGTGGGCCTCGTCTTCGGCATCGCCATCGCTCTCGCGGCCGGCCGCGCCGCCTCTACGCTGCTGTTCGGTCTGAAGCCGTACGACCCGCTCTCGATGATCGCCGGCGTGGCGCTGCTGGCGATTGTGGCGTTGGGCGCCAGCTACTTCCCAGCTCTCCGCGCCGCCCGATTGGATCCCATGACGGCGCTCCGCGACGAGTAGTCCCCCCTATTCCCGCAACAGCTTGAACGCGTGCGGCCACTCGTTTCTCAGGAAGCCCGGGATGCACCAAAGCATGCACAGAGGCTCGATGGCGCGGGCCGCTTCCACCGCTCCCATATCCGCGGTCTCCCAGCCGAACTGGCCGAGAATGGCGGCAACCGCTCCCTCACGGTCGCGCCTCCGGCTCACGGCTGCCGCGCCATGTTCCGACGGCTTCGGTCGGAGCCGCGACTGCAAAGGAGCGGTCGGCAGTTGCGAAACCGAATCTTACCCGTGCCGGATCACCAGCACGTCGCCGTCCTTGACGATGTATTCCTTGCCTTCCAGCCGCAACAGGCCTTTTTCGCGCGCCGCGGGGAAGTCGCCCAAATCCACCAGGGTCTTCCAGTTCACCACCTCGGCGCGGATGAACTTCTTTTCGAAATCGGAGTGGATGGCGCCGGCCGCTTTCACCGCGGTGCTGTGCATGGGGATGGTCCAGGCGCGGCTTTCGTCCTCGCCGGCGGTCAGAAAACTCATCAGCCCGAGCAACGCATAGGTGGCGGAAATCAAACGTTCCAGCCCGGATTCTTTCAGTCCGTAGCTGGCCAGGTAATCGGCCTGGTCTTCGCGCGGCAGTTGCGCCAGCTCGGCTTCGATCTTGCCGCAGACCGCGGCCACGGCCGTGTGACTGCGCCCGGCCAACGCGCCTTCACGGTATTCCTGTTCCCGCTGGTGCAGCTTCAGAGCTTCCTCCTCGCCCAGGTTCAGCACGTAGAGCACCGGCTTTTGGGAGAGGAACTGGAAACCGCGAAGGCGCTTTTCGTCCTCCGCGTCGATCTCCAGATTGCGCAGCGGCTGGGTGTCTTCCAGCGTCTTCCGGCTCCGCTCCAGCAATTCGAATTCGCGGTCCAGTTCCGGATTCTTGATCTTCTTGCGGTCTTTGTCCAACCGCTCCAGCCGCTTCTCCACCACCACCAGGTCGCTCAGAATCAGCTCCGTCTCCAGGTCTTCCAGGTCGCGCACCGGGTCGATCGAGCCCTTTTCGTGGGGAATGGTTTCGTCTTCAAACAGCCGCAGCACGTGGGCAAAGGCGTCGGCCACGCGCAGGCTCGCCATGTAGGACGGGTCGCGAAGACTTTCCTTCGAAACCGGCGGCATATCCACGTATTCCACCGTGGCGTGCGTCACTTTCGGCGGCGAGAACAGCCGCGCCAGCGCCTCCAGGCGCGAGTCCGGCACCTTGGCGACGCCCGTCCGCGCGGCGGTCGCGCCCATGCGCGTTTCCTGCTGCATGCCGGTCAGAATCGTGAACAAAGAGGTCTTGCCCGTCATGGGCAGGCCGATAATTGCAGTCTTCATAATTTGGGAACTCTACAGGGGCACTGGCGCCTGGCTGAGAATTTCTTCCATGATGCGCTCGCCCGTATCGCCGCGCCGCGGCCCCAGCACGTTGCGCGTATCCACCACCAAACGGTGAGCGAAAACCGGCACGGCGAGTTGCTTCACATCGTCCGGAATCGTGTAGTCGCGCCCTTCGGCCAGGGCCATCGCCTGCGCCGCCCGGTACAACGCCTGCGATCCGCGTGGGCTCACGCCCAACGCCAGCGACTCGTGGCGCCGCGTCTGCTCCACGATCGCCAGCAAGTAGTCCACCACCGCTTCGTCCACCATTACCCGCGCGGCGGCTTCCTGCAGGTGCAGAATATCGGAGGCATCGAGCGCCGCCGGAACCTCCGCCGCGGAAGCCTGGCTGGGGGCGCGCACGATTTCCCGCTCGCTCGCGGCGTCCGGATATCCCATTCGCAGGCGCATCAGAAAGCGGTCGAGCTGCGATTCCGGCAGCGGGTAGGTGCCGTGGTGTTCCACCGGATTCTGGGTGGCGATCACCATGAACGGCCGTGGCAGCGCGTAAGAATGCCCGTCCACCGTAACCTGGCTCTCGTTCATGGCTTCGAGCAGAGCCGACTGCGTCTTCGGCGTGGTGCGGTTGATCTCGTCGGCCAGCAGAAAGTTGGCGAAAATGGGGCCCGGTTTGAATTCGAAGGCCTCCGTTTGCCGGTTGTAAATGGTCACACCCACCACGTCGCTCGGCAGCATGTCCGCGGTGAATTGAATGCGGTGGAACTTGCACGCCGCCGCCCGCGCCAGCGCCTGCCCCAGGGTGGTCTTGCCCACTCCGGGAACGTCTTCGATTAAGAGGTGCCCCCGCGCCAGCAGGCACACCAACGACAACCTGATGGTTTCGCGCTTCCCACGAATCACGGAGCCGAGCGCCGTCTCGAGTTCGCTCAGCTTGGCAAGTATCTGCTGCGAGAATCCAGCCGGCGGGGCAAGCATTGATTCCCGCTGGTTCATGCAGATTTCATGATACTAAAGAACGCGGTGCCCGATTCGGGAGTTGGGCTAAGAAAACGATCTGCCGGCTTGTGTGCGCTATGGCTGGAGCTCCAGGGTGGCCTTTCCAGCCGGACCGGCGTAAATCAGCTCGATCGAATCGATGCGCTCGACCTTGCCCCGGTATTGGAAGAAAATCAGTCCCGCCTGGGGTAACGTGCGCTCGCCTTCCGGAAGCGCGACCCTTTGAACGCGCTGTGCCCACCCGCGTTGTATCTCGATCGGGATCTTGACCGGTGGGGGCGGGGTCTTCGAATCACCCTGCCCCTGGTCACTACTTCCGCCGCTGTTCAGAACGGTTTTCGCCTTCGATTCGACTGGAACCGGCGGCGCCCACTCGGGATCTTTGACGGACTCGGCCACCAGCCCGAAAGGCTGGCAGGGCAAGGGCTTCTTGCCGTTGATGCGGAGCGAAAAGTCGCTGTCGGATATTGTGGTCCGCGCGCCAGGCGGGCCGAAAAACCCCGTTTCGATCGCCACGTATTCTTCGCTGGCAAGGGGCCCGTTCAAGGTGGGGACCGAGCGGCCCTCAAACTCGGCCGCAATCGTCACCGCCCCCGCTTGAGCGTGAGCCTGATACTCGCCCGGACTCGGTCTGGGCGGCATGCCCTTCGCCTCGATTGCCGCTTCCTTGCTCGGGGTGTTTTGCCCTTGTACACATAGACAGATGGCCGCGGCCAGAGCACCGATTCTCAAAGCAGTAGAAAGTCGCATTTCAGCTATGAAGCTAGCATACTCGACGGGCTGTTTGGCGAGGCCACCTGAGCACAAGAACAGGGCGAAGGGCGTCACGACTCGTGAGTCGAACGGGTCAGCCTGACGGAGGCTGTCGGCCGCAGGTTGTATCGTCCCGGAAATAGCTTATCACGTTACCCAGCGGGGGACGAACCGGCAACGCGTCTTCTTCCGCGCCAGTGATCGCGCCACCTGCCTCCGGCTGTTGCAGCAGAACCTGGCGCCCGCCGAAACCCGCGTGTGGGCGTGGCGCCTGATGACCAACCATGTCCATCTGGTACTGGTTCCAGGCCGCCAGGATTCGCTGGAAACTCTGTTGCGACGCCTCCATAGCCGCTACGCGCAGATGGGGAATGCGCGACGGTTGCGCAGCGGCCACCTGTGGCGCAATTCAGGAGCATCGTCACGACCGAGCGCTACAGCCATCTCGGGTCGAACAGGCTGAAGCCCTGCAATACGCAGCTTGCCCCAGCGGTCGCCGAGGGTCTTGTAACCACCCCTGTAACCAGACCGGTCCCGGAGCCGGGAGGAGAACGTACGCAACTTATTGAGGGATTTGGTGGCGGCGGGGCGACTCGAACGCCCGACCTACGGATTATGAGACCGTCGCTCTAGCCAGCTGAGCTACACCGCCTTGGACGCAGCTTACTCAGTTTACCAGACTGCACAATCCGGTCGCTTGCCGGCCGGATCCGTGCCGATTGTGGAAAAGGTTCGGAACGGCTGGGTGTGAGAGGCGCAACCAAACTGAAACATTCGTGCAAGCCTTGTTTTTTCTTATTAAGATGTCTGGAATCAATAGATTATAAAAAACTGCTGCTGCGTGGTTCAATTCGCAGTAAGTGGTTTTCTTTACTATAGTTACTTGTCCACGGCAGGGTCTTTCCCACAGGATTTTCCACAGATCTGTGGATTCTGCCGGAATTGCGCCACGCGGCGGCACAGAGACTCGGGCGCCTCGACATCGGCTAGGCAGTCCGAGCCCTCGTAGCGCACCTCCAGAACTTTCCCGTAGGTGTGCAACAGCGCCAGCGTGGCGCCGTCCGCGGCAGGGAAGCGATAGACCGCGCGGAAAATCGGATCCAGGGGCAGCACTTCATCGATGGCTGCCACCAGACGATCCAAACCGGAGCCGGTAAGCGCCGAGATTCCCACCGCCGGCAGGCCGCCGTGGCCGTTCCCCAGCCTGCGCCCCCAAGCCGCGGCATCGAAGCCGGCGTCCGAACCATGCTCCAGGCGGTCGACTTTGTTCAGCACCAGGAGTTGCGGAATATCGCCGGCGCCGATTTCTGCCAGCAACTTGCGCACGTGCGCCACGTGTTCGGGGGCTGCCGGCGAGGAGGCATCCACCACGTGCAGCACCAGCGCCGACTCCGTCACCTCTTCCAGGGTGGCTCGAAAAGCTTCCACCAGGGTTGTGGGGAGGTTGCGGATGAACCCTACCGTGTCGCTGAGCAGCACCCGCCGGTGGGAAGGCAGATCGAGGGGCCGCACGGTGGGATCGAGCGTGGCGAACATGCGCGCGTCGGCCAGCACGCCGGCCTGGGTGAGGCGATTGAAGAGAGTCGATTTGCCGGCGTTGGTGTATCCGGCCAGCGCCAGCGTGGCCAATGGAACCGCCACCCGGCGCCGGCGATGCAGCGCGCGGCCGGCGCGCACGCCTTCCAGGTCCACTTTGATCTTCTGGATGCGGCGGGCAATCCGGCGGCGGTCGGTTTCGAGCTGGGTCTCGCCCGGCCCGCGGGTTCCAATCCCGCCGCCCAGCCGCGACATTTCGACGCCGCGCCCGGCCAGCCGCGGCAGCAGGTAGTTCAACTGCGCCAATTCCACTTGCAGGCGTCCTTCGCGAGTGCGCGCCCGGGAAGCGAAGGTGTCCAGAATGAGCTGGGTGCGGTCGAGAACTTTGACCTCGAATGCCTTCTCGAGATTGCGCTGCTGGGTGGGAGTAAGCTCGTGATCGAAAATAACCACGTCGGCGTCCACGGTCTTGACGGCAGCGCGCAACTCCGCCACTTTGCCGGAACCGATAAGAGTGGAAGCCTCGGGACCAGCCCGGGACTGCAGAACGCGCTCCGCGACCCTGCCGCCGGCGCTGACCGCCAACTCCGCCAGCTCCTCCAACGACTCTTCGGCGGAGATCCGCGCGCTCTGAGCCCCGGCCCGGCCCTTCCATTCCACGCCCACCAGAATGGCCCGCTCCGCGCGGCTCTTTGCCGAAAACGTGGGTTACGCCTCCGCCGTATCGGCGTGGACCGGCGCGCCCGGAATGGTTGCCCCGGGATGTGTTCCCAGCGCCGTTTGCGCGCTGGAGGAATAAGAGTGAGAAGGCTTTTGCGTTACCACCGTGGAGATGGCATGTTTGAAAATCAACTGCTCCTGGTTGCTCGTCTCCAGCACCAGGGAGTACTTGTCGAAACTCTTGATCCGGCCGGAAAGCTTTACGCCGCTCATCAAATAAATGGTGAGAACGATTTTATCTTTCCGTGCGTTGTTTAGAAAACTATCTTGAATGTTTTGCGCCGGCTTCTCCATCACTCCCCCAAAAAAACAAGGCCTGTCAAAAAGAACAGATAAAGTGTATTGGCGATTGTATTGTACACCGTTTTGGAGAAGCTCCGGTACTGCCCGGCCCATATGGGCTACTATTCGTCGTCATGTTCGCCGGGCGCAGCCGCGGCGCCCGCGGCGGCGGCCATGGCTTCCAATTCCCGGCGATTCACGGCGCGGGCCGGCGCGGCGCTTCGCGATCGGCCGGCTGGCGATTCGATCGTGAATTGCTGGGCGGCGGCCAGCTCTTCTTCGAGATTGAACTTGGGGATGGAGCGGAGGCCGGGAACCTGCGCGATTCCGTGTTCGCCGATCAGGCACTCGCTACCGCCATTCAAGACAAACCGGATGCGGACGTCGCGGCGAATGGAAAGCTTGCGCAGATCGAGCAACGTCATCGGCTGGCTTCCTCGAGCTCGTCGACGATTTCACCCTCTTCGATACGCGTCGCCACCAGGTCCTGGCAAGTGACGCAATAGCGCGCCCACGGTACCGCATCCAGGCGCTTGGTGGAGATCTCTTCTTCGCACTCGGGGCACACGCCGTAGGTGCCGAGATCGATCCGCTTTAGCGCGCCGGAGATCTCGCGGAGCAATTTCATATCGATCGAATTGCGATTCAGAAACAGCCATTCCTCGTGGTGCTGCTGGCTCAAATCGCCTTCGTCGGAGGGGATATCCAAACGCGAAACCACCTGTGCCGCCTTTTGCTTAGACAGGCTGTCCCGCACTTCCTCCGCCTTATTCTCAAGGATCCTCCGATAGTTGGCAAACTTCGCCTTGTTTCCATTTTTGGTGTTCATCATAACACTCTCTTCAGTTGCGGCAATTCCTGCCTGATTTGGGGGCCGAGAAGGCTTTCATGCGAACCGAAAAACCGGAAGAGGCAGGCTCTTGGGGGAGCGGCTACGCAGCCATCAGAAGATGCTACCGCATGCGGGGCGGGCAAGTCAAATCGGCCCAATCGGCCCAATCGGCCCGCTAAAGCAAATGGCACTTGCAGCCGATAGGTATTGGGAGGTGCAGTCATGAGTTCCGTCTCTTCGATTAACCCCGGTGTTGCGGATTTGATTCAGAATCTTTCCAATCTCGGCTCGCCGGTGGTGTCGTCGGCGGCGGGGATATCGGCTTTGGAGAACGCCTCGCCCGCGGACCTGGTCCAACTGAGCACGGCAGCCACACAGTTGGAGGGTGTGGATGCGATGTTCGAAATCTCGACCGGCTCCAACGCCGGCGCCAGCGGTACCAACCTGGAAGATCTCCTGGCCGGAGCGGTCGAGTCGGCTGCCACGGCTTCCACCGGCGCGGATTCCCCTACCGCATTGCCGGCGGACCAGCTCGCCAATTACCAAACGACATTGCAGGCGAGCGAGACCCAAGCCCTACTCGGCGGCGGAGCAAGCGGCCTTAGCGGTTCTCTATTTGACGCGATCGCTTGACTACGCGATAACTTACGAGCGGTTTCGAGAGCAATCGGCACAAGCTAAAGCATGTGCCATCTACGCGGCGGGGCGCAGGTTGGCGGAACCGGCGGCGGCGGAGAGGCCGGTGCCAAAGGCCATCCAGAGGGGGATTTCGCTCAGGTGGAGAGGATCGAGGCTTTTGACCTCGCGGCGATTCTCCCAGCCGTTTTCCTTGGCCGGAAAAATCACCCAGCCGGTGGCGGGCGTATAGGCAAACCAGTGCTGCAGGTGCGTCTTGCTTCGATACAGGCGCGGCATCTTCAGCCTTCCCTCTGAATCTGAACGGTCCGCGGCTCGGGTTTCGGTTTTGTGAAGCGGCAGCGCGCCGTGCATCCCCGGTTCTTGCAGGTAAGACAGGTTCGCTTCCGAGTCATGTTGAGACAGTAGCGAAACCGGATGCGGACTCTCAACAGAATTCATGTGGGGGGCGAGGCCCCCCAAATGAGGGGGGTCATTTCTGGTCGAATAGCTCGGCGCGCCGAATTCGCTCGCCCTCGAACACCACCAAAGAGATGCGCTCGGTGGCGGAAATGTCTTCGAGTGGATTTCCATCCACCAGCAGGAGGTTGGCATCGAGTCCGATGCGAATGGCGCCGATGTGGGCGGAGGCTCGCAGCAGTTGGGCGGCGTTGACGGTGGCGGCCTGGAGGGCGGCGGCGGGCGGAATGCCGGCCTCGACCCACAACTGGAGCTCGCGGTGCAAAGAAGGTCCGTGAAAGACCAAGGGGTTTCCGGCGTCGGTTCCCATCGCCAGGGGCACATTCGCGTGCCAGGCGCGCAGCAGGTTGGCGCGAGCCACCTCCAGGGCATGGGTGAAGAATTCAGCGCGGGCGGGGTCGGCGGACTTGCCCGAGGCGAGGAACTCGCGGGTGCTTTTCAGCGCGCGCGCGGGCGCCACCTGTTGCGCCAGGGGTTCGGAAAGGGCATCGGCGCGGCCGGCGAAATACCGGGCGTAGGCCTCGACGACGGTCAGGGTGGGAACGAGATATACGCGGTGGAGGGCCATGCGCTCGAGCAGCGAATCGGGCAGCTCATCGCGCCAGGAGCCGTGTTCCACCGAGGCGGCGCCCACGTCTACGGCGTCGGTGACGTCGCGGGCGTCGCCGGTGTGAATGGCCAGCGGCAGGTTCCCGGCGCGGGCTTCGCCGGCGATGGCCCGCGCCAGGAGCAGGTCCAGACGGTCGAAGAGCATGCCTTCGCCCCAGCCGGCTTCGAGCATGGCCTCGATTCCGTCCACACCCTCGCGTTTCAGTTGGCGGACCTGCGCGCGCGCTTCGGCGGGGGTCCTGGACGTACGCACGAGCTGTGCCTTCAGCGTGCCGCGCATGGCTTCGGGAAGGTACTGGGTGAATTCGGCGCCGCGACCGTTTTCGGCGGTAAACATGGGTCCGCACACGAAGAGGCGGGCGCCCAGTTTGGCTGCTTGGCCGATCTGGCGCCGCAAGGCAAGGGAACGGTCGAGCTGATCGCCGATGCTGCGGGCGGTGGTCACGCCGCTATAAAGGAGCGCCGCGGCCGCCCGCGGCATGCTGTTGGCGGGGTCGTAATCGGCGCCCGAACCGGATAGCGCGGCCGAACCTCCCAGGTGCACATGAACATCGATGAGACCGGGAAGAAGGGTCTTGCCGGCGCCTTCGACCACGTCGGCGTGCAGAGTTTCGGGATCGGGAGCGGCGGATGCGGCGTAGATTTCGGCGATCTTGCCGTCCCGCACCAGCACGGAACCGTTTTCCACCACCGGCCCGTCACCGATAATGATGCGCGTATTGCGGATGAGAAATACGCGGGAGCGCTCCAGTTGGCGGAACATGGCTTGGTTCTGGCCGATGTTTTCCCTGGCGTAGGTTCGCCAGCAGCCCATGGCCAGGAACGGAGCGAGTACGGCCAGCACCCAGATCTTATGGCGCGGCGGAAGCTTTTCTTCTTTCCGCCGGCGAAAGAGCTGGACGGCGAGAAACATGCCCACCAGGGTGGTGAGAAGCAAGGCCGCGGCGGCATTCCGGTTGTCCCAAAGATTCTGATTGAGAAAGAAGATTCCTTGAAAGCCGTTCACCAGGTAAGACGCCGGCATGAATTCGGCCACGCTCTGCGCCCATTGGGGCAGCAGGGCGGCGGGCACGGTGGCGCCGCTCAGAAAGAGCATGGGCAGGTACAGCATCTGGGTGGCGATGTTGGCTTCCCACCTGGTATTGGTGACGGCGGCCAGAATGAGGCCGATGGCGCGGAAGGCGCAGACTCCCAGAGTGACCATCGCCAGCAGGGAAAACCAATTCCGCGGCGGATTCATGCCGTACAAGCCGTGCGCCAGGGCGAGCAAGACCACCACCACGGGCAGATAGAGCAGCCAGCCGCTCACCAGGGACGCCGCCAGGATCGGCAGCGGCGAGATGGACGTGACTTTAAAGCGGCGCGGAATGTTGGCTTCGCGATCCTGCACCGCGCGCATGCCGGCGCCCCACAGGCCATTGCCCAGGATTCCCATGGTCAGGACGCTGCCGACAAAATACGCGATCCCGCCGCCGGCGCCGGCGTGAAACAGCTCGGCGAAAGCGAAGAAGAAGACAAACGGAAACAGCCAATTGAAAATCAGAACCGAGCGGCTGGGCAGGGTGAGTTGCAGATTGCTCTTGAAGAACACCGGATACGGTTTCATTCGCGAAGAGTTTTCCCGGTCAATTCGATAAAAGCGTCTTCGAGAGACGGCCGATCGATGTGGATATCGGAGATCTCGATACCGCGCCGGCCGAGCCGGCGCGCGGTGGCGGCCGCAGCGGGCGCGGGATGAGGAAGGTCCAATGCGGAGAGCGGAGCCGAGCACTCGATTTCAATGGTGGAACCGGCCGGCGCACGGCGCTGAATCTGGCGGGCCGTGCCCGGCGCCACGATGCGGCCCTCGTCGATTCCCTCGACCGCCGGGAAGGCGCAATAATTCTTGGTCAGTGCTTCGACCTTGATGGGTTGCTTCACGGTAGAACTTCAGTATAAAGGGCTGGCGCGAAGCTCCCGGGCCAGGGAGGCGGGTTCATGGCGGATGGAGATGCGGTCTTGTGCGGCCCGCTCCTCACGGCCACGCCGCCAGCGGCGCCAGCGCGCTCATCCGGTCGCGTCCGGTCTCGATCCGCAGCCGGCGCCCGTCGGTACGGATCGTGACCGCGCCGTCTCTATCCGTCCGGTAGACCGTCACGCCGTGCCGCGCCATCCGTTCCAGCACGTCCCGGTGCGGATGGCCGTAGCTGTTTTCCCAGCCCGCCGAAATAATGGCGAACAGCGGCGCCGACGCGTTCAGAAACTCCTCGGTGCTCGAGGTGTGGCTGCCATGGTGCGCCACTTTCAGCACGTCCACCGGCGCCACCTCGTTCTCGTCCAGCATGCGCCGCTCGATCGGTTTCTCGATATCGCCGGTTAGCAAAAAGCTTCGCTGTCCATAATGCAGGCACAAGACCAGCGAGTCGTTGTTATTGGGCGTGCCGGCCGGCAAATAGTCCGCGAACGGCGCCAAGACCTCCATTTCCGCGCCGCCATAGGCGAAGCGGCGCCCAGTCTCCATGGGTATGATGCGAACCCCGCCGGCGCGCGCCTCCTGCCGCAGCCTGTTCCAGGTCGGGCTCTCCGGAGTGGCCCCGGTCCACAATTCGCGCGGGTGAAAATCCCGGACCAGGGCCGGCAGGCCGCCAATGTGGTCTTCGTGCCCATGAGACAGCGCCACCGCATCCAGCCGCCGCATGCCGCGGTCCCACAGATACGGCGCCACTACGTCCTCGCCGATATCCAGTTGTGCCGCCGGCCGGTTCCCGAACGCCGGAATGCCGCCGCCGTCCACCAGCAGCCGCTTGCCGTCGGGCAGAACCACCAGCAGGCTGTCGCCCTGGCCCACATCGATCGCCGTCAGCTCCAGTTGCCCCGGCCACGTTTCGGGCGCAAACGGCTGCCACACCAGCAGCGCCAACGCCGCCGCCAGCACCGTCGCCGTTACCGCCCGCCACCGCTTGCCCCGTGCAATCCCCGCCGCCAGCAGCGCCAGCGCGAATGCCACCCCCAGCCACACGGGCGGCGTCGGGATTCGCCAGTCCGGGTCGATTCCCGCGTGCCAGTGCACCACCGCCTGCGAGATCCCCAGCAGCCATCCGCCCACCGCGGCCACCCAATGCCACCCCGTCAGCAGCGCCAGGAAACCCGCCGGCACGGCCAGGCCCATCACCGGCACAACCACCATATTGGCGCTCAGCCCGGTCAACCCCAACCGGTGGAAATAGACGATCATCGGCAGCGCCAGCCCGGCCTGCGTCACCGCCGAAACCAGCGCCACTTCATAGAGGAAAAACAGCACGCGCGCCGGCGCCACGACCGCCCATTGCGCCACCCGCTCCGGCGCCCGCAGCGCCACCTCCAGGGTTTCGGCCGCGAGCCGCATTTCGATCCGGAACTGCGCCACCCTCGGCGCCGCTGCCAGGTCGCGCCGCCTGTCGCCCAGCCCGGCCAGTCCCCGCCCCAGCGGTCCCGAAGTTGCCCGAATCAGCGGCGTCGCAAAGGCGCCCAGAAACGCCACCGCCAGAAAGGTCAACTGAAAGCTGGCGTCGAAGAGCTGCTCGGGATCGAACAGCAGGAACCCCAGCGCGACTGCCGCCAGCAGGTTCAGCGGTCGCCGGTCGCGGTAAAAGTAGCTCCCCACCGCGTATACCGATAAGCCGGCCGCCGCGCGTACGCAAGGCGCGCCCCACCCCGATACCAGCGCGTACAGCCACGCCATCGCCGCCGTCGCCGCCATCGCCGCCCCTTCCGGCACCAAGCACAGCCGCAGCAGAAACAGGAAGAACGCCGCCAGAATGGCCACGTGCGTTCCCGAAATCACCAGCGCGTGAAACGTGCCGGTACTGCGGTAATCGTCCGTCCACACCCGCCGCAATTGATACTGCTGGCCGATCAGCAGGGCCTGCATCATCCCCACCCGGTAAGCGTCCGGCCGCCACAGTTTCTCAATCCGCGCCAGCGCCGCCGCGCGCAGATCCATGGCCGCTCCCGCCACCGCGTTTCCACAGCGTCCCGGCAGCTTCCGCAGTCCCGCAGCGGCGCCCGACGCCGTCCAGTACACCTCCTTCCGCGCCAGGTAACGCACATAGTCGAACGCCCCCGGGTTGCCGTAATTGCGCGGCTTGCGTACCTTAGTCTCCATTTCGATTCGCTCGCCGTATCCGAGCGCCGGCAGGGCTTCGTCCGGTTTGGCGTAGAGCGTGACCTGCGCCCGAGCCCCCGGCTCCAGCTCCAGCACAAACCGCTCCCGCTCGCCCGACACCGCCGGCGGTTCCACCACGCACCCGGAAAGCACCACCGTCTCGCGCGCCTCGGCATCGATCACCGGCGCCGCCCCCGGCGCACGTTCCAGTTCCGTGAGCCCCCCGCCGAACACCAACCCCACTGCGGCGCACACCCCCGCCAGCCACCGCGACCCGCGCCATAGCGCCAGCGCCCCCAGCGCCAGCAAGCCCGCAATCGCTAGCAGCAGTTCCCCCTGCCCAAACGGAACCAGCCGCGCCGCCAGGATACCCAACGCCAATGCAGCGATCGGAATGAGAAGGGGATCTTTCATGGTTGGCACCGCGGAAGAAGCAGAGCCACCGATGAACGCCGATGAACACCGATAAAGAAAATACAGGGCTTATCGGCTTGAATTTGATTTTTCACGTGCTTCGCGGGGAACGGTCGTCCAGATACGAAGTGGCTTCGGCCGCCGGAAAATCTCGGCATCCGGGCGAACGAAATTTTGCCCAGGGTTGGGCGCTTGCCGGGAAAGGCACAAATGTGCACAAATCTGCACAAAAGCGAACCCAAGGGGATTTTACCGAACGAAGCCATCCTGGAGAGTATCTCTCGTATTCGCAAGCATTTACCCGCCGGAGCGAACCCAGTTTGCCGGCTCGTAAGGTCACCACCGTCTTGCCCATGAGCGCAGCGTTCCTCGACGCGGCTCCACAATAGCAGGAGCGCCCTAGGATTTCGCAGGGAATTGGCTGTAACCAGTTGAAAATGCGGCCAGTCATCTTCTGTGACCGACTCGGGGTACCGGCAAAGCCGGCCCGGCGGCAACCTGCGCGCCGATTGGCAATCGGTCCGCAGGTTTCCAACCTGCCCCACAAGTAAGCCGCTCCTTTGCTATACTGCCAACAAGCACTCAGGAGGCGGCATGGATCGTCGCAATTTTCTCCGCGTCGGCGCGGCCGGCGCCCTTTCGCTCCGTAATTTTCCCTACCGTTTGTATGCCGGCGAAAAGAAGAAGTACGCCAGCGACCGTGTTTTGCTCGGGCCGCGCAAGATCGCCGTCAGCCGCCTGGCCATGGGAACGGGCACCCATGGCGGCGGCGGCAGATCCAACCAGACCCGCATGGGCTACGACGCATTCGCGGTCTGGCTTCGTTTGGCATACGACCACGGCGTGACTTTTTGGGATTCGGCCAATCAATACGGCAGCCACACCTACATCCGCGAAGCTTTCAAGACTGTCCCGCGCGACAAGGTCACCATTCTCACCAAGACCAATTCCACCACCGCCGACGCCGTGAAGGCCGACATCGACCGCTTCCGCAAGGAGCTGGGTACGGACTACATCGATATCCTGCTGATGCACAAGATGGAGGCGGCCGACTGGAACGTCCGCATGAAGGGCCCCATGGACGTGATTTCCGAAGCCCGCGAAAAAGGCCTGGTTCGCTCGCACGGCGTGTCCTGCCACAGCCTGGTGGCGCTCCAGACCGCGGCCGGCGAGCCCTGGGTGGAAGTCGAATTCGCGCGCCTGAATCCCGTCCAGCTTCACATGGATGCCGATCCCCGGACCGTCGTCTCCGTTCTCGACCAGATGAAGCGCAACGGCAAGGGCGTGGTGGGCATGAAGATTCTGGGCCAGGGCGATCTCCGCTACAAAACCGACGAAGCGCTCCAGTTCGCGCTGGCGCAGAGTTGCCTGGACTGTCTCACCATCGGCAGCGAGAGTCGCGAGGAAATCGAAGACCTGCTCACCAAAATTCCAGCCGCCAGCACCAGGGGCTAGCAGGACAGGACGCCATGCCTGCCCCGCCGGGACGCTCCCGTGCGGGCTTCCCCCCCGTTCCCTCGACTGCGTCTTTTGATAAGGTGTATAGGACATGAGTGAAGACTTGGTCGAGGTGGACTTTCAGCGCTTCTGGCGGCGCTTGCAGCAACTGGGGTTAAATGCCTACGAATCGCGGTCTTACCTGGTGCTGCTCGGGCACTCGAAGTTCAAGGCTTTGGAGCTGGCGGCGCGCTCTCACGTACCCCGGCAGAAGATCTACGAAGTTCTCGACAGCCTGGTGGAGAAGGGGTTCGCGCAAGTCGTGCAGGAGAAGACCAAGCTGTTCTCGGCGGTCGAGCCGGGCCTGGCCATCCCCGCCTATCTGTCGCGGCGGCGGCAAATCCTGGAGCAGGAATTGATGGACAGCGGCCGTACCGGGACCGCGCTGATCGACGACTTGAAGGCTCTATATTCCGAGGGTCAGGGCGGCCGCGGCACCCTGGATTTCCTGCGCATCGTCACCGAGCCCGCTCAAACCGCCGCCGAATACCGCCGCATGCTGCAGGAAGTGAGGTACGAATATCTCGAATTCTCGCGGCCGCCCTACGCCGTCGATCCGCTCGACGAAAAGTTGGTGAAGCAGGCAGCCTCCGGCGGCGTGGCCTGCCGCTTGCTCCTCGAAGCCGCCACCGTCGACCAGGACCACCGCCAGCGCCTCAGCGAGTACGTGATGGCGGGCGTGGAAGTCCGCCTTGCCGATTCTCTGCCCATGAAGCTGGCCCTTTTCGATACCCACAACGGCATGATCGCCCTGCTCGATCCGGTAATCTCCAGGCCTTCCTGGACCGCCGTGGTCTTCCAGCACGACGGTATGGGCGAGGCCATGAAAGGCCTGTTCGAAGATCACTGGCGCCGCGGGCGGAATCTGTAGCCGCGCCCCAACGATGAGCTAATCTGGAAATGGGAGACCCGTATGACCTTAGTCATTAATCTTTCTCGGGAACTCGCGGCGGTTCTCAAAATGCATGCGCAAGCGGAAGGCGTCGATGAAGCGGGCTATGCGCGTCGGGTTCTCGAACGTGTTCTGGGGACGAGCCTTGAGCAGCCGGGGCCGCCGTTCAAAACCGGCCGTGGGCTCCTGGCCAAATACGGGCCGGCGCCGTCGGCGGAAGAGATCGATGCCAACCGGGCCGATATGTTTCGCGGTTTCGGTGAGAACGCTCCGTGATCGCCGGCGTCGCCGATACGCACGCGGCTCTCTGGCATTTGTTCGACGATGCGAGGCTGTCGGCTCCGGCCAGAGCCTTCTTCGACAAGGCCGCGACGGACAGACGCAGAGTGGTCGTCTCTTTCGTCAGTCTTGCGGAAATCGTGTATCTCGTCGAGAAGAATCGCTTGCCGCCATTGGCGTACGACGACTTAAGGGCCGCGTTGGGCGATCCGGACCACATTCTCAAGGAAGCGCCGTTCACGCTAGAAATCGTGGATGCCATGCGCCGAGTGTCGCGTGCCGCCGTGCCGGACATGCCCGACCGGATAGTCGCGGCCACCGCGGTTTACTTCGGCGTACCGGTCATCAGTCGTGACGGGCGCATTCGCGCTTCCTCCGTTCACACCGTTTGGTGATCGGCGAGCGCAGCGCAGCCAAGAGTCCGGCCATCGCCAGCCGCGCCTTACCGTTCTCCAAATTCCACCACCGCGCCGTCCACTTCATCAATGCGGATCACAAATCGCTTTCGGTCCGCGAGTTGGGCCTCGGGCACTTCGAAACGCGCCGCCACCATGCGGTCGGCGGTGGCGTGCGGCGCCACGAAATCGCGCGCCTTGAACGACTCGTTGTACTTTTCACCCAGTAGCGGAACGTTGGCGAAGAGCTGGCGGGCATCCGGTTCGGATGCGGTCTGGCCCTCCGTCCCGTTGCCGTTCTTGTCTTCCATGATTACCGTCACGGCCTGCGCCATGAACTTGAAATCGGCCGGATTCTCGATGCGGTAATCGATCACCACCACCGAGGCGTGCTCGTCGAGCGGGGCCGTGCGCACTTTCAGGAATTTGCCGTGCAGGTCGATATGCGACCCGCGCTGCATATAGAAGATGCCCGCCACCGCCAGGGCGATCACCGCGAGGCCGATAGCAAGGGAAATGGCCAGAGTGCGCGACATGTCCGTAGAGTAGCAGGTCGTGGGGTGGGGGACGCCGGCCGCGCTACCGGGCCGCGGCGAAAAGCAGCGGTCTTGGCACGGCCCACCACCCTAAAGCTGGCTCACGATGTGCAAAATCTCGTCCATCGAGGTGTGCGCCGCGGCGATCAGGGTGCCGTCGAAGATGTGCGTCTCCAGGCCGATTTTGTGCTTGTAGCCGTCCCGCTCCAAGGCTTCGAAGATGGCTTTCCAGTCCTCTTTTTCGGGGCTCGACGGCATCACCCCCTTGGCCTTGATCTGGATGTTGAGCAGGCGGCGCTTGGGCACGGCGTCGTAGCCTTCCGGATACGCCGTTTCGCGGCCGTAGGCGTTGTGCGGGTCCCAGTTGCAGCCCACCCATTTGGAGGGAATCAGTTTCAGGATGGCGGCCAGTTCCGCGCCGGTCGCCACGTTCTGCGACATCTCGTTTTCGATCAGCAGGTACACCTTCTCGCGCGCGGCGGTGAGCGACATTTCGCCGATGTTGTCGGCGATGCGCTGGAACTGGGCCGAGGGGTCTTCCACCCGGCTGCCGGTGAAGACGCGCACTTTGTCGCAGCCCATGATCTGCGCGCAGCGGATGGCCTTCGCCAGATCTTCCATGCGGCCGTCCCAGCGGGCTTTTTCCATGGCCAGGCGCTTCTCGCGCGCGGCCGCGTCCTCCGGCCTCCGCCGCGCCGCCTGCATGCCCGGCCAGGCAAACTTCATCAGGCTGGTATTGACGAAGCTCACTTTGAGCCCTTCGTTGACGAAACGCACCGCGTCCACTTTGATTTCCGGCTCGGTGAGCGAAAAGTACTCTTTCCTCGTCCCGGGGACCGAGCGGATCTCCACGAATTTCAGCCCGTACTGGTGGGCGAAGGCGATGGAGTCGTCGGTGCTGCGCCCGATTTCGTCGGTGATGGCGCTGATCGAAAACTTGTCGATGTGGGTACGCGCCCACGCCCGCGCCGCGCACAGGGCGCCCGCGGCTATCAGTTCCCTCCGTGTCATGGAATGATTGTATTAGAAATGAAACGGACTTGCGGCGCCGGCCAGGTGATGGAAGCGGTGGAAGGCGACATTACGCGAATCGCGGTGGACGCCATTGTCAACGCGGCGAATTCGGCGCTGGCCGGCGGCGGCGGCGTGGATGGCGCCAACCATCGCGCCGGAGGCCCCCAGATTATGCGCGAGCTGGATGAGATTCGGCGCGCCGCCGGCGGCTGCCCGACCGGGTCCGCGGTGGCGACCGGCGCGGGCCGCCTGCCGGCGCGTTTCGTCTTCCACGCCGTAGGCCCGGTTTACCGCGGCGGCCAACACGGCGAGCCGGAGCTGCTGGCTTCCTGCTACCGCACCTGCCTCAAACTGGCCGAAGACCGCGGCGTCTCGAGCATCAGCTTCCCGGCCATCAGCGCCGGCGTCTACGGCTACCCCGTCCAGGCCGCCGCCGAAATCGCCGTGCGCGAAGTTCAAGCGCACCTGGAAAAACCCGATGCCAAGCTGCTGCGCGTGGTCTTCGTGCTCTTCGGCCGCGCAGACTACAAGGTGTACGCGAGGCTGCTGGAGCGATTACCCTCAATCCATCCCGAATGAAACCAGCCAGCGATCGCCAATCGGGTTGCCCAGCTCGGCGCCTGCTATGCCTTGACCGAGAAGAATCCGCTCAACGTTCTCCCACAGCAGTTTGGGAAAGCTCTTGTCCAGGTGGGAGCGGATCGAGACGTAAGCGCTCATCGCAGGCGTTATGCCGGGTGAACTCGCCGATCATGCGTTCGCGCTCTTCGAGCGGATAGCGGTGGAACTGCATGGAGCAGGGCTGCAGGGCGCCGTCGGAGGCGACCGCCAGGAAGCGATGGCCCGCCTTGCAACCGGGCATCCCCGAGCTTTCGAAGTAGCGGCGCGTGGCATCGAGGGTGCTCCGGCTGTTGACGATCCAGTTGGTGTTGTCGCGGCGCTCCTCCACGCGGTCCAGGTGGCTATTGAGCGTGGCAAGCTGCTCGGGTGATACCAGGAGAAAATCGCGGCAACCGGTACGGCGCGCCGAGTAGGCGCTGTGGCAGAGGTTGACGCCCCACTGGCGGGCCTTATCGGCGATGGCGTTGATCTCCTCGACGTTCTCGCTGGTGATGCAGGAGTTGAGTACGATATCGTCGTAGCCGAGGCGCGCCAGCCGCGGGACGAGGT
>JBKQVG010000243.1:0-8796 GCA_052325345.1 Bryobacteraceae bacterium
CTACCCGTTCGCGGTGATGGGAATTATAATGAACAGTTCACTTTTCCGCGCAAGACTTGGGGTATTTGCCACATGCGTTCCGATATTATCAAATTAGGGGATTCCCGCGCACCGCATCGCAGCCTGCTGCGTGCCACCGGCGTGACCGAGGGAGACTTGATTGTATACGCCCGGCCAAGTGGTTTCGCGGATGCCGTCGTTGGCCCTCCACCACCAGCGTTTCAGATCGTAGGCGTCGTGGATTTCCACTTTGCGGACGGTGGTGTAGCGCGTCGCGAGCGGCGGGGGAACATCGCCCGGGCGGTTCCAGCCATAGCGGAACCACCACTCCTGCTGCCAGTCTCTCGACGACAGGTTTCGTTCCAGCGCCGGAATGTCGCGGGGCGTCTGGTTGTGCGCGAGAGCGGCGATGTTGTCGTCGGAAAGCATGCGGTCATAGATGCGAATTTCGTCCACATCGCCGCCGCGGTCGAAATTGTACGCGCTCTGCACCTGTACGGGATTGATGGCGCGGGAGTGCGGTCCGAACTGGTCCAGCGTGGCATTGAACATGCCCGTGGCCGCGGCCTCCGCCACGAATTTTCCGTTCACGTAAAAACGAATGCCGCGGTTTTCGTCCCAGGAAAGCGCCAGTTGCACCCATTCGTCGGGCTTCGGGAACGCCGGCATGGCATACGAAACGCGCGTGCGCCCGAGGTTGATGTCGGTGACAAAAGCGTCAAACCCCGGCTTGCCGTTGTAATCGATGCGCAGCCACACCATATCCCAACTGGAGTGGTCGCCATAACCGACGCGAAACACCGGAAAGGGCGTCGGCCCGACCGGCTCGCGCGAGCGCCAGTAGAACGCGAGCGTGCCGCGTTGCGCGTAGATGTTGCCGGGAGCCCAGTAGGAGAGCACTTCGTGATCGCCGCACTGGAGGTACGGCCCCTTGGGACCGCCGGGGAGCACCTTCACCTCGTCGTTCCAGAAATTCGGCGCCGGGTTGCCCGCCGCATAGTCGGCCTGAAGCCCGTGATCGAACGATTGATAAAACAACAAACCCGGTTCCGGCGCCGGTTGGCTCTGCGCGAAGGCCATCAGCGCAAGGCAAGCCATCAAAACAGTACTTTTTGTCATGGATGCAACGCTTCTCGGTCTTACAGTATACGGTGGCGCCCAAAGGTGCAAGCCGCCATACCGAGGGTGCTTAATCGTTTTGAGGAGAATGGGCGATCGACAACCGCTCCCTGGCGGTCGCGGCTCCTCGATGCCGCCGCCGCCCTCATGGAAAAGCCGGAAGAGTCGATTACCGAGGAAGAGGGGCGGCTGCTGGAATTACTCGGCATCGTCCCAGGCCAAACAACTTGCGGATCTGTTCCGCGTTCCGGTCGAGCTGTTTCTGTAACCCGGCGCATCACGATCCTTTTAGACCTGAAATCGGCCTGGCCAGTGCGCGAAAATGGCTGCATGGTTCATGCCAAGGATAAAGTTGCCGCGTTGCGCCCCGCCACCGAGCCGGCCGAAAAGCTGCGCGAAGGATTGTCTCGAAGGATCATCCGCACCAACCAGCTTATGTCGGTGGTGCTCGACATCGAAGGCGGGCCGTGGAAAGAGCCCGAACCGTTTCATGCGCACACTCACGAGCAGACCACCTACGTGGCTTCCGGCGAAGTGCTGTTCTGCAGTGAAGGAAGCGCTCCGGAAAGGTTGAACGCCGGAGATCTGGTTGCCATACCGTCCGGTATTCCGCACTCGATTCAGTTATTGTCTGCTTCCGCCCGGCTGGTGGATACGTTCTATCCGGTCCGCGAGGACTTCATCCGGAGAGGTTGATGGGAATCCGGCAGGTGTAGTGGCGCCGTTGGTTCTCACCTCACAATGGAGATGGCCAAGCCGTCGATCCTCCTGCGAATGGTCGGTAAGACCAACGACTCGAGCCGCGGATGGTGCGCGATCGCCTGGTTGTAGGCGCGAGCTCCAAGATCGGTGGCATCGGAGGCATTCTCGTCCAGCACGAGGCCATGGCGAATTACGTTATCCGCCAGGATAACCGTGCCGGGGCGCGAGAGTTCGAGCGACAGGTTCAGGTACTCGACATAGCTCGCCTTATCCGCGTCGATGAAGATCAGCCCGAAGGGTTCGACGCCCGCACGGATGAGATCCCGCAAAGAGTCGGCCGCGGCCCCCACGCGTATATCCACTATCCCACCGAGACCCGCTCGCTTCAGGTTCCGGCGGCCGACTTCGGCGTGTTTCGATTCGCATTCCAGAGTGATGAGAACTCCGTCCGGAGGCAGCGCTCGCGCTAGCCACGTCGTACTGTAGCCGCCCAGAGTACCGATCTCGAGAACGCGCTTCGCCCCGGCGATTTTCACCAGCAGGTGTAGCAGCTTGCCCAGATTGGGCGACACCTGGATGGGAGGCAGCCCGCAGGCATCGGCGTCCTTCAGGTTTTCCTCCAGAACCGCGTCAGGCGGGGTGAAGAGATCCTCGATGTATCGGTCGATTCGCTCGACGAGTTGTTCGTTTAGGGGTTCCATCACTTTGGAAAAGACATCTGCAGGTCGGTGAGGATTTGGGGCGGCTGGTGGGACTCAAACCAGGGAAGCACTTAGAAAACGCGTAACTTATTGATTCTACAAATAACCAAACAGCCCCGAAAATCCACAATAACACGCCTTTGGTACACCGTAGTACACGGGCACAAACGATGCGACGGACGTGGAGTCAACGCCTTTTGAAATGGGGTGCGAAAGACGTACAGTTCCTGGACCCCAGCCAAACTTCAGTCGCCGGAACATTGGGGAGATAGATCATGCACTGGTGGAATTGGTTTGTCGTAATCGCGCTCATTATGGCCGGATTGGGTTTCGTTGCCCAGCATCTGGATCTTGACGGCCAGATATTTGTAGTCGATGCGAAGGGCCAGTACTGGGTTCGTTTCTCGGTCAGCCGTGTCGCTTGTTCCGCCGAGCGGCCGCATGGGCTGAACTACTCGTTGACGCTGCACGGGCCAGGTGGCCACCGGCTGGTCGGATTTGACAACGCTCATTCCGTCCGGGAATCGAGTGGGCCTGGGGGCAAGAGCCGGGGCCCTCTTGACCACGAGCACCGGATGGAGACCGTTCGACCTTATCGGTTCAAAGACGCGGCCACACTTCTGGTGGACTTTTGGACCGAGGTGGATAAACTCTTGAAAGAGAAGGGAGTCATCTAATGAGGACGCTGCGCGTAGGGATTGCCAGTTACGAGCAGATGAAAGCTCGAACGGTTGCGATCGCTCGAGGCGAGTACCGGCCGTCGGCCGACGAGCCAAAAGTATGGTTCACATCGACTGAGAGCTTTGCCAGGGTCCTATCCGACCGCAACCGTGCCCTGCTTGCGATCATCGCCGAATCCGCTCCCGAATCGCTTGCGCAACTCGCGGAACTGACTGGGAGAAAGAAATCAAACCTGTCCCGAACGCTAAGAACCATGGAGAGTTACGGCTTCGTCCATCTCGTCCGGGGGGTGCGGGGATCAGTTGCCCCGCGAGTTCCTTACCATCGGATCTCGCTGACATTGCCGTTGTCCACACCGGGGCGGGTTGGTATCGAAGCCGCATGAACGGGCCTCTGGTGTTCGCCGAACGCGCTTCGAAGATTGCTGCTTTGCCATTCGTGAGCGGCCCTCCCGAACCGCGGAGTGATAAAGGCCTCGAAGGGCGTCTGTCCGGTTGGCGCGTAATCCGGCCGGCATACGGTAGAATCGCTTAAGCTGGCTCCAATATGCCTCTTTCCCCTGGGACTCGTTTAGGACCCTATGAGATTCTCGCGGCCCTTGGCGCCGGCGGAATGGGCGAGGTCTATCGCGCACGAGACATGCGACTGAAGCGCGAAGTCGCAGTGAAAGTGCTGCCCCAGGAATTTGCCAAAGACCCGGCTCGGCGCCAGCGGTTTGAATTCGAGGCGCGTACCGTGGCTACGCTGAATCACCCCAACATCATTGCGATCTACGACGTGGGGATGGAAGACAGCACGCCATTTATAGTTACCGAGTTGATCGATGGCGAACCGCTGCGGGCGGGCGTATTCGGGCTACGGAAGAGCCTCGACTGCGCCGTTCAGATTGCCAACGGCCTTGCTACCGCGCACGATGCAGGGGTCGTACACCGGGACTTGAAACCCGAGAATATCCTCCTGACTCGTGGCGGCCGCATCAAAATCCTGGATTTCGGGCTGGCGAGAATGAGCGCGTCGCGAACGGCCGCCGTAGCCGCCGAGACACTGACAATCCACACGGAACCCGGCGTGGTGATGGGCACGGTTGGCTACATGTCGCCGGAACAGGTTCGCGGCAAGGAAGCCGATCATCGTTCCGATATCTTCAGCTTCGGAGTAGTCCTATATGAGTTATTGAGCGGCGGCCGTGCGTTTCAGGGTGAGACCTCGGTGGAAAGCATGACGGCGATCCTTAAGCAGGAGTTGCCGGAGCTGCCGGAGACCGTGCCGCCAGGTGTACGACAGGTGGTGCACCACTGCCTGGACAAGGATCCGGGCAGCCGTTTTCAGTCGGCGCGCGATCTGTCGTATGCGCTGACCGCGGTATCGCAAAGCAGGGCCACGAGCGACGGCGCACCGAATCTGGCAAGGACGCCGCGCCGGCGGCGCTGGATTCTTATGGCGGCTGCGGTTGGGGCGACGGCGCTGGCCATCGGCGCTTTCTTGCGGCTGCCCCCTCCGCCGCCGCCCACGAACTGGACGGGATCGCTTCTGGGAGGCCCCGAAGTCGCCTTCAGGCCCCGTCCCTCGCCCGACGGACAACTGCTTGCCTTTTACGCTATCGAGGACGGCTATACACAAGTCGCCGTTATGAAGCCGGAAACCGGGAACTGGTCGATGCTCACCCATAACCGCCGCCAGGGATACGTGACGAACGTCGCTTGGGCGCCGGATGGAAGCGCCATCTACTACGATCGCCTCACGTCTGTGCCGAAGGGGATCTACAGTGTTCCGTTGCTCGGCGGCGACGAGCACCTGGTCTTCGCTGACGCCTTCCGGCCCGAAGTGCTCCCGGATGGAAGCCTGCTGGCAGTCAAGCTGAACTCCAATCACGAGTGGCAACTGTTCCGCTTCTGGCCCACGACAGGGAAGGTACAGGACCTGCCGGTGGCGGTGGTGGATGCGCAACAAAGCCTTGCCAATCCGCGCGCATTTCCGGACGGCAGAGAAGCGCTAGTCGATGGAGCGCCGTTGGGGAAGGAAGCTGCCGGGATGAACCTGCTGGTGGTAGATCTCGCTACGGGCGCCACGCGGCCACTCGCGCCCAGTCTTCCGCGGGGCACCGGCGCGCCCGATTTCGCCGTGACCCGCGACGGCAAATCCGTGCTGGTCACACGGGAATTCGGGCCATTTACCCGCGTGATTTCGGTCCCTGCCCACGGACACGGACCCGCCCAGACACTGTTTACAGCAACCCACGAAGTCTGGGGAGTGGAAACGGCGCCGGACGGGAGCATCTACGCGTGTATAACCGACGTGCCGGCGGAGTTGGTAAGCCGCCCGCTGGATCGCGATGAGACGCAAACGGTGGCGCAGTTTCCATGGGTTTCCGACCCGGATTCGATTGTCGTCCTCCCGGACGGACGCGTGGTCATGGGTGTGTTCTACTCGGGCCGCACCCGCCTGATCGCCGTGGAGCGAGGGAAAAATCCGGTTGCGATGGTCACCACTACGGAGGAAACCTCGATTCCGGCTACGCTGGCGGGTCAACGGGAAATCGCGTTCCTGATCGGTCCGGAACCACGCGGAACAATTGCGCTCGCCGACATCGAGACCGGGCGCATCACGCGCCGGATCGCTCCCGGCAAAGGGGAGATCGTTTCGCTGGCGGCCTCGCCCGATGGCGCCACTGTTTACTTTGCCGCCGGGGGCGCCATCTGGTCCATTCCCTCGGCCGGCGGGGAGGCACGGAAGATTCGATCCGGCAATCGGGTGGTAGCCGACCGTTCCGGCCAAGCGCTGCTCATCAGCGTGCTCGAGAGCCCCAAGATGCGCCTGTTTCGCGTTCCCCTGAATGGCGCGCCGGAGAGCGAAATTCCCGCCGACCCTTCCCACTCGGTGGCGTATCAGCTCCTCTCGCCCGGCAGTTGGAACCCGGATGGCCGGCTGCTGGTTTCCCTGCACGATTCGTGGTTCTCCGGACCGGCGGTGCTGGATACGAATACCGGCCGCATACAGCCGCTTCCGTTCGACAACGGGAGCGATTATGGCTCTCTGGGCTGGCTGCCGGACGGCAGGATCATGGCGCTGCGCGTCAGCCTTCGTTCCACGTTATGGCGATTCACTACGGCGCGAGAATAGTCGCCTATCCGGCTCGAGTAGGATCGTCGGCAACCCTTCCATAAACGTGTATCGGAAGAGTAGCGCGTAAACCGAGGGGATTGGTAAACTGGCCGGCTACGCGGTATCAGTGGTTGGAATGTCGCCCAAGTCACTTGGATCCAGAAGTTGACATGTCGAACTTGGGCTGGAGGCAAAGTCGGAGTCGTTCTGAAAACCGCAGCTTCCGGGGTCCACGTCAATGATAGAATGCGGCAGCCATGCGAATCCGACTCCTGCTGTGCCTGCTGAGCCTAAATCTGGCGATTGCCGATGAACCTGCCCGCTTGCAGTTTACGCGAATAGGGCCCACCCGGATTGGTTTATTCCTCGCCAATGCTGACGGCAGTAACGAACGTGCGCTGCTGCCGGCGGATAGCCTGGACTATACCCCGTCGTTCTCCACAGATGGAAAGTGGATCGTGTTCACCTCCGAGCGCGGCGGATCGGCGGACATTTACCGGATCCATCCAGACGGCAGCGGACTGGAACAACTGACGGATGATCCCGCTTTTGACGACCAGGGGGCACTGTCACCGGATGGGTCGACGCTCGCGTTTGTATCCACCCGGGAAGGCGGCTTTGCCAACCTCTGGTTGCAGGATCTGTCGAGCCCGAGCCGGCACGCCAGGCCGGTCGCAAAGACGAACGCGGGGAGCTTTCGGCCGAGTTGGTCGCCGGACGGGAAGTGGATCGCGTTTACTTCCGATCGCGACACCAGGCGCGCGCGATGGGACGGCGGGTGGGAGTTAATCCAGTCGACGGCGTTGTACATCGTTCGACCCGACGGAAGCTCACTGCGTCGCCTGACCGAACTGGGCGGCTACGCCGGGTCGCCGCGATGGAGTCCGGACGGGCGGCGAATCGTGTTTTACCGGTCGACACCGCAAGACGTTTACCCGGGGCGGTTTGGCCGCAACCGGCCTTCGGTATCGCAAATCGTGTCGATGGATGTGGAGTCGGGTGCGGTCCACCAGTATACTTCAGGCCCCGGGCTGAAAGTCGCGCCACAGTGGCTGCCGGGTGGCGAGGTTGGATTTCTGGAGAAGTTCGGCGATGCCAAAGGGCTGGTTTTCGTGTCCGGCAGAACCGGTGTGCCAGGCGTCATGCGAAATCCGTCGTGGTCTCCGGACGGCAAGACGGTGGTATACCAGAAGGCGATTGATGCCCAGGCACCCGAAATGCTTCCGGCTTTCAGCAGCGCGTCCGGGTTTTCGCTCTATCGCACTGGCAATTTCCCCGCCTGGTCGCCGGCGGGCGACCGTTTCGTGGTGACGGTGGGCTCGGAGCTCCAGATGTTCGATGCGAGGGGCGGAAGCGGCCGAACAATTTACAGCGGCGGCAAGGACGGTCAGGTAACGTTTCCGGCCTGGTCGCCGGATGGGAAAGAGATCGCGTTCGGGTTCGGGTCCTACTTTACCGGCCACGCCAAACACGCCGCGATTGAGATTGTCCACCCAGACGGCTCTGGACTTCGGACGCTGACCGAGGGGCCGGGAAATGCCGGTTTTCCGAGCTGGTCGCCGGACGGGAAACGGATCGTATATCGAGTGGCAGGATCGGAGCAGGGCTTACGGATTCTAAACTTGGCGGACGGCAAAGTGGTCACACTCACCACGGAATACGACAACTTCCCGGCTTGGTCGCCGAAAGGGGATCTGATCGAGTTTACGAGCTTCCGAGACGGCGATTTCGAGATTTATACTGTCAACCCGGACGGCTCCGGCGTTCAGCGGCTGACACACACGAGAGGCAACGACGCGCACGGAATCTGGTCGCCAGACGGCGAGTGGATTGTGTTCAGCAGTTCCCGTCTCGGTTGGAAGGACGAGGCGTTGGCCAGCGACTACGGACCGCAGCCCTACGGCGAACTGTTCGCGATGCATGCGGATGGAAGCGGAGTTCGACAGTTGACTGATAATCAATGGGAAGACGCGCTTCCTGCCTTTCAGCCGAAACCCAAATGAGCTGAGTGGCCGGCATCCACACGGCGGTAGCCCTTTGGGAAACGATGCCCAATTTAACCTGCGGCAATTGGGCTAGCCAGAAAACGCACTTCATTTCAATGAAGCCAGAATTGCTTCGCTGACGGGTTTTCCGTATTGGCTCCCGGGCGCGAGCATATCGAAATGTCCGGCGCCTTCCAGCTTTAATACGGTTACGGAGTCCCCCTTGGCCGTTGCCGCGGCTTCATAGCTGCTGACCAGATCATACATGGATAGCAGAAATCCGCCGGCGACAATTGTCTGCGGAACGCCGACCGGCAGCAGGGGGGTGGCCGAACTCTGGCCGTAGCGTTCGGGCTGTTCGGAGGGAGTACCGCCCATGAGTTGCGTCAGGCCGGGAACCGGACAACCCTTCCGTTCTATTGGCTGAAATGCAGCCAGATCGGGAGGGCCATCGATATTCACTACGGCTTTCACGTGCAAAGGGTTCTTCGAGTACAGCGGACTCG
>JBKQVG010000244.1:0-5693 GCA_052325345.1 Bryobacteraceae bacterium
GGGCTCGCCCCGCCACAACCTCGTGGCGGACGACAAAAAACGATCGTCTGTCCCACCCGGTTAACGGCATCACCCTTGCTGCGCCTCCTCCGCCAGCACAACCGTCTGCTGGCGCTTGGACTTGGTATCTTCCACCACGGCGGTGGCCCGGTCGATGCGGATCAGCTTGTAGCTGCCGGCCACGATCTCGCCTTCGGCCTTGATCAGGATGACGTCGTTTTGGAGGAAAAACGCCGCCTTCCGGCCGTCTTTGCGCACCGTGGAGAAGCCGTAGTACTTAAAGTTGATGGGCGGCAGCGGCGCGGGAGGCGGCGGCCCCGGGGGCGGCGGTGGCGGAGGAGGGCCGATGGTCTTCGGGCCGCGCGGAACGATCTTGGGTTCGGGTCCCGCGGGCGCCTTGGCAACCTCCACGCCGATCGCAAACAGGTTGCGCCCGTCGCCGGCGGCCGGGACGGCCTGGAGCTTCGCCAGCAGGCCAAGTTGCAAGGTGGGGTCCACGTTGGCGGTGTCCACGCGGTCTTCCGGACGCTTGGCGTGTACGATGGGGTGAAACTCGCCGGAACGGTTGCGATTGCCGCGCGATGGGGTGGGCGGAGCGGAATCGTCCGCGGAAACCGGCGGCGCGGCCAGTGGCGCGGCGGCCGGCGGCGCGGCCGTGCTCGTAGCCGGGGAGCTGGATGGGCCGGTGGCGATCACGTTGTCGTAGAACGCGTAGCCCAGGCCCAACGACAGCACCGCCAGGGCCCATACGCTCTTCTTGTTTTCGACGCCCAGTTTCACAGGGTATCCTCCCCGGCTCCCCGGATGAAGGCGTCGATCTTCAACTGGATGGTGAGCTTCTGCCCGTTCTGCTGGGGCGCGGCCGTTTGCATGCTCTCGATAATGAAAAGCTGGCGCGACTTGTCGAGCAGGTTGATGAGCTTGGTGAGGCTTTGGTAATTGCCTTCGTAGCCCGCGGTGACGGTCAACATCTGCAGCGAGTCGGAACCTTCCAGCGACTGCAGGTCGTAGCTGGTGTTCAGAATCTGCACCCCGGCTTCGGTGGCCGCCTGGTAGAAAGCTTCGGTAATGTCGGATGCCGAAGTGCGCGCGTCCACGAAATGCTTTTCGATAAACCGGTCGCCTTCCTGGCGGGCCGACTGGGTTTTCTCGGTCAACTTCCGGGAAAGCGCCACGCGCGCATCGAGATCGATCAGTTGCCGGTTGAGTTCCGCGCGCTGCCGCTCCAGATCTTCCACCGACCCGCCGAAGGGCCGGAAAGCCTCCACCGCGGCCCACAGGTTGGCGGCTAGCAGGATGCCGATGAGAACCCGCATCGCCAGGCGAGGGTCGTTCCACGCCACGCTCTTGCCCGCCACCGGATTCCACTTAAAGCTTCTGGGCATAGTTCACCGTGATGCGGCAGCGGTTGAGCGGTTCGGCCTGGGTCGGCGGCAGCATGGAGTGGTTGTAGACTTTGCCGAAGCGCGGGGAGTCTTCGAGCGCCTTGAGCAGCTCGATCAACGCCAGCGGCGACTTCGCCCCCACGGTCATGTCCAGCGTCACCTGGTTCAGGTTGTCCACCGTCGGGTGGAGCGAGAGGACCTGTGCGCTGCCCGGGACGGTCTGTTCCAGGTCGCTGAACAAGCGGCTCCAACTGATGGACTTGTGATAAATAAGATCGTTCAGGAAGACGCTGCGCTCGACCACCTGGGCGTTGGCGGGCTGGCGGAGAACGCCGTCAAGACGGGCCTGGTCGGCCGAGGCGGCGCTCGCCTGCGCGCGCAAACGGTCCACCTCGCGGCTCAGTTCGGCGCGCTCCGTGCGGTCGGCGCGCGCCAGGTAGAGCAACGCGCCGAGAGTCGCCACCAGCAGCATCGACACCACCAGCGAGGCCAGAAACACGGCCCGGTCGCGGCGGAACGGCTGGCTGGCGAGATTGATAGGGATCTTCATGGGGTAGTGAATGCGAAGTGCGAAGGCGGAAGAGAGAGAAGACAGAAGTTAGAAGACAGGAGTAAGAAGGAAGACAACGCCGCTCGCTTTCTGCCGCTCGCTCCCGGCTTCCGACTTCTGTCTTCCAACTTCTGTCTTCCGGCCTCTGACTTCTGGTTTCTCATTTCCCGCTTCCTCAATTATTCCTCGCGATCGACCGCAGGTAACCCAGCAGGCCGGCGTTGGTTTCGGTGGGCGCGCCGAGCGGCGAACGGAGCACTTCGGCCTCCACGCCGGCTTGCTCGCCCAGGATTCCGGCCGCCTCTTCGGAGTCCGGACCGAAGCCGCACAACAACAGCTTTTCGGCGCGCCCGCCCAGGTTGTCTTCGGTATAGACGAATGTCGGCAGCAGCACGGCGGCGATATCGTCCATGCTTGGGGAAGGCACTTCGAGACAGCGCACCAGCTTAAGGACGCCGCGGTCGCGCACCAGCACGGTCAAGGTGCCGCCGCTCAGCTTGGCGGTGATGCTCAAGCCGGCTTCCGGCGCCAGTTCCAGCGCCGCGATCGCCGAGGGCGTCACCAGGCCCGGCGCCAGGCCGGCGGCGCGAAACGGCGCCTCAAAGGGAGCTATGATTTCGAGCGGCGCCACCACCACCACTACATCCAGCTTCTTGGCGCCTTTCGAATGGTCGCTCGCGTTCTGCGCCCAATAACCGACGGCGGCCGCCTCCACGTCGAACGGCACGCTGCGCTTCATGCGAAAGCGAATCAGCGCGACCTGCTCTTCCGCCTTGGAGGGGAAGGAATCGAAGTCCAGGACCGCGATGCGGGTGCTGAAATCGGGAAGGATCAGGGCCACGTCGCGCCGCTTGCGCCCGGACCCGCGGCCGGCGACGGACTTCACCGCGGCGGCGAACCGGTCGGGGTCGATCACGTTGTCGTTCAGCGGCGACACGGCCAGGGTGCCCGCCGGGAACGGGGCGAAGTCCAGCTCGGCGCGCGAGCCGATGCGCGCGGCCGCAATCCCGGCTTCGGAAATTTCAAACGCCATGGCCGGCGGCGGATCGTGGATCCATGACTTGAGCCTGTCGAGCATTCTCCCTGGTCCTTACCCTTCGATGAACGTCACCTTGTTGATCTCGCGCAGGGTGGTGATGCCGGAACGCATTTTCGCCACCGCCGATTCCCTCAGAAACGTCATGCCGTCCTCCCTCGCGGCGCGCTTGATTTCCGATGTCGGCCGGCGGTCGAGGATCATCTCGCGAATGCGGTCGTTCAAATCCAGCAGCTCGTGGATGGCCGAGCGGCCGCGGAAGCCGGTCCCCCCGCACTCGAAGCAGCCGGCGCCCTCCACGAAGCCGAAGTCGCGCCATTCCTCCGGATGGAAGCCGCTCTCCACCAGCATGGCGTCGGGATAGCGCACCGGCCGCTTACAGCTTTCGCAGACCACCCGCACCAGCCGCTGCGCCAGGATGCAATTCAGGGCGGAGACGAAATTGTAAGCCTCCACGCCCATGTTCAGGAAGCGGCCCAGCACGTCGAGCACGTTGTTGGCGTGCACGGTGGTGAAGACCAGGTGGCCGGTGAGAGCCGAATTGATGGCGATCTGCGCGGTTTCCTGGTCGCGGATTTCCCCCACCATGATCTTGTCCGGATCGTGGCGCAGGATGGACCGCAGCCCGCGCGCGAAGGTCAGCCCCTTCTTTTCGTTCACCGGTATCTGGGTGATGCCCTTGATCTGGTACTCCACCGGATCTTCGATGGTGATGATCTTGTCTTCGTCGTTTTTGATCTCGCTCAGGGCGGCGTAAAGCGTGGTGGTCTTGCCGGAGCCGGTCGGGCCGGTGACCAGCACCATGCCGTACGGCTCGGTGATGTAGCGGCGAAACTTGACCAGGTCGCTCTCGGCGAAGCCCACCACGTCGAGCGAGAGCTTGGAGAACTTCTCGCTCATCGATTCCTTGTCGAGCACGCGCAGCACCGCGTCTTCGCCGTGGATGGTGGGCATGATGGATACGCGGAAATCGATCAGGCGGTTCTTGTAGCGCACGCGGAAGCGGCCGTCCTGCGGCACGCGCTTTTCGGCGATGTCGAGTTCGCTCATCACCTTGATGCGCGAAATGATGGTGGATTGCCAGTCCTTGGCGATCGGCGGCATGGCGTAGTGGAGCACGCCGTCGATGCGGTACTTGATGGCCACTTCCTGGTCGCGCGATTCGATGTGAATGTCGCTGGCGCGGCGCTCCAGGGCGTTGAAAATGGTGGTGTCGACCAGCTTGATGACCGGCGCGATGTCGCTGTCGGTGGCGGTGAGCTTGTCGATCGAGAGGGTTTCGTCCTGGTCCCCCTCTTCGGCCACTACGTCCAGGGTGAAACCCTCGGTGACTTCTTCCAGCACGCGCTGGGACTGCTCGGTTTTCTTGAGCAGCTCGGCGATCTGCGAAAGCGTGGCGACCTTGACCCGAAGCTTGCGGCCCAAAAGCAGGGTCAGCTCGTCGATCTGCGCCAGGCTCTGGGGGTTCGAAAGAGCGATGTCGAGGGTTCCGTCGCGCAGCGCGATGGGCACGAAGTTGTAGCGGAACATCAGGTCCACCGGGATGGTCCGGAACAGGTCGTGATCGATGGCGGTCTCCCGGAGGTCCACGAACTCGCAGCGGTAGCGGGCCGCGGCGGCGCGCGCTTGCTCCGATTCCGCGGCCGGGTCCACCAGGCGAATTTTGTCCAGGGTTGCCATAACGCTTCAGCGAATGCTGTCCGCCAACGAAAAGATCGGCAGATACAGCGCAATCAACACGAATGCCACAAAAGATCCCATTACCAGCATGATGGCCGGCTCGATCAGGGACAGCGTCGCGGTCATGCGGGTGTTCACGTCTTCCTCGAAGAACTCGGCCACGCTGTTGAGCATGGCGGGCAGAGCGCCGGTGGATTCACCCACCTCGATCATGTCGATGGCCAGCGGCGGAAATAACTTGGACGCCTGGAGGGAAGACGAGAGCGGCTGGCCTTCGCGCACGCTCTTGCCGGCGACCTCCACCGCCCGCTGGAGCAGCGGCGCGGACATGGAATCGGCCGCCGTCTCCATGCCCTGTACCAGGGGAATGCCGCCCGACAGCAGGGTGCTGAGAATGCGCGCGAGCTGGGCCACCTGGTATTTCAGCCAAATGGCGCCGAACACCGGCAGCTTCATCTTGATGCGGTCCAGGCGCTCGCGGGCGCCGGGGCGCCGCGACCAGACGCGAAAGCCCACGATGCCCAGCACCAGGGCGCCGGCCAGGGCCAGAATGTATTTGCGCGCGCCGGTGCCGACGGCGATCAGGATTACCGTCATCTCCGGCAATTGCGCCTGCATCGTGCTGTACAGGGTGGCGAAGGTGGGCACCACGTAGGTCACCAGAAACACCATCAGCGCGATCACCAGCACCAACAGGACGCAGGGATACATCAGCGAAACCAGGACCTTCTTGCGAACCGCCAGCGCCAGCTTCTGGTAAGCGATGTACCGATCGAGCACTTCGGTCAGGCTGCCGCTCTTTTCACCGGCCATGACCGAAGAGACGTAGATCTTGGGAAAGATGCCCTGCGCGCGGAAGGCTTCCGACAGCAGAGTGCCCCCCTTGACTTCGTCCCGGACGGCGCGGATATGGGGCCCCAGCTTGACGTCGGTCAGCCGGTCCGCCAGCAGATCCAACCCTTTCAGAATCGGCAGGCCGGCCCGGACCAGGGTGACGAACTGCTGATTGAAGATCAGGAAGCGCTCCATGTTGAGCTTCTTC
>JBKQVG010000245.1:0-6626 GCA_052325345.1 Bryobacteraceae bacterium
TGCGGTCGTAGGCTTCCAGCACCACGTCGCCCAAACCCGCTTCCGAGCCCGTGGCGCGGCGGTACAACTCTCCCATGCGCTGCCGGTCCCGCGCCCGGTCGTCGCTGGTGCTCCTGGGGTCCGTCACCATGAAAGCGTCGGCCAGCGCGCGGGCGGCATCGGCGAATTTCCCCATGCGTTCGTAACAGCGGGCGACTTCGCGCGCCGATTCGGCATTGGCATACGTATCGAAGGATTGCCGCGCCAGCGCCAGCGCTTCCCCGGTTTGGCCCAGGGCGCCGGCGGCGCGCGCCTCATAGCAGAGCGCGCGAGCCAGGGCGCGGTCGGTGCGGTCTTGCCACTCGGCAGCCGTCACGCCGCCGTGCGCCGGGTCGGCCTGCATCTGCCGCAGCAATTCTTCGAACCGCCGCGCATACTGCAACGCCCGCCCGGCGGCGTCCTTGGTTTCCGACAGGGAAAGCGCGCGCGCCACGCGGTCCAAGGTCTCCAGGTCGTCGGGCTGGCGCGCCAGCACCCGTTCGCCATAAAGAACGATAGCGGGATCGTCGCCGGCTTCGATGGCCGCGCGCGCCGCCGCCCGCTCCAGTTCGGCGCGCCTGGGAGTATTGGGATACTTGGCGAGGTGCCTCTCGATCGCGCGAAGGTATTCGAGCGGGTTGGCGCCGGCCTCGGAAAGCGCGTCGGCGAGGTCCTGCCGCTCGGCCGCGGCTTGCGGGTCGGGTTTCTCCGGCGCGGCATTCCGCCCGCTCTGCTGCGCGCCCCACAGCGCGCCGGCCAGTGCCGCAAGTACGAGCAGGCGCATCATTTGCCGGCGCGGATCGCTTCGGCCAGTTCGGCCGCCCGCACGCGCGCCGTATGCATATAGCTTTCGTTGTTGGCCACGCGATCGAGCATGGGCAGGAACTGCCGCGGCGCCACCAGGCGGTTCTCTTCCATCGCGGCTTCCAGGGTGGCGACGGCTTGGAACACTCCCAGGCGATCGTACTTGGCGGTCCGTTCCAGGTCGATGCGGTAGCGCGCGGTCTCCCCCATGCGCTCAAACCAATCCTGCAAAGCCTGCGCGTCGGGGTCCTGCGAATAATTGAATTTCACTTCGGCTTTTTGCGCGCCGTTCTCGTAGCGAAAAGTCTTGGCGCCCATGAAGGCCACTTTGGCGGGCGATTCCAGCGTGCGATTGAAAAACCCGAGCTTCGCCGCCAGGCCGAAGACCACGGTGAGGTCGTTTTCGTTCAGTTTGAAGCGGACGGGCAGGTCGTCGTCCACCGCTTCGCGGTATTCCGTACTCCCATCTTTGCTTAACGTGACCTGGAAATACGGCGGCAGACTGCCTTTGAAGTCCCGCGAATAGAACAACCGCGCCTGGGCGGCGGGCGGACTTTGTTGGGCGGGCATCCGGCCCGGAGCCAGGAGCGCCGCGGCAAGGAGCGGCAGCAGGGAGCGGTGCGCCCCGGGATAGCTCGGTTTCATTTCAGCGCCCCCGCCAGCCGCCGGCTGGTGAAAGCGTGGGTCGCATGGCAGATCGCCACCGCCAGGGCGTCGGAGGCATCTTCGGATTCGATCGGCTCTTCCAGGTGAAGCAGCCCGCACACCATCATTTTCACCTGCGCTTTTTCCGCCCTGCCATAGCCCACCACGCTGGTCTTGATGGTGAGCGGAGAGTACTCGGCGAACTCCACCGCGCCTTCCGCCACCGCCGCCAGCGCCACGCCGCGCACGTGCGCCAGCTTCAAAGCAGTTTTCACGTTGGCCGCGTAAAAAACTTCCTCCACCGCGGCCGCCTCCGGAGCATAGCGCGCGAGAAGCTCGCGCAACGCCCTGGAAATCTCGGCCAGGCGCGTTTCGAAGGGCCGCTTGGGGCTGGTGCGGATGACCCCCGCCGCCACCAGCCGGTGCGCGCTGCCGTCGCTATCGATTACGCCGTAACCGGTTCGCTCCGACCCGCAATCGATGCCCAGCACGCGCACGGCGTTACGACAGAGCCTCCAGCTCCTTCTCGTCGATATCGAAGTTGGAGTAGACGTTCTGCACGTCGTCGTGCTCTTCCAGCGCCTCGCTGAGCCGCAGCATGGCGGCTGCGTTCTTGCCCTCCAGCCTGATCAGGTTTTTGGGCACGAAAGCGATACTGGCTTCCGCGGTGGGGATGTGGTTGGCCTCGAGCGTTTTCACCACGGTTTCGTGGGCATCTGGAGGCGAAAGCACTTCCCACTGGTCGCCCAGGTTGCGCAGATCGTCGCCCCCGGCTTCCAGCACCACGTTCATGAGCTGATCTTCGGTGGCCTTGTCGCCGGGCACGAAAATCTGGCTCTTGCGCTCGAACATCCAGGCTACGCTGCCCTGCTCGCCCATGTTGCCGCCATTCTTCGAAAAGATATGGCGGATATCGCTGACGGTGCGATTGCGGTTATCGGTGGCGACGTTCACCAGCACTGCCGCGCCGCCCGGCCCGTAGCCCTCGAACATGACTTCGTCGATCTGCCCGCCCTCCAGTTCGCCGGTGCCGCGCATGATCGCCTTCTTGATGTTGTCGGAGGGCATGCTGACGGCCTTGGCGGCCACGATGGCTGTACGGAGCCGCGGGTTCCCATCCGGATCGCCGCCACTGCGCGCGGCGATCACGATTTCCTTGATGATGCGCGTGAAACTCTTCCCGCGCTTGGCGTCCAACGCCGCCTTTTTGTGCTTAATGGTGGCCCACTTGGAATGGCCTGACATGTTACCTCTCGAAGGAAGGCCCGGCCCACATGGCCGGGATTCTTGATCTTAATGATTGCAACTATTAGAGAATACCAGAACCCTCGACAGCGCTCAACGGGCATGCTCGGGCACGCTATACGGGCACGCTATACGCCGGGGCTCCCGATCCAGTCCAGTTCCAAGCCCTCCACCAACCGTAGCTCCGGGTCTCCGGTCACCAGCGGACACTTGTATTTCTGCGCCAGGGCCGCGGCGAACGCATCCGCGGAGGCGATCGGATATCGCGCCTTGAGTTCCGCCGCCGCCCAGATATCACCGGCGGTCGGTACTTCGATGGTTACCGGCAGCGTTTGTGACGATTCCCGCCACGATTCGGAAAGTTCCTGGCTGTGGTGCTTACGGAGAAAGTAGTAAACTTCGCCGACGTTGGCCGCGCTCATCAGAAGGCGGGCACCGCCTGCTTCCGCTTCAGTCAGCAGCGCCGCAAGGGCATCGCCAGCCGGATGCCTGCCGGCGATCCACTCCATGATTGCCCAGGAGTCAAGGACGCGAATCTTCACGCTCGCGCTCGCGCTTCTTGAAATCCGGGAACGCCTTCATCAGGCCGCCGCCGGCGCCATGGAGCCTTTTCCAGGCGGCCTCCTTGGACAATACAATTTTCTGCCCTCGAACTTCCAAGGTAAGCTTGGAGCCTGCAGCCAGGTTTAGAGCGTCCCGCACCTGCTTGGGAATTCCGATCTGCCCCTTGGAAGAAACCGTAACCTGCTCCATGCGTTAATCTTACCACTTGTAAGGCGCGCGGAACGTCGCGGTTCGCCGAAATCCCCTTACAGCCTCGTACCTATCGATTTCGCCTGCAAGAACAGCAGCAGATAGTCCGGGCCGCCGGCTTTGGAATCGGTGCCGGACATGTTGAAACCTCCAAACGGATGGACTCCGACCATGGCGCCCGTGCACTTTCGGTTGAAGTACAGGTTGCCCACGTGAAAACGTTCGCGCGCTTCGGCGAGATGCTGCTTGTCGCCGGAAAACACCGCTCCCGTGAGGCCGTATTGAGTATCGTTGGCCAACGCCAGGGCGTGTTCGAAATCGCGCGCCTTGGTTACCGCCAGCACCGGGCCGAAAATCTCTTCCTGGAAGATGCGCGCGCCCGCATCCACGTCCGCGATTACGGTGGGGGCGACGAAATACCCGTCGCCCGGCGCGGCGCCGCCGCCCGCCACCAGGCGGCCCTCGGACTTACCGGTCTCAATGTAAGAAAGGATGGTCTCGCGGGCCGACTGGTTGATCACCGGCCCCATGTAATTGGCGGGATCGTCGCACCGGCCCACCTTCAAACCGGCCACTTTGGACGCCAGCTTATCGAGAAAGGCGTCGTACACGCGAGCGTCGACAATGGCGCGCGAGCACGCCGAGCATTTCTGGCCCTGGTAGCCGAAGGCGGAGGCCAGCACGCCGTCGACGGCTTTGTCGAGATCGCACTCGGCGTCCACCACGATGGCGTCCTTACCGCCCATTTCCGCCACCACGCGCTTGATCCAGATCTGTCCGAGCTGGGTCTTGGCGGCCAGTTCATTGATGCGCAGGCCCACGTCGCGGGAGCCGGTGAAGGCGATGAAGCGCGTCTTGGGGTGCGCCACCAGGACGTCGCCGATGGCGGCGCCGCTGCCCGTCAGCAGCGTGAACGCCCGCTCCGGGAAGCCGGCATCGAGCAGCACTCCGGCGAATTTGGCGGCGATGGTGGGCGTGTCGCTCGAAGGCTTGATCACCACGGGATTGCCGGTCACCAGGGCCGCCACGGTCATGCCCGCCAGAATCGCCAGGGGGAAATTCCATGGTGGAATCACCACGCCGACGCCCAGCGGAATATAAATCATTTCGTCGTACTCGCCCGTCAACTGGACCGTCTCATGCGGTCCATCCAGGCGCTCCATTTCAAGCGCGTAGTACTCGCAGAAGTCGATCGCCTCGGCGATTTCGGCTTCGGCTTCGATCCAACTCTTGCCGGCTTCGTAGCACAGCCAGGCATCGAACTCAAAGCGGCGCAGGCGCAGCAGGCGGGCGGTCTCGTGCGCCATGCGGGCGCGTTCGCGGGCCGGCGTGCGCCTCCATTCCGGGAAATAGGCCAGCGCGATTTCCACCGCCCGGTTGGCCAGCGCCGCGGTCGCCTTGTGGTGAATGCCGACGGCCTGGCGGGGGTCGGAAGGGTTCAGCGAGGTCAGCAGGTCGCCGGTGGCGACGGTTTCGCCAGCCAGGCGCAGCTTGTACTCGCGTCCGAATTCGGAGCGCGCCTGGGCTAAGGCGTCTTCCATGGCGCGGCGGTTTTCAGGAAGCGCAAAATCGGCAAGCGCCTCGTTGCGGAATCGAGTCAAAGTAGCAGTGGCCATCCCCTCCATGGTACAGCCCCGGACCGGGCGCGGCGCTCCGGCTTGGCGCCGTTTGGCCCGGCTTGCTATATTGGGCAAAGAAAAAGCGAAGCGGAGATGGAAGATCTGAAGCAACAGCTTGCCGAGCTCCGGCAGCGAATCGCGCGCATCGATCGCAAGTACGTCGCCGCTTCCACGCCGCCCGCGCCGCGCCGGGCGGACGCCGCTTCGCGATCCTTCCTGGAAGAACTGATCAGCGGCGAGGTGGTGCGTACCCCTCACGGCGAGCACTTCGAGACGGAGCGGCTGTGGGAGCGTCACCGGCGCCATGGGTCGGTCGACATCGCCGACCTGTTCGAGTTGCCCGACGATCTGCTGTCGCCGCTTTCGGACGGCGCCATCGCTTCGGCCCATCCCGCCAAATGGGCGTTTCTCGACACCGAAACCACCGGACTGGCTGGAGGCACGGGAACCTATGCCTTTCTGATCGGCGTCGGTTCGATCGACGCTTCCGGTTTTCGGGTGCGCCAGTTCTTCATGCGGGATTACGGCGAAGAGGCATCCGTGTTGTGCCGCCTTTCCGAGTACCTGGCCGGCTTCGACGTGATGGTGACATACAACGGCAAGGCCTACGACCAACCGCTGCTCGAAACTCGATTCCGGATGGTGCGCGCGCGTCATCCTTTCGATCGAATGGAGCACCTGGACCTACTCTTCGGTGCACGCCGGCTGTGGAAATTGCGTCTGGAAAGCTGCCGCCTGGTGGATCTGGAACAGCAAATATTGGGGGTGGAGCGCCAGGGCGACCTGCCGGGCGAGATGATCCCCTATTGCTATTTTGAATTTCTGCGCAGGCAGGAGGCCTTTCGGCTGGTGCCGATTTTCCATCACAACGCCACCGATATCCTTTCGCTGGCCTGCCTCACGGCCATCGTGCCGCGGGCATTTCGCTCCGAGGCGGGCGCCCGGGCTTTGCGCCACGGCGCTGACCTGGTTGGCCTGGCGCGCTGGCTCACCCAGGCCGAACGGCACCAGGAAGCTCTCGACCTGCTCCGCCGCGCCGTGGATCTGGGCTTGCCCGATCACCTGCTGTTTCGCACCCTCTGGGATGCGGCCGCCCTGGAACGCCGGTTGGGAAGAGAAGACGCGGCTCTGGGCGCGGTGGCCGAGCTGGCTCAATCGCGCAACCCGTATCAAGTGCGCGCGCTAGAGGCGCTCGCCAAGGATTACGAGCATCGCCAGCGCAATTATGCCATGGCGCTCGAAATGACCCGCACCGCCCTGGCGCTGGAAGATACCCCCGAAATGCGCCGCCGCGAGCAGCGCCTAAAAGTGCGGCTGGCCCGCGCGTCCCGGAGCCAGTTGGCGCTTTAGAGGGTGCGCAATGACCAGTCGGAGAACTTGATGCAAGCCATGGAATTGAGTCAGCTCGTGGGAAAGCGAACGAAGGGGTAAGCGGCCTCCGTGGTGGATGCCGGCGGGCGGGACCGGCAAATCGCCGGCCAATGGCCTGCTCCGCCGTTTGTCGCGAACGTCACATTCCGATTTCTTTCAGAAACCCGGCGG
>JBKQVG010000246.1:0-4571 GCA_052325345.1 Bryobacteraceae bacterium
AACCCTGGCGGAGATCGAAGTGATTGTGGTGGACGACGGGTCGACCGACGGCGGCGCCGGCGTGGTGAGCGCCCGCCGGGACCCGCGCGTGCGCCTGATCCGCCAGGACAATGCCGGCCCCGGCGCAGCGCGCAACCGCGGCGTGCGGGAAGCCCGTGCGGATCTGGTCGGGTGGCTCGATGCGGACGATTCCTGGGAGCCCGGCTATCTCGCCGAAAGCGTGCGTCTTTTGGACGATTGGGGTTCGGCGGTCGCCTGCCTCGCCTGGGCCATGCTCGAGTTTCCAGGCCCTGTATCCACCGCTCTTCGCTGGAAGCGGATCGGGATTCCCGAGGGCCGCTACCGGGTTACGGCTACCACCACCCCGGAGTTGATGGCGGGCTTTCTGGCCCATATGCTGCCCTCGTCCACCGTAATGCGCCGCGGGGTCTTTCTCGCGCTGGGCGGTTTCTATGAGAAGGACCGCTGCCTCTACGCCGAAGACGCCTACTTGTGGCTGAAGCTGCTGCTCACGGCCGAGGTCGGGTTTTGCTCGCGCGCGCCGGTGCACAAGGATTGCGCCGCCGCCGAGCTGAGCACCAACCTGGCCGGGGTCCGCCCGGTGGAGCCCTTTCTGCTCGATCCCGGCGACATCGAAGCCCTGTGCCCGCCGGAGTTGCGCCCCCTGCTTCACTCCGTGCTGGCGCTGCGAGCCTGCAAAACCGCCGGGGTGTACGGTTACTTCGGCCAGCCGCAGCGGGCGCGCGCGCTGGTGCGGAACTTCGTGCGGCCCTCCGACTGGCGCTTGCCCTGGTTCTTTGTGGGCTTGCTGGGCTGCACTCCGTTAGCGAAATGGGCCGGCGCGGCGGCGCGGCTGGCCGGGTGGAACTTGAGACAATCGCATGCGCAATAGCAGAGTCTGGCTCCTGTTTGGGGCACTGGTGCTGGTCGTGGAGGCGGTATCGATATTCTTCGCCACTTCGACTTCGGGCGCCCCCTTCGCTTACGACGAGGCGGATTATATGTATGCCGGAACGCGCGGCTTCACCGCCAATTTTCTGGACCGGGACGCCATTCCATTCAGCGAATACGTGCGCAAAGGATGGGAACTGGCGCACCATCCCGAACAGCGGGCCAGTATGTCGCAGTTCGTCCGATCGAGCGGGGATCTATCCTTTTACCGGCATTATCACGGCCCGGTCTATGCCTACTGGCTGGCGCTATGGCACGATCTGGGCGCCAGAAGCGAGGTGACGTACCGTGCGAGCGGCATTCCGCTGCACGCGCTGGCGGCGCTGGCGCTATTTTGGTTGTTTCTGGCGGCTTTTCCCGAACTTCCACCCGAGGCCGCCTTCCTGGCAGCGTTGCTGTTCGCCATGAACCGAACCGCGCTGGTGGCGGCCACGTTCGTTACCCAGCACGTTGCTTTTGAAGTTATCTCGCTCCTCACCCTGTTCGCCGCCGCGCTGTTCTTTCGCACCGGAGAGATTCGCTGGTGGCGGCTGACCGCGATTTTCGCCGCCGCCGGATTCGCCACCGTCGAACTGGCGCCGGTATTGATGGGCGCACTGCTGCTGAGCCTCATCCTGCTGCGCTGGAAGGACGGGTTCGGCGCGCTCGCCGGCTTGCTCGGCCGAGGCGCGGCCTGGTTCCTGCTCACCCTCGTGGTGCTCTGGCCCAAGGGACTGCTCGAACTCAACGCTCTGAAGGGCTACCTGTACCTGGCTTACATCGCCATTCAGCGAAAAACGTTCAGCCCCATCAGCGCCAAAGACCTGTGGATTTTCAAATTCAAGACCTATCCGGAAGAGTTTGTCCTGCCGGTGGCGGCCTTGTTAGCGGGTGTCTGGCTGATCCGCCGCCCGAAGGCTCGTCCCGCCCTGGCGCCCTTCGTCTGCTACGGAGTCCTGTTCTTCCTGGTCACGCTCAAGGTCACGGCGCCGTTCACTTACTACCACGCGTCTCTAATGTCTACTCTGGCGGTGGTTACCGGTTGCGTCCTGGGCGAGATCTGGCTGCATACCCGGGCTCCGGCAAGAATTGGTATGGCCGCCCTGGTGGTGGTGCCGCTGGTTTGGCTCGATGCCGGCTTCTACCGGGAGCGGATGATGGAGCGGCAAGCGCCCTCGCTCGCGGCCGACGTTCTGTCGTATGCCGCCCGCTCGGGCGTCCGCACATTATTCTTGCCTTTCGACCTGGTGCCCACGCTGCACTATTACCGCCCCAGCGTTACGGTGACAGGTTACGACACCGATTGGAGCGGCGAGCGTCTGGCCGGCGAATCCGTGGCCGCCGCTCCCGCCAGCGTGCTCTGCCGCGAGTTGACGTGCACGACACTCGAGCGCCTATGGCCGCATGGCGTCATCGCGCGCCGCGATATGGTAAGCCGCGCTGCCGGCGGGGAACCGCTTTACGCGATCGCGCTAATCCAGCCGGGCCACCACTAGGGTCTGCCCCATGTTGTAAGTCAGCGGCACCCTCGCCAGCCCGGCGCTTTCCAGTAACTTCACTACCGCGCTCATTCCCGGGACATAGGGCGAGGCGCGGTGGGCGACGTATCCCAGGGGCAGAGTCGGAAAGAACGGGCGGAAGCCGACCACGCGAAAACCGGCGCGCTCAAGCTGCCGGGCCATGGTAGTCCGCGTGTAATAGAGCAAGTGCACGCCCAGCCAGAAGGGCCATCGTTGCCCCAGGACGCGCGCCGCCAGCGATCCGATATCCGGGTAGTTCACCAGCAGCAGCCCGCCCGGTTTCAGAAGCGAAGCCGCGAGCGCCAGCGTATCGTGTGGATTCGGCAGGTGCTCCACCACGTCCCAGAGGGTGACCACATCGAAGCTGCGGGGCGCGAAGAGGCCAGGTTCCAGCACCCCGTCGCGAACGTCCAGGCGGTACTGGTTGCGCGCATAGCTGGCCAGCCAGTGGCTCGGTTCCAGTCCCACGGTTTCGAATCCGTACCGCTGCGCCGCCACCAGAAACGCGCCGCCGGCGCAACCGACATCGAGCAAAGGGAGCCCCCGCCCGTCGAACTTCAGCCGCCGCAGGACCGAGCCCAGGGTCTTGCCGAAAGCGTGGATTCGGGCCGCATTTTGCGCCACGAACGTGGGGTCTACCGCTTCCGAATAACCGCTCAACAGGATCGCGGGGATAGGCCGCGGGTTGAGATAAACCATCGAACAGGACCGGCATTTCACGATCTGGTCGAGCGGCGCCCGGTCGCTCGATGCGTGATAGATCTCTTTTAATTCCGCCCCGCTCGCGGCGGCCGGGTAGCGGGCCGGCTGCAGAACCTCGAACGGCGCGGCGCAGCACACCGGACAGGGAATACTTTCGAGCCATTCGCCGGTACGTTTCAGAGCCGGCTTGGTTGTGCTCATAACTCGTAAAAGCTTAGCAGATTCCGATCGGGCCACTGTTTCCGCGCGCCTCTCGGTTCGATATACGTACCAACGGCGTCATTGGCGGCCGCGAGCGTGCCAGCCACCGGCTCGGTTCCACTCCCACGGTTTCGAAACTGTGGCGGCGGGCCGCCACCAGAAACGCGCCTCCCGCGCAACCCACGTCCAGCAAACGCCGCCACCGGCCGTCGAGCTTCAGCTTCCGCAAGACCGAGCCCAGCGTTTTTTCGAACGCCCGTATGCGTGCCTCATTTTGGGCCACGAACATGGAGTCCTCGGCTTCCGCATAGCCGCTCGACATGAGCGCGGGGATGGGCCGCGGATTGAGGTAAACCATCGAGCACGACCTGCACCTCACGACCTGGTCGAGCGGCGCGCGGTCGCTCGACGCGTAATCGATCTCTCTTAACTCCTCTTGGGTCGCGGCAGCCGGATAATGGGCCGGCCGCAGCACGTCGAACCGCTCCACGCCGCACACCGGGCACGGAACGGTCTCGAGCCATTCGCCGATGCGCTCCGAATCCGGTTGAAGAGCAGCAGTCCCGGTGAGGTGTGCCACAAACTAGTGGTGCGGCGCGATGGCGGCTTTTCTCAATTAAAACCGGCGGCCGGCACAAGGCGATTCGGCGCGGACCTCCGCATTCTGTTTTCTCTCAGCATTGTGGAAGCAAGCGGGTGGCGTTATGCTTATGATAGGGTCGAAAATGACTGACGCTGCCGTTCCGTCGTACCTGGAAATCGTCGATTTTATCGCTGCCGGTACTACTCCGCAAGCCATTGTCGACTATCGCCCCTCCGCCGCGGCCCAACAACGCTTTGCCGAACTTGTTGCGTTGGAGAGAGAGCGCGGCTTGTCGCCCGAGGACAGGTCGGAACTGGATCACTTCATGGCCCTGGAACATATCCTCCGCATGGCCAAGGGGCGCGCCCGGCGGATCCTGACCAATGGCGCGTGACATAGACAAGGCTGCGGTTCTAAGGCGCCTCTTTTGCGGCGTAGCTCGTGGCCTTGCTGTTCCGGCATGTCGGGATACAGGAGGCATTTAAGCGGCTACCAGTTCAGACTTCGAGACACGACTGCAGGAATCGGCTGCACCATTGGGTGGCGCGGGCATTCCTGCCTGCAGCGCCGAGATTTCGAACTCCTGATCTCGTGGAATTTGGGTTGAGCCAGGGTTCGGCGGTGAGGCGGTGGGA
>JBKQVG010000247.1:0-41248 GCA_052325345.1 Bryobacteraceae bacterium
ATGCCGCGCATCACTTCGTTGGCGCGGCCCAGGCGGCGCTCCAGCTCTTCGCGATACTGCGCCAGATCGACCGGCTGCCGCGCCACGCCCGTTTCCATCGCCGCCCGCGCCACCGCCGAGGCTTCCCAGATCAGCACGCGCGGGTCGAAGGGCTTGGGGATGATGTATTCGCGGCCGAACGACAGCCGCTCCACGCCATAGGCCTGCAGCACCGAATCGGGCACGTCTTCCTTGGCTAAGGTGGCCAGCGCGCGCGTGGCCGCCAGCTTCATCTGGTCGTTGATGGTGGTGGCGCGCACGTCCAGCGCTCCGCGGAAAATGAACGGGAAACCCAACACGTTGTTCACCTGGTTGGGATAATCCGAGCGTCCGGTGGCCACAATGGCATCGGGCCGCGCGGCCACCGCCACGTCGTAGGCGATCTCGGGATCGGGGTTGGCCAGGGCGAAGATCAGCGGATCGGGCGCCATGGTCTTGACCATGTCGGGGCTTACCGCGCCGCCGGTGGAAAGGCCGAAGAATACGTCGGCGCCTACCAGGGCCTCGGCCAGCGTGCGGCACTCGGTGTGCGCCGCAAAGCGGGCCTTGTAGGGGTTCATGCCTTCGGTGCGCCCTTCGTAGATCACGCCCTTGGTGTCGCACATCAGGATGTTTTCGCGGCGCACGCCCAGGTTGACGTAATGCGTGGCGCAGGCAAGCGCGCTCGCTCCAGCACCGCTAAAAACCACCTTCACATCCTCGATCTTCTTGCCGGCTATTTCGAGCGCATTGAGGAGGCCGGCGCCGGAAATGATGGCCGTACCGTGCTGATCGTCGTGGAACACCGGGATCTTCATGGTGCGGCGCAGCTCTTCCTCGATGGCAAAACATTCGGGCGCTTTGATGTCTTCGAGGTTGATGCCGCCAAAAGTGGGCTCGAGCAACTGGCAGGCGCGGATGACCTCGGCCGGGTCCATGGTGGCGAGCTCGATATCGAACACATCGATATCGGCGAAGCGCTTGAAGAGCACCGCTTTGCCTTCCATCACCGGTTTGCCCGCCAGCGGGCCGATATTGCCCAACCCCAGCACGGCCGTCCCGTTGGTCACCACGGCCACCAGGTTGCCCTTGCCGGTGTAGCGATAGGCCAGCGCCGGGTCCCGCTCGATTTCGAGACACGGCACGGCCACGCCCGGCGTGTATGCCAGGCTGAGATCGATTTGGGTGCGGCACGGCTTGGTCGGGGTGACCGCAATTTTGCCGGCGGGCGCCGACGAGTGATATTCGAGAGCGTCTTCTGGACGTATCTTCATGGATACAGCCTCGCTGGACCATACGATATCAGGTAGCGGAGCCGATGGCGCGGAAAACCACATCGATCGTAGGAAATCCGACCGCCGCCGGTCTTCAGGGCGCGGGACCGTTTGAGGTGCACAAGCATGTGGCCCCGCCTACCGAGCGGCCGACGGGAACGTGACGTATTGAGGCGTAATGGTGGCATATCCGGCTTTATCCTCTACCCGCCCCACACTTCCGTCAGCACTCTGCGCCAGTTCTCGCCCAGGATCAGGCGGATGTGCTCGTCGGTGTACTTGCGGCGGATCAGGCCTTCGGTCAGGTCGTAGGTGCGCTTGGGGTGGTCCAGGTGTGCGACCGCTTCGCGGTGATGGACGCGGTAGCGCTTGTCGGCCGAGGTCAGGATCTGCGCCAGCACTTTGGGGTCGCCCCAATCGTTGCTCTCGATGCCCATGTCGCTGCCCACGCCCACATGTTCCACTCCCACCAGGCGCGACACGTGGTCAAAGTGGTCGATGACGTCGTCCACCGTGGTGGGCTCGTGGTCCTTCACCATGAAGCTGATAAAGTTGATGCCCATGACGCCGCCCTGCTTGGCCAGCGCCCGGATCGCTTCGTCTGTGACGCAGCGCGGGTGACCGGGATTCAAGGCGCGGCAATTGCCGTGCGAAATAATCACCGGGCGGCGGGAAATCGAAAACGCGTCCAGCATGGTGCGGTCGCCGGCATGACCGCAATCCACCACCATTCCGGCCTCGTTCATGCGCGCCACGATGCGGGCGCCGAATTCGCTGATGCCGTCGTCGTGGGGCTCGAAAGCGCCGTTGCCGATCAGGTTGCGGAAATTGTAAGTCAACTGCGAAACCCGCTGTCCCAGCCCATAGAAGGTGTCGACGTCTTCCACGCGGCGGAAATGAGCGGCGTTCTGCAGCCCGAAGAGAATGCCGTAGCGGCCGGAGGATTTGGCCTTCTGAAAATCCGCGCCGCGGCCGATGCGCAGCAGCCAGTCCGGATAGCCGGCGATGAATCCGTTCCAATCGGCGAAAAGACGAATGCCCTCTTCGTACGTCTCCACGCCATCGCCGAAATTGATGGCATTGATGCCGGAATCGCGGAAGCGCGCGAAGTCGGCTTCGGTGAACGTGCCGGGCTTGGTCAGCCAGGCGCGCAAGGTGGACTGCTGGTCCTTGCGATACAGAAACTGGTCGAGCATGTCGACGACCAGCGACTCGCGGACCAGTTCGACGGCGCGGGCCGAATACTCGGCCGATTGCCCGAAGATCCGATAGCGGGATCGATTTACGAACGGCGCGGCCACCAGGGCCGCGGCCGCCGCCAGCGCCTGCCGCCGCGTCGTCCGTTGAGATGGTTGGTCCATAGCGTCAGAGTCTAACATGAGGGAAACGGCGAGGATGAATCGCTCGGCGACGAGCCTGTCATCTGGTGCAAGTCAACGGTTGGACCCTTTACGTGGATAACGGAATCTTCCAACACTCCCGATTCACAAAGTCAGGCTTTCGGTTTCGTGAGGCGCCGGTAGGCTTTGTAACCGAGGAAGAAAGTCGCGGCGCCAGCCACGGCGCCAAGCCCAATCACTAGACCGGCCGAAAACGCCGTGACGGTCCCCTGTGTTGCGGCAAGCTCCAGCACGCCGACCGTAGCCCCCCCGGCTGTACCAACGCCGGCGCCAACACCAGTCACCGCCGCCGCCTCCACCTTTTCCTTGTCGACTTCCTTCATTGCACTCCTCACCCGAAGACGAGATCCAATACTTTTATTGTATGCCGCCTTCGAGCCACGTATTGGCCTCGCGCAGGGCGCGGGCATTGGCGGGCACGGTGCGGCTGGCGCCGAACGGATTCACGAAAATGCAACGCTGCTGTAACTCGTCGACGCCGGCCAGTAACGAGTTGGCGAGGATGCGGACGTCCGGGCGGATGGCGGGCAAGATCGTCGATAGTATCGCCCCTTCCAGCAGGCCGAAAGGATGGTTGGCTACCACCACGGCCGCACCGCTAGCCGGGATTCGCGCCAGTTCTTCGGGCTCCGCCTTCCAGGTGATGTCCAAAGAGCGCAACAGCTCCTCTACCGTGTCGCCATGGCGCGCGGCGCGGCGGGCGTTCCAAAAGGCTTGGCGCAGCTCTTCCAGCCCCAACATGCGATCCACGGCCGGCTCGATCGGTTCCAGCAAGCTGCGCAACCGCTGGTCCAACATTCCGGAGAGCGAAAGCATTCCAGGATGGGTGTCAGTCTCGATGGTTTGCACTCTGGCCGAGTTTGCGGCATTTTGGTTTCAGGCGGATAAACGCGCGATGAAGAGTTCTCGGCGCGTGCTCACCCGGGTGGGCTCGCCGAATCGGCCGCCAGCCGCAAGCCGCGGAAAGGTTTCGGCCGAAATCGCGTTGCGGCGCGGAAACACAAGTTTCTTGGAACTGTAACCTGGCGGAATTATCGGCATGGTACTCAAGGTAACGGGGAATCGATGCAACTGATCCGAACGGCTCGATCGGCGGCGGCTCGGCAGGCGCCTGGCGGAGCGCGATGAGGCGCACCATCGAATTCATCTATATCGATTCGGGCGGCGGCCACCGCGCCGCGGCGCAAGCTCTGGCCGAGGTGATCGAACGCCAGCAGCGCCCCTGGGACGTCCGCATGGTATGCATTCAGGATCTGTTCGATTCCATCGACGTGATCCGCAAATCCACCGGCATCCCGTTTCAAGACGTCTACAACATCATGCTGCGGCGCGGCTGGACTCTGGGGTCCGCCCAGTTGGTGCCGCTGATGCACGCCGTAATTCGCCTCTTTCATCGCTCGCAGGTCAGGGTGTTGGCCCAACACTGGACCGAAACCCAACCGGACATGGTGGTTTCGCTCATCCCGCACTACAACCGGGCGTTTCAGATAGCACTGGAGAGCGTTTGTCCCGGCACCCCGCTGGTGACCGTCCTGACCGACATCGCCGATTACCCGCCGCATTTTTGGCTCGAACGGCAGAGCCAGTACGTGATCTGCGGCTCGCGCCGCGCGGTGGAGCAGGCGCGCACGCTGGGCCTCGACCCCGCGCATATCTTCCAAGCCTCCGGCATGATCTTGAATCCGCGCTTTTACCAACCGCGGCAGGCGGATCGCGGGCGCGAGCGCGAGCGCCTGGGCCTCGACCCCGGCCGGCTGACCGGGGTCGTGCTGTTCGGCGGCGAAGGCTCCATGGAGATGGTGAAAATCGCCCGCGTGCTGGACGCGTCCGGGCTTCCCACCCAGCTCATCCTGCTCTGCGGCAGGCACCAGGAAGCGGCGCGCACGCTGCGTACCATGCCCCGCCGCATTCCGATGCGCGTGGAAGGCTTCACCCGCGAGGTGCCGCATTTCATGGCCCTGGCCGATTACTTCATCGGCAAGCCGGGTCCCGGATCGATCAGCGAAGCCCTGGCCATGCGCCTTCCGGTGGTGGTGGAGCGCAACGCCTGGACCCTCGTTCACGAGCGCTACAACGCCGATTGGGTGCTGGAACAGGGTGTGGGCACGGTGGTGGGCAGCTTTTCGGAACTGGCCTCCGCGGTCGGTGAGTTGCTCGACCCGATCCGCTACCAGGCCTACCGTGCGCGCGCCGCGGCGATGCGAAACTCGGCGGTCTTCGAAATCCCCGAAATGCTGGCCGAGGTTTTCCAGCGCAAGGACGGTGGTGCGCGGCTGCCCCTGCTGGCCGGGGAAACCACCAGGCAGAATGCGCGGTTGGCGGCGTCCTCGCTGAATGCTGATCGCTGACCGCTGAAAGCTTGCCGCCGCGGTCCGCTGCTCTACACTGAAAGCTTATGCTGGTGCTGGCATCCCAGTCGCCGCGGCGCAGCGAGATTCTGCGCCAGGCGGGGATCCCCTTTATCGTTCGAGCCGCGCAGGTGGACGAAGCCGCGCTCGCGGGCGAACCGGCCGAGCGCTACGTCGCCCGGTTGGCGGAGGCCAAGGCGTGCGCGGTCCTGGCCGCCACCGACGAAATTGTCCTGGGCGCCGATACCACCGTCGCCATCGACCATCATCTTCTCGGCAAGCCTGAAAACGAAGCCGATGCGTGCCGCATGCTGGCGCTGCTTTCGGGGCGCCGGCACGAAGTCCTGACCGGCGTCTGCCTCCGGCGCGGCGACAGCCTCGCCTCCGCGGTGGAATCCACCGCCGTCTGGTTCACTCCGCTCACCGGGCGCGAAATCGCCGAGTACGTGGCCAGCGGCGAACCGATGGATAAAGCCGGCGCGTATGCCATCCAAGGCCTCGCCTCGAAGTTCATCAACCGCATCGAAGGCTGCTATTACAATGTCGTTGGCCTGCCCGTGGCGCTGGTCTACCGCATGCTGAACCAGAAAGCGCTGTCCTGACTCCATCTGGTCAGATGACCACTGCGGTTGTGGTATCGTAAAAACATGAAGCACACCGTCGTGAATGTGACCGAATTCAAGGCCAAGTGCCTTGCCCTGCTCGACGATATTGGTACGCACGGCGGTTCCATCACGATTACCAAACGGGGCAAGCCGCTCGCAACCGTACGGCCTGCCCACCGCACGGCATGGAAAAATCCGGCGGGCTTGTGGGCCGGAAAGGTGACCATAGATGACGACCTTCTCATGGCGGATATGTCCGACCTTTGGGAAGCTGTAAATCCGGAGCGCGGAGCGGGAAGTTGAGTCTTCGGTTCCTTCTCGATACCCACGTTGTCGTTCGATGGCTCTCCACCCCCAAGAAGCTTTCACGAGAGCAGACGCGAGTTTTGCGGGACGCAACACTCCGTCGCGAGTCCCTCGGGGTCAGCGCCATCACGCTGCTTGAGATCGCCCTTCTATTTGGCAACGGCGCTGTCCGCAGCGATTTCCGCGCCGCCGACCTTCTGGGCGATTTGGAATCCAATCCGGCCATTGAGATCGTGCCATTCACACTGGATGCGGCTGCCGAGGTCGCCGCGCTGGGCCCAACGTTGCGCGATCCCAGCGACCGGGCGATCGTGGCGACAGCCCGGGTTCGAGCGCTTCGGCTGCTGACTTCGGACCAACGCATCATCGACTCAAACCTCGTTTCGGTCGTAGCGTAGGGGTGGGGCTTGCTTTAGCCCTCCGCTAAACCCATCGTGGTAATCTCCAGGAACGGACGAAAGGAGACATCCGTGAAGCCACTACTTCTCACAATGGTTCTCGCCACTCTGACGTTACCCGCCCAGGTCGATCCGCTGGAAGGCGTCTGGCAGGGATACGATGGCGAATGGGGCCATGTTTCGCGCCAACTCGTCGCTCTGGCCGAAGCCATCCCGGCGGATAAGTACGCCTGGCGACCGTGGCCCGGCGTCCGCTCCACCAGCGAAGTCTTCATGCATATCGCCATGGCGAACTTCTACCTGCTGAGCGTTACCGGTCCTAAAATGCCGGCCGATCTCAAGTCCCCGGACATGGAAAAGACCGTCACCGCGAAGGCCGACGTGATCGACTGGTTGAAGCGGTCGCTCGATGCCGTCAAAACCGCTCGCGCGAGCCTGAAGCCCGCCGATTTCGCGCGTAAAGTCAAGATCGGCGACAGAGAAGCCAATGTGGATGGCATGTACCTCCGCATCATCATTCACGCCAACGAGCACATGGGCCAATTAGTGGCTTACGCGCGCGTGAACGGGATCGTGCCGCCCTGGTCGGAAAAGAGCGCAAAGTAGGGCGCGATTGAGGGCGTGAGGGCAGCGCGTCGCCGAAGTGGAGAATGTGGGGCGGGATGGTATCCTGCCGCCGATTGTTAATCGGCGTTGGCCGGCCGCTGTGCGAACGCCGGGAGAGGCGGGTTAGCAACCCGCCGCAGATTGGCAATCCGCCCCACACCCCTACTCCATCCGCAGCGTTGCCGCCGGATCGATGCGCGTCGACCGGCGCGCCGGCACGTAGCAGGCAACCAGCGCCAGCCCGGCCAGCAGCAGCGGCGCTCCCACCAGCAGAACCGGGTCGGAGCTTTTCACGCTGGCCACGGTAAAGAAGGCGCTGGAGACGGCCCGAATCCCTGCCCAGGCGAACATCAGCCCAATCACCGTGCCCGCCGCCACCAGCATCGCTCCCTCCTTCATCACCAGCGCCAGCACGTCGCGTTTCTGCGCCCCCAGCGCCATGCGAATTCCGATCTCGTGGCCGCGCTTCGCCACCGAATACGCCGTCACGCCCGCCAGCCCCACCGATGCCAGCACCAGCCCGAACACACCCATGAAGCCATATGTCCAGGAAGCCCCCTGTAGCGCTGACATGTACTGCGCGATGTGTTCGCTCATGCTGCGCGCGTTGAACGGTGCGATGGCGGAATCGATCGCCGCGATCTGGCGCCGCACCTCGCCGATGGCATCTACTCCCGCCGTTGCACGCACCATCAGCGTCACGCCGCGCAAGGAAGGCTGCGCGTAATCGGCCGGATGCAGCGGAAAATACACCGCCGGATGCTTCTTGCTCGCTACCAGGTCTTCCGACACGTCCCGAGCCACTCCCACTACTTCGAACGTGCGGCTTTCCTTCGCCACGCCGGAAACCCGGTGGTCGATCGTGCCGGGCCACGCTCCCCATCCACCGGTCGCTTCGCCGTTGCCGATCTCAATGCGGCGCCCGACGGGATCTTCGCCTTTCCAGATCTGCCGCACCGCTTCCTGGCTGACCACAATCGCCATCGCGCCGTTCTTCTCGTCCTGTCTCTCAAAAGCGCGTCCGGCGAGAATGCGGATGCCCGCCGTTTCGAAATAGCCCTGGCCAACAATATGCTTGCGCGCCTCGCTTACATGAAGGAATCCGCCTCCGTCCGGCGATGCATTGGGTTGTCCGCCGACGCCTGAAAAACGAACGCCAGCGTTACCGTCGAAGGAAACCGGCAGCGTATCGGTCAGACACGCGGCGGTGATGCCGGGAAGCGTCTTTACGCGCTCCAGCAGCTTCTCGAAGAATCGCTCCGCGCGCGCCGCCGAGTATCCGTCGCGCACCGGATCGAGCGAAATCAGGTAGAGATTCCGGGGGTCGAACCCTTGCTGTACGCCCAGCGTGCTTTGAATGCCGAGGCCCATGTAGCCGGTCATCATCAGCAGCATTAGCGATGCCGCCATTTGGCAAAGCACCAGCACATTGCGCAAGCTCAGCCACCGGTGCTTGCGCAAGCGCACATTGCCGCCTTCCTTGAGCGCGGAGACCAGGTCCGTACGCGTAGCCTGCAGCGCCGGCGCCAGTCCGAACGCCACGCCGGTTAAAGCGGCTACCCCAAAAGTGAACACCAGCGCCCGCCAGTCGGGCGTCAGGTCGAAGGTCACCGGGATCGGCAACGGCATCCTCAATTGCGAAAGCAGGTGCATCAACCAGAGGCAGATTGGGAACGCCGCGATTGCCGCGCCCACGGCCAGCAGCATGCTTTCGGTAAGCAACTGGCGGATCAGGCGGGCGCGGCTGGCGCCGATGGCCAGCCGCACCGCGATTTCCTTGCGCCGGTCGCCCGCCCGCGCCAGCATCATGTTGGCCACATTCGCGCAGGCGATCGTCAATAGCAGCCCGCCCAGCACCAGCAGAAACTCCCGGTAGAAAGGCGCATCCTGCTTCCGCAGCGGTAACACCTTTCCGGCGCGCAGCAGTGCTATGCGCGGCCCTTTCTGATTCCGATCGGGCTCGCCGTAGGTCTCGGCCATCCGCTGCGCGACAGCGTTCAGCTCCGCCTGCGCCCCGGCTTCGGTAACGCCTGGCCGCAAGCGACCCACCACCTGAAACATGGTCAGGTCGCGCCGTTCCAGCGCGTCGCCTTCCAACTCCGGCGCCACGCGCGCATCCACCGAGACGGGCAGCCAGAGATCGGCTGCGAACAGTGTCGGCGATGCGCCCAGGAATTCCTTGCGGCCCACGCCGACAATCGTGCAGGGATACCCGTTGATGCGAATCGTCTTGCCGATAATTGACGGGTCCGAGCCCAGGTGCTCTTCCCAGAATCGGTAGCTCACCACCGCCACCGGCGCCTGCCCCGGCCGCTCCTCCGCCGCATCGAAGAAGCGTCCCAACCACGGGCGAACGCCCAGCGTGGCAAAGTACGAGGGCGTCACCAGATGTCCCCACGTCCGCTCCGTCTGTTTGCCGAGCGACACCCCGAATGGAACCGGCGCGATGTAGGCGAAGGTGGACGTGAACAGCTCGTTCAACTCGCGGTAGCGCTTGTAAGCCGGGTAGGACGACGGCGTCTGCAGCGCCACCAACTCGCCCGGCTTCGGAACTCCCGGCAAATCGCGCAGCAGGCCGTTCATTTCGCTATAGGCGCAGGCGGCGATCGAAATCCCCAGGCTAAGCGAAATCAGCGCCACCGCCGTAAAGCCCGGTGAGCGCGCCAGCATGCGCAGCCCGTAGCGGATGTCGTGACGCAACTCTGCCAGGTGCTCGGCCGGAACCTGGATGGCGAGGTCCGCCAATAGTCGGACGATGCCGCTCATCCCATGGCGTTGCCAGACGGCGTCGACCGAGTCCTCGGCCGCCTGCACCAGTTCGTCTCCGTACACGTTCCGGAATTCTTGCGGAAAAGCATGTGCCAGCGCCCGGTAAATCCGCAGCGTAATCGCCACCCGGCGGTTCGCCGCATCGCCCGTACCGTTCATGATTCCGCCTCCCGTTTCGCCAGGCCGCGTTTGGCGCGAATCAGGCGAACCAGGTCCTCCAGCCGCTGGCTTTCGGCCGCCAGCACCTTCCGGCCCAGTCTGGTGAGCCGGTAGTAGCGCCGCCGCGCGTCGTCCAATTCCGCCGCCGGCCGGTCGCCGGATTCCTCGATCAGACCTTCCTCGATCAGCCGCTTCAGCGTGCCGTAGAGCGTGGCCGGCCAAAGCCGCACTTTTCCATCAGTGCGCTCCAGCACCTCCTGCATGATCCCGTACCCGTGCTGCTCCTTTTCGGCCAGCGACAGCAGCACGTGAAACCAGTTTGGCTTCAGCGGAAGAAAATTCTCCGGACTAGGCGGCTTTTTCATGGGCATATATATTAATAAATATATACACTCGAAATGACCGAATGGCAATCCCCGCACAGTGCATCATGCCGCGAGTCAGAGCCGCGACCGGTTGTTTCCCGGCAGTCCTTAAGCTGCGGAACCCGCTCCCCCGCCGAGCGCCAGATCTCTACATTCCCAGCGCCTTCAGGTAGCCCTGGTTCACGCGCCGGTTCTCGAACCGGATCTGCTTCAGCAGATCGGCCAGCGCCGCCTGCGCGTGCTCCACCGAAGGCCGCGCTTTGGACCGTTTGTCCAATTCGCCAACCCCGCCGGGCAGCCTGGCGTAGGCCACGATCTCGTCCCAGTAGCGTGGTCTGGCGAACGTAACCACGCTGCTGGTCTGATCCATCTTCTTATACGGCCAGAAGCACCAGCCCACGTGATTCTCCTCCAGCACGCTTCGGAATCTTACGATCCACTCGTCGCTGTTTTCGCCCGATTCGCCCAGCCAGATGGGCACGTTATAGCGGTCGCGGTAATCGAGATACTCCTCGATCGCCGCACGCGTGGGCTCCATCCAGTACTTGTGAAACGTGTACATGGTATTGGAATCGAAGGGCGCGCCGAAAACCTTGAAGTTCGTGTCCCACTGGGCGCCGCCCAGGATCGCGATGTGGTTCTTGTCCACCTCGCGGATGGCGGCCACGATTTGCCGGTACAGCGGTTCCAGCATGGCATTGTACTTCCGCAGACAGGGGAACTGCGGGATCGGTTCGTTTAGCAGATCGTAGCCCAGCACGGCCGGCTCGTTCCGATACCGTAGGGCGATCCGGCGCCACAAGGCGATGGTTTCGCCCCTGGCTTGTTGGCTCTCGAACAACCATGGGTATCCCCAACTGTCGTCGATATTCGTCCCAGTCTGGCCGCCGGGCGCGGCGTGTAAATCTAGGATAGCCAGGATACCGTTCTCCCGGCACCAGCCGATCGCCCGATCGAGCGTAGCGAACCCCGACCCGTTTTCGACGAACAAGGAGTGATCGAGCGGAATTCGGACCGAGTTGAACCCGGCCCTGCGTATCAATTCGATGTCGGCCCGCGAGATATACGTGTCGCGCCATTCGCGCCAGAACCGGTCGGTCGCATCCGGGCCGATCAAATCGCGGAACAGCGCGTCGATCTCGCGCCGGGACGCCGGCCCGTGGTCCAGGCGGAACATGTAGCCCTCGGGGAGAAACCAGTTTCCGAGGCTGATTCCGTGCAGTGCCAACGGCTTGCCGCCGATGCCAATGAGTTCTCTTCCCTGCGCCCGCACAAACTGCGTTTGCGCTGCACCCGAATGCTCGAATGCCAGCAGAGCGGCGAAGAGGATAAGGGGTTTCACGTCTGAATCATCTCATGCCTCGCCCAAGGCGGCCATTGAGCTTGGTTCGCGCCGCGGCCTCCGCTCTCCGAACGCAACTCGCGCTAGGATTTATCCAAAGGAGGTCCCACGCGGACCTTAGTCTCTCCCGCGCTGCGCGTCGCTGGTTTTTTCGCCCAGGCGCCGCGCCATCCCGCTACCGCGGTCGAAGAGGTCTCGCATCATGATCGATCCAGGGCTCAAAGATAAGGTTGTTCTGATCACCGGCGCTAACAATCCCTGTGGCATCGGAGCAGGAGTGGCGCGAGCCTTCGCCGCGCAAGGATCAAAGGTATTTCTGCACTACTTCCGGCAAACCGTAGCAGGTGCATGGAACGACACCGCGGGCCAGGCCGGCTCGCCAGGGGCGCCGTTTTACTATTCTCAACAAGCCAAGTCCGCAGACGAGGTGCTCGCGCAGATTCGCGCCATGGGTGTGGAGGCCCACGCTTGGGAGGCCGATCTGGCGGACGTTGGCTCAATCCCGCTGCTGTACGACCGGGCGGAGCGCCTGCTGGGGCCGGTCGAAGTCATCGTGAACAACGCGGCCGCCTGGGAGGCGGACACGTTCATTCCCTCGGGCGCCGAATTGGATAACAAGCTGGTGGAGTTGTGGACGGATCGGCCGAGAGGCATCACGGCGAACAGCTTCGATCGGTTGTTCGCCGTCAATACTCGTGCGCCCGCCCTAATGATGGCGGAATTTGCCCGCAGGCACGTCGAACGCCGGGCCCGCTGGGGCCGGATCGTCAACGTGAGCACGGCCGGCGCGGAACGTTTTCCGTCGGAGATCTCCTACGGCGCCGGCAAGTACGCGCTTGAGAGCTTCACCAGGAGCGCGGCAACCGAGCTCGGCAAGTTCGGAATCAACGTCAACGTAGTGTCCCTGGGGCCCGTGCAAACCGGGTGGATCACCGCGGAACTGGAGCGAGAGATCCTGCCGACGATTCCTCTCGGCAGAACCGGGAGCCCCGAGGACGTTGCCGATGTCATTGTATTCCTCGCATCGGAGCAGGCCCGCTGGGTGACGGGACAAAGGATTTATGTTGGCGGCGGACACGGGATGTAATCCTCAGGGCGTCCGCAGGCGCCGTGTCACTTCCGGCCCGCACTGTCCATAGTGCCGGCCGTTCCAGCTATAGAACGCTTCCGCTTGGGCTTTGAGGGCGCAATGCGCCAGCACGGCGTCGTAGATTCCGCCGCCCACGATGCCCCGGGCCGCCGATGCTTCCAGCGCATCGGCATATTCGTCGCCGCTCAGCGCGATGATAGACAGCCGCTCGCGAACGCTGCCGATGAAGAGCATGGCCTGCTCAGCCTGTTAATCCGCCCGCGCGTGTCCCAATGCGCGTACAATCGCGTCCGGGTCGTGCACCGCCCCGCCCCACGTGCCGCCGCTCGCCTGCTGCAGCGCGGCCCACAGGCGCGTGGCGGCCGGCAGGGCCGGGTCCGGCGCCAGGTCTTCGCGCGGCGCCCGTTCCGCCAGCACCCGCGTCCCTCGCTCCGCGCCGAACCGCACCCCATCGGCGCCCACCAGGTTCAGGGCGCCTTCCAGCTTCACCCGGTCAATCGCGATTTCGATCAGGTCGCCCTCGCGCAGTTTGCCGATCGGCCCGCCCGCCAGCGCCTCCGGCGTCACGTGCCCGATGCACGCTCCCGTGGAAACCCCGCTGAATCGCGCGTCGGTAATCACCGCCACCTGCTTGCCGAAATCCAGGTACCGCAGCGCCACCGTAATTTCGAAGATCTCTTCCATGCCCGACCCCAGCGGCCCGCGGCACATCAGCACCAGCACGTCCCCCGGCTGAATCCGCTCCGGCCCCTGGCTCTTGATCGCCGCCATGGCGGCGTGTTCGCTGCGGAAAATGCGCGCCGGCCCGGTCTTGCGATACACCCCGTCCGCATCCACCACGCTCGGGTCGATGGCCGTTCTCTTGATCACCGACCCACCCGGCGCCAGGTTCCCAACCGGGAACGTCACCGTCGAAGTCAGCCCGCGCTGCCGCGCCCGGTCCGGGCTCATGATCACGTCGTCGGGGTCCACCCCGTCGCGCTCGCGCAGCACCTGCCGCAGCGCCGTCCGCCGCTCGCTCTGCTCCCACCAGTCCAGCAGCGTGTCCAGTTTTTCGCCCGTCACCGTCCGCGCGCCGGTCTCGAGCAATCCCGCGCGCCGCAGGTGCAGCATGGCTTCCGGAACCCCGCCCGCCAGAAATACCTGAACCGTCGGGTGCATGCTCGGGCCGTTGGGCAGCACGTCCACCAGCCGCGGCGTCTCCCGGTTCACCCGCGTCCAGTCTTCCACGCCGGGCCGCTTCAGGCCGGCCGAAAACGCGATCGCCGGCAGGTGCAGAATCAGGTTGGTGGAGCCGCCGAAAGCCGCATGTACCACCAGCGCATTATGGATCGCCGCGTCGTCCAGTACGTTGCCCATCGCCATGCCGCCGGCTTCCATGGCCAGCACCGCCCGCGCCGAACGCTTCGCCATGTCGATCCAGATCGGGTGCCCGGAGGGCGCCAGCGCAGCGTGCGGCAGGGTCATACCCAGCGCCTCGCCCACCACCTGCGAGGTCGCCGCCGTTCCCAGGAACTGGCATCCCCCGCCCGGCGTGGCGCACGCCCGGCACAAATCCAGAGCCGCCGATTCCAGGGTCTTCTGCCCGCGGGCGAAACGCGCGCCGGAGGATTGCACCTTACCCGCGTCCTCGCCCTCTTCGGCCAGCAGCGTGACCCCGCCCGGCACCAGCACGCTCGCCAGGCCGCCCGCCCCCGCCAGCGCCATCATCATCGCCGGCAGTCCTTTATCGCAGGTCGCCACTCCGATCACCCCGCTCCGCGTGGGCAGCGAGCGGATCAGCCGGCCGAATACCTGCGCCGCGTCGTTGCGGTAAGCCAGCGAATCGAACATCCCCGGCGTCCCCTGCGTGCGCCCGTCGCAAGGGTCCGTGCAGGCCGCCGCGAACGGAATCGCGCCCCGCGCCTTCAATTCCCGGGCCGCCGCTTCCACCAGCAGCCCCACTTCCCAGTGCCCCGTGTGGTAGCCCAGCGCGATCGGCGTGCCATCCGGCGCGCGCAACCCCCCGTGGGTACTCAGAATCAAAAACTCCTTGGAGCCGGAGCCCAGCGCCGCCGGCTCCCATCCCATTCCGGCATCCTGCGCCCAGCCGAACAGATCGCCGGAGGGACGGCTCGCCAGCGTCTCCGCGCTTAACGGCAGTGTTCCGGCCGGCCCCCGGCTCTTCGAATGAACGTCGTAAAGAGACCGGTCTTCGGAATCGAGCAAATCCGCGATTGGCATGACAAGCCTGATGCTAACACCACAGCTCGTAGCGTCGGCGGTCATGTCTGGCGGCCGGTGCTTTTGCTGGCGGCTGTGCCCCTCGGTGGGATAAACGATCGCCTTTTGTCGTCTGTCGCGCCCCCGCTACCCCGCCGGTCTTATTCCCTCTTCCGCAAACTCCCGGCTTTCCCCCGCGCCTGCCGCCCCAGGTACCGCACCCAAGCCGCCTCTCGGCCGGCCGCGTCGAACTGCCCCGTCCAGATCTCCCGGACACGCCGCGCTCGCCGAGCCTCCTTATCGCCCAGAAACCGTTCGAGCTTGTCGCGCAACGGCGAAGGCGGCATTGCCCGCGCCAGCAGGTTGCGCGACGCCACGCAGTCGTTGAGTTCGCCCAGCGCCTGCTGCAAATCATGCAGGTCCGCCATGTAGGGGTCGAACGCCGGGCCGTAACACCGTCGAAACAGCTCCAGCGTGTAGCGCAGCCGCTTGGTGGCCAGGCGCAGTTCGTGTAGTTCGGCGGGAGTAGGCCTGCCCGCCAGAAATTCCCGCCCCGCCCGAAAATAGGCCCCTACCAGGGGCGGCAGCCCGCGGCGCGCGTTCGCAGCCGCACCCAGCAGCGCGTTCCATTCCGGCGAAGGCAGCTTCTCCATCACTCAATCTCCAGCTTCCGCCGCCACTTCGCCGCCGGATCGCGCCGGTTCCAGCGGCCGATCTCCTCCACCATCTCGCGCTCGGCCGCCTTGCGCTGCGCCCGGAGCTGGCGATGAATGCCCGCCCGCGCCGATACTCCCGCTTCCTCGATCAGCTCGAGGGCAATATCGCGGTCGCGCACCGCCCCCGCCGATTGCAGCAGGCCGCGCAGCTCGGCGCGAATCTTTTTCCACGAGCGCCCCGGGTAAAAGCTGGCGAATACACGCAGGCACTGGCTCAGGCGCCGGATCGACACCCGCAAATCGTGTATGCCATCGGCATCCACATCCCGCGCCGCCCGCCCCAGTTCCTCGCCAAAGCGTTCCAGCAGCCGCGCCGTCTCCGCCCGCACGTACTCCCGCATGCTTCCATTATGTATTCCCGGCCCATCGTTCGAGCGCCGCGCGATCTTTCCGTTGTCCAACCAGCACAACAGGCTCCAATTCGAGAAGTAACACGTTGGGGGACCGGCCTGCTATCGGAAACTGCTTAGTGATCCGACCGGGTAGCACACTGTTCCCGAATATCTCAGCACCAGGGTGAGTTTGTTAAAGTCAGCCATCCCGAAATAGTCGATCTTACCACTGGCGCCGGCGAATTTCCCCGTTCCACCATTGATATCGCTGGAGTAGTTTCCCCACGGTACGGCCACGATGTTTTTGTCGGCGGTCGGGTAGGTTGGCGTAAGGACGGCTTGCTTAAACAGGATCGTGTCGCCCGAAGTCGTGACCCAATAATGCTGCAGGGTATAGGTGGTCGCAGTGGAACCGACGATTTTGGCCGCCACGCTGCCTTGCAGGTCGCCAAAGACCGGCCCCAGGTTGTAGACGTCGTCAATGGCGGCGATATTGGTGATCAGCACTCCGCCAACCGACTCACACTGCCCGGGCTGCGCCCAGACGGGGATCGATGCGACGAGTGCGCTCGTCAAGAGGACAAGAACGCTGTGAGTTTTCATACTGGTCTCCATAACCCGGCATGCCCCAGGCGCCGGGTCGGCTTTTACGTCACCGCAGCCGCCGGAGCACGCCACGAAGCTTCCCGAGCCGTCCGCCACCCGTCAGAGAACCCGCCCCGGCAAGCGCGGCCGTCCCGAAGACATCTCTGGCTTACAGCCTGCGGGGAACTCTGGCAACACCCCTCAGGTCCTTTGTGGCGGAAGACAAGGTCCCGCGGCAAGTAATGCAAAACACATAAGATCGGGTATTTTGTGCCGGGTAATTCACAGCTTTACAACGGCCAGCCGGCGCGCTATACTTCCGCACGGAATTTACGAGTAACGGTAAGCAGATCCGTTTTGGTGTTTTTGAGGTCCGGCGGGAGGCGCGGGAACTGCGGAAACACGGCGTCCGGCTCAAGCTGGAAGATCAGCCGTTTGAGATCCTGGCGGCGTTGCTCGAAAAGCCCGGCGACATCGTCACCCGCAGCGAGCTCCGGGCCAGGCTCTGGCCAGAGGGAACCTTCGTCGATTTCGACAAGAGCCTGAACAAAGCGGTCAGCAAGGTCCGGACGGCGCTCGGCGATTCGGCGGCTAACCCACGCTACATTGAAACCCTGTCTCGGCGGGGCTATCGGTTTATCGCGCCGGTGACAGCCGTTGCGGAACCCCATGCCGCCGCGCCAACGAGTGGGGAGCCACTAAAGCCGGCGGCTCCTGGCAGCGCCGTGGCGCCGCGGCCGCAATCCTGGCGTGGATGGACCCTGTCCATGGCGGGCGGCGTCCTGCTGCTTATGGCGGTGGCGGGTGGCCTCAATCTGGGCGGAGTGCGCGACCGGCTGCTCGCCTCCAAGGGTATTCCGCGCGTGCAATCTCTGGCCGTGTTGCCCATCGAGAATCTCTCCGGCGACGCCGGGCAGGAGTACTTCGCCGATGGCTTAACCGATGATCTGATCAGCGTCCTGTCCAGGATCGGCTCGCTGCGGGTGATCTCGCGCACTTCGGCCATGCGCTACAAAGGCGCAAAGAGGGCGTTGCCCGAGATCGCGCGGGAGTTGCACGTGGATGGAATCGTGGAGGGCTCGCTGCAACGCGGCGCCGGCCAGATGCGGATTAACGTCAAATTGGTCCACGCCGCGACCGAGCGCCAACTCTGGGCCGACAGTTACGAGGGCAAAGCCGGTGAAACCCCACAGTTCGGGTGGCGGATCGCGCTGGCGGTGGCGCATCAAATCGGCGCGCGCCTTACGGCCGAGGCCGCCGCCCGCCCGGCTGGCAGCGGGCCGGAGAATCCGCGCGCCTATGACGCCTATCTGCACGGCCGGTATCTATGGCACCTGAGAGGCTCGGAAGCCATCACCGAAGCGATCGGTTACTTCGAACAGGCCTTGCGGGAAGATCCGAAGTTCGCGCTGGCCTATTCCGGACTGTCCGACTGCTACACCATAGGCTGGGGAACAAAGTTCGATCCCGCGTTGGCGGAACAATATGGACGGAAGGCGGTCGCGCTCCAGCCGAACCTCGCCGAGGCGCACGTATCGTTGGCATTCGCGCAACAGTGCCTGTACCGGTTCGCGGACGCCGCAACGGAGCTGAAGCGTGGCATGGAATTGAATCCAAACTACGTCACGGCTCGCCAGTTTTATGCTATCTACCTGCTGACCGTCGGCCGGCCGGTCGAAGCTTTGGCGGAGAACGACCGCGCGCTGCAACTGGACCCATTCTCGCTGCCCGTCAATAATCTGAGGGGTTATATCCTGGTGGCCCTGCGCTCGTACGACAGCGCGGTGGAACACCTGCGAGCGTCGGCTGAAATCTATCCGCAGTCAGCGGCGTCCCTGTGGCAGCTCGCCCGAATCTACTGGATCCAGCAGAGAGCCGCGGATGCTCTCGCCGTGGAACGGAAAGCGGCGTCCCTGGACGGCGCCGAGGTTTTTCTGCGCGGGCAGGCGGATGTCGAAGCGGCGCTCGCCAAATCGGGGTTTCGCGCCGCATGCCTCCAGTCCGCGCAATTGAAGGAGCGGGCATACCCAAGCGGCAACCCATTGCTCATCCCTCTTCAGTACGGCTGCCTTCAAGACACGCGGAAGGTGATGGAGTGGGTGGATCGATTGCTCCCCACAAACGGTTACGGCATGGCCATGCTCCTGAAGACCGCTCCCGAATTCGACTTCATGCACTCCGATCCGCGCTTCCAGGACCTGCTGCGCCGGGTGGGCCTGGTTCCATAACATACTGAAATCCGCCCTCCGGACCGCAGCCGCGGTCAGTCCGCATCGTACAGGGAATCGGGAGTGCAGTCATGTCAGGCCGGACGAATCGTAGGCCGGAGCCCTCAATGCCCATCGACACGGAAATGCGGCGCGAGCGCGGGAACGGCGTGGATCAGTTCATCCGCCACCATTCGGCCGAAATAGTCCGCGCCCTTGGGGCCCAGATGAGTGTAGTCGAATTGCGGGGCGGCGGCGCCGTGCGGCTCCACGGCCGCGTTTGTCTGTTGGGGTGGCGTGCTCGGGGCTTTGGGCGCGGGCAGCGAATCGCCGCTGGCCGCGGTGGCGGCGATGTTCTCGGGCGGGGGCGCCATCGCCAGCGAATTGGCTTCGACGGGACCCATGCGCTCGACGGCGGCCACGCTATCGGCGTTCAGCTCCAGGACCCGCACGTCTTCCTCCGAAGCCACTTTTCGGGCGGCGTCGGCCCAAGGGGCAAGGTCGTTGGTCAGTTTCCCTTGTTTGAAGATGCGGCGTGCAAGCGGCGTGACCAGAATCGGACGGCCGCCGGCCAAGCGTACCTCCTCGACATATCGACGGAGATTGGCGGGGAACTCGGTTTGAAGGTCAGTGGAGCGTCCGGGCTTTCCGGGCTGGTCGTTATGGCCGAACTGAATCAGCACGAAGGTAGCCTGAAACTCGCCGCTGTCCTTCAACGTTTCCATCACCCGCGCCCAGGAGCTCTCGGCGCGGTAGCTCGACGTGCTGCGGCCGCCCTTGGCCATATTGACGCAAGTGGTGTTGGCGGGGTCGACCAGGGCGCAGAAACCCGGACCGTAGCCGCTGTGGACGGCCATAGTGGAATCCCCGACCAAGATAATGCGGACCTGCCCCGGCAGGGATTCCGTGTTGGTTTGGGCGCTGGCCCGAGACAGGGCCAGTAGCGCCGGCAAGAGAGCGGCTAGGGCGAGAGTGCGGTGCATAGATACCCTTCATTGTAGCGGCGTATCCTCCGCGAAAAAATGGGAAATGCCGCCGGCAGCGTCGGCCCTCAGCTCATGAACCAGCCGCCGTTGACGTTGATGGTCTGTCCGGTAATGTACCCGTTGCGCGCAAGCATGACCGCGGCTTCGGCGACTTCGTCCGGCAGTCCGAAGCGGCCCACCGGGATGCGGTCGGCGCGAGCGTTGGGGTTGGATGTCACCATCTCCGTTTCCACCAGCGCCGGAGCGATGGCGTTGACGGTGATGCCCTCCTTCGCCAATCGCTGTGCGTAGAAGTGTGTCAGGCCGAGCATGCCGGCCTTGGAGGCGGCGTAATGCGGGCCGACCACTCCTCCCACCTGCGCGGCCACCGAAGACAGATTAATAATGCGGCCCCACTTGCGAGCCTGCATGGAGGGCAGAGCGGCCGCGGTCACCAGGAAGCAGGACTTCAGGTTGACGTCGATTACCTCGTCCCAATCCCGCTCGGCAATCTCTTCGATCGGTTGCGGACGGGCGATGCCGGCGTTGTTCACCAGGATGCCGATGGGGCCGAACCGGTCTTGCGCCGCGCCCACCAGGCGCGCCACCTCGGCGGCGGCGGAAACATCGGCCTGGATCGTCAAACAGCGCCGTTCCAACTGGCGGATCTCGAGTTCCACCGCCGCCGCTTCCGCCGTGCGGTTGCGGAAGTTGAGCACCATGTCGGCGCCGGCTCGGGCAAGCGCCAATGCGATGGCGCGGCCAATTCCCCGGCTCGAACCGGTGACCAGAGCAACTCTTCCTTCGAGGTCGTCCACATTAAAGAAGATAGCGCAGCGCGCGGCCGCGCCCCGATATCCGGGCGCGGCTTCCTGGTTGAGTCTCGAAGGCCGTCGCGCTGACCCGCGATGGCGCCGCCTCAGCGGCGGGTGGGTTGCTCTCCACTGCTACCTAGCGCACCCGCGCGGCGCTGGTCCAACTCCGCGTGAATGCGCGGTTCCAGCGATTCGTATTTCTTGTAGAACAGAACCGGAATAACGCTCAGCGCGAAAAACAGGGCCGGCAGCCAGAGAAAGCCGATCCGGATTCCCGCCAGCGACGATGCCGTCTGTGCCGTGTTCGGCACGTAGCCGTGGGCAGCCATAATCCACGCCGGCAGAGCGCCGCCGATGCCGCTGCCGGCCTTCAGGCAAAACGCCGCGCCAACGGCGGTCAGCATGCCAGGCGCACGGATGCCGGTTTTCCACTCTCCGTAATCCACGCTGTCGGAGAGAATGGAAAACGGTATGGCCATGGCGACGCCGCCGGTGACGGTGGCGAAAATCCAGCCCGTGAGCACCATGGGTAGAGACGGCGCCCCGAAGTACATGATCAACTGCCCGCCGATCGAGCCCGCCAGGCCCAACGCCCACAGATCCGCCTTCGACGTGAATCGGCAAAACCACGGCATAAAGACCACCGCCGTGAGCGACACGATATCGAGACTGTTGACCAGGGGCACCAGATCCTTGCGGTTCAGTACATAAGTGAAGTAGTAGATGACCGCTGACACCCGCGATATGTATGCGATCCAGAAGAACAGGCTGCTGACGAAAATGATGATCCACGGCCAGTTGCCCCTGATGGCTCCAAGGCTGCTGAGGATGGGGAGCGGTTTCTTTTCGACCTTGACTACTTCCTCCAGATTGCGGAAAGCCAAGAGGAACAAGAGGATGCTCCCGGTGGCAAAGATGGGCATGGTCAGCGTGAATCCCCGCTTGTCGTGCCCCTGTCCCAGCAACGTCACCAGTGGCAGCGCGGTGGCGTTGACGATCAGCACCCCCACCTTCGAACCGATCATGCGGAAAGTCGTCAGCATCACCCGCTCCTTCGGGTCCGGCGTGAGGGTGGATAGAATCGACGTCACCGGGGTATTGATGCCGGTGTACAGGATGCCGCAGACGATGTACGTGCAGGCGGAGTATAGGACCTTGGCCGTGGACCCGAGGTTGGGAGTCAGGAAGGTGAGCACGCCAAAGGTGGCGAACGGCGCCGCAAGCCAGAGAAACCAGGGACGGCTCTTGCCCCAGCGGCTGTGGGTTTTGTCCAGAATGATCCCCCACACGGGAGCGTCGATGCCGTCGATGCACCGGGCGACAAGCAGGATGGTGCCCGCGATGCCCACCGAGATGCCGGCTACGTCCGTGTAGAAGTAGAGGAGGTAGTTCGAGATGACGCCGAAAACCAGTTGCCCGCCGGTATCGGCGGCCGCGTAGCTCAGCCGCTTGGTATAGGAGATTGTGCTCATCGAAGCTGGTTGCCGCTGACGGAAACCTATCTCTTAACACAGGTTCAGCCCGGAACGTTAACGTTTACTTTCGAGCATCCGGTTGACAGCATCCGAGCGCGATTCTAGACTAAGTGTCGCCATGGAACAAGGCTCCCTTCTCAACTACAAGCCCCCCAGCCCGCTTAGAAAGGACTATGGCATTGGGGCGATTGGCGCCGGCTTCATCATGCGCGATGTGCAACTGGTGGCGTACCGAAAAGCCGGTTACCGGGTGGAGGCCATCACCGCACAGGATGTGGGCGCCGCCCGCGAAGTGGCCGCGCTCCGCGGCATTGGAAAGGTTTACGACACCTGCGCCGGGTTGATGGCCGATCCCGCAGTCCAGGTTTTGGATATTGCCGTGCCGCCGCACTGCCAGCCCGCGATCGTCGAACAGGCTGTCGGCGAGCGCAAAGATCTTCGCGGCATTCTCGCCCAGAAACCGCTGGCGCTCAATCTGGGCGACGCGCGCAAGGTGGTCGAAATCTGCGAACGCGCGCGAATCCCCCTGGCCGTCAACCAGAACATGCGCTACGACCAGTCGATGCGCGCCCTCAAAACGCTGCTGACGGCCGGCGACCTGGGCGAGCCGGTCCTGGCCACCATAGAAATGCGCGCGATTCCCCATTGGCAGACCTGGCTCCGGGAATATGGCCGCCTCACTTTGCTCAACATGAGCATTCATCACCTGGACTGCTTCCGCTTCCTGTTCGGCGATCCCGATAGCGTCTACGTCAGCGTGCGAACCGACCCGCGTACCGCCTTCCCTCACCGGGACGGCATCGCCCTCTATATTCTGGAGTACGACAACGGATTCCGCGCTTCCGCCTGGGACGACGTTTGGAGCGGCCCCTGCCGGGAAGGCGCGGCGCCCGACATCTACATCCGCTGGCGCGTGGAAGGCACCGAGGGTCTGGCGGAAGGCGCCATCGGCTGGCCGGGTTATCCCAACGCCGTGCCCAGCACGATCCGCTATTCCACGCGAAAACAGGCGGGGTATTGGCTGGAGCCCCACTGGGAAGAAACGTGGTTCCCGGATGCCTTCGCCGGCCCCATGGGCGAGCTGTTCGACAGCATTACCGAAGGCCGCGAGCCTTCCATCGGCGGCCACGACAACCTGCGCACCATGGCGCTGATAGACGCCTGTTACCGCTCCGTCGAGCTGCACCGCCCGGTGAACCTGCGGGAGGTCGTGGAGGACTGGTTGGAAACGCCGGCTCAGTAAGCCACGCCGCTCGCGCGCCGGCTTCCGCACTCGTGCTACGTTTCGGGATGGAATCGTCGGGAGCGCGATGGAACGATCCGAAAAGCGTGGGTCCGGGTGGACCTTGTTCTGGCTCGGGGTGGCGACGTTGTGCTTTTCAGCCACCATGTACTTCTTCGGCCGGGAGCGGCAGTACGTGGGCGAGACGCTGGAACTGCGCCGCCAATTGGGCCGGCAGGAAGTGGAGTTGACGCGGCAGCGCGAAGCGCTCACCATTTTGAAGTCCCCTGGAACCGTCGCGGCGCGAGCCGACAGCGCGGCCATGACCGGTTCGGTCTGGGTGAATCCCGCCCACGGCGTGCTGCTGACGGCTTCGCGGGTGAAGCCGGCGCCCCCGCGCCAGGCCTACCAGATGTGGGCGGTGACGCGAGACGGGCGCCGGCATCCCGCGGGACAGTTTCAGCCGGACAGCGAAGGCGCGGTGGCGCACATCGACCTGGGGCCGGTCGGCGACGTAGCGGCCATAGAGGTTACGCTCGAAGCGCAGGGCGCGGTGGCGCAATCGGTCGCCCCGCCCGTTCTGGCGATTCCGCTCCCCGGCGCCCATTGAGCCGCGTTCATCGGTGCAGTTTCAGCTAACGGGCTACAGGTTTAGAGGGGGCGATTCAAGCGTATCCATTAACGATCGTGCTCACTGCGCCGCCGGCGCCATCAACGGCTCTTGCGCGCCGCGGTGGCAGGTAAAGCAGGTCACGTGCTCCTTGCCATCGGGGAACTTGCTATTGATGTCGCGGGTCATCTCGATCATATGACGCGCCATGTTCTTGTGCGGATTTTCATCGCTGGATCGATCCTGTACGTGACAGAACGTACACTGTACACCCAGCGCCACGGTATAACTGCGCATCGCTTCACGCACTTCGTCGGGCTTCAATAGTTTCAGGTTCCGGGGTCCCCTGCCGCCTTGCGGAGGCGCGGCGCAGATCGGGATCAAACACAACAGCGAAAGAAGGAGTATACGCATATAGAGGACATGATACCTCAGGCGGCACGGGCTTTAGCCTGTGAAATGATGGGCGAATCGCCTGCCCGTCCATCACCACAACCCGATGAGCTTCCACCACCACATCCCGATGCCCATCCAGAGGATTATATCCACCAGGGAGATCAGCAGGCCGATACGCCACCAGGCGGCCTGCTTCACATAGCCGCCGCCGAAAAACACGGGCGCGGAACCGGTGCCGTAATGAGTCATGGCGGCATTCAGGTTCGAAAAGTAAGCCAGGGGCAGGGCGGCCAATAACGGCGGAACGCCGGCCGCCAGGGCGGCGGCCAGAAAGCCGGGGTACAGTGCGGTCACCTGGGCGGTCATGCTGGCGAAGCCATAGTGAATGTAGTTATACGCGACCACCAGCACCACCAGCGACAGCACCCACGGCCAACCCGCCAGGTGGCTGAACAGGCGGGAAGAGAAGATCTTGATCACGCCGGTTTCATTGAGTTGGTCGGACATCATGATCATGCCCGCGAACCACACCAGCGCGTCCCAGGCTCGTTTTTCGCCCAACAGGTCGTCCCAGGTGAGGACGCGCAAGAGCAGCAGCGCGCACACCCCGGCCAACGCCACGAAGGTATTGGGAAAACCGTGCCAGGGAGACGTGATCCAGCCGATCATGACCGCCATCATGACCGCCACCAGGGACTTTTCGGGGCGGCGCATCCGCCCCATTCTATGCAGTTCCCGCCGCGCAAATTCGCGCGCCGGCGCCATGTCGCGGATCTCCGGGGGAAAGAGCTTATGAATCAGCCAGGGAACAATGATGAGTGTCAGGAAACCCGGCGCCACGGAACCGGAGAACCAGCGCATCCAGGTGAGTTCCACATGGCCGATCCGGCGCGCAAAGTCGGCGATCAGGGGATTGGCCGCCATGCCCGTCAAGAACATGGCCGACGCGGTGTAGGTGGTGTGAAACGAAGTCAGGATCAGAAACGCGCCCATGCGGCCGGCGGTAGGTCCGGGCTCGGAGCCGAACTCGGTGGCGATGCTGCGCACGATGGGGAAGATGATGCCGCCGCCGCGGGCCGTATCGGAAGGAACGAACGGCGCCAGCACTAGGTCGGACGCGGCCAGGGAGTACCCCAGCGACAGCGAGGTGCGCCCAAAGCCGGTGACGAAGAGGTAGCCGACCCGCGCCCCGAAACCGGTGGCGGTGACGGCGCGGGCAAACAGGAATGCGCTGAAAATCAGCCAGACGGTGACGTTGGAAAACCCGGAAAAAATCTCAGCCGGCGCGAGCGTGCCGGTGAAATCGAGCAAGGTGAGAGCCAGCAGCACCGACACGCCCATGGGAATAGGCTGCGCCACCAGCGCCACGATGGTGGCGACGAAAATCGCCAGTAAATGGGCCTGCACCGGCGTCAGGCCCAGCACCGGAACGAAGTAAAGCAGGAGCCCCGGAATCAGAACCGCCAGCCATCGCCCGCCGGCTCTCATCGGGCTAGCTCAAAGTGCTCGTGCAGAAAGCGCAGCGCCGCGCCGCGACGGGAATCTCGCTGCAGCACTCGGGGCATTTCTTGGTAGTCGGGTCGGGCGGCACTTCGCCGCGCTTGAGACGGTCCGTAAATGCATTCATGGGCGCCACGATGAAGAAGTAAATGGTTGCCGCCACCATGATAAAGGCAATCACCGCGTCCACGAAATCGCCGATCTGGAACTTACTTCCATTAATCGTAAACACAACGCTTTTGAAGTTCGGGGTGCCTCCGAAAACGCCGATCAATGGCGTCAGAAAATCGGTGGTGAGCGCCGTCACCACTTTGCCGAATGCACCACCGATGATCACGGCGACCGCCAGGTCGACCACGTTACCACGCATCAAGAAACTTTTGAAACCTTTGAACATGCCCATTCCTTTCCACGGATACAAATCCTGTTTATCATGAACGAACTACGCCCCGGCACGCAAGAATTTTCGAATCCGCTCCAGGGCCGGCTCCAGGACCTCCAGGCCGGCGGCGTAGCAGATGCGCAGCGAGCCTTCGCCGCCCGCGCCGAAGGCCACGCCTGGCGCTACGCCTACGCGGGTCTCGAGCAATAGTCGTTTGGCCAGCGCGAACGAATCGGTCGCCCCCTCGATGCGAGGGAACACGTAGAAAGCCCCCTCGGGCGCGGGCACGGTGACGCCTGGCGCCGCGCCCAGGGCCTCCAGGCAAAGGTCGCGGTTCTGGCGCAGCCGCGCGAGCATTTCCGACAGCGGCGCTTCCCCTTCCGCCATGGCGGTTTCACCGGCCTTTTGGGTGAAGCTGGGCGCGTGCGAGACCACGAACTCGTTCAACTGGGTAGCCTTCGCGATGAGGTCGCGGCGGCCCACCAGGTAACCCAGCCGCCAGCCGGTCATACAGTAACTCTTGGAGAAGGATTGCACCACCATTACCGCGTCCTGGCGCGTGGCCTGGCGCAGAATCGAAGGGGCTGGCTCCAGCGTCCCGGTTCCCTTCCAGTAGAGGCGATCGTACACTTCATCGGCCAGCAGCCACAAATCGTGGCGGCGTGCGAAATCGAGCAGTTGCCGCTGCTCCTCTTCGGTGGCCACCCAGCCCAGCGGATTCGAAGGCGAAATGTATACCAGCAAGCGCGTGCGCGTGTTGACGGCAGCTTCGAGAGCCGGGAAATCGATGGAATAGCGGCCGTCGAGCGGCTGCGGCACTTCCACCGCGCGGGCGTTGGCCATGGTCACGATCGACGCTCCGTTGGGCCATGCCGGCGTCAGCACCAGGGCCTCGTCGCCCGGGTCGAGTACCGTGCGGATGCCCATGTGCAAGGCCTGCACTCCCGAAGCCGTCACCACGATCTCCGTCTCCGGGTCGAGCTCCACGTTCTGCCGCAACCGGTGATGGTTGGCGATGGCGCGCCGCAGCGAGGGCAACCCGGCGTTTTCGGTGTAAAACGTGTAGCCCTCTTCCATGGCCCGCCACGCCGCCCGCTTGATGTACTCCGGCGTAGGCTGGTTGGATTCGCCGAAATACAACCGCAGCACCCCATCCATCCGCATGGCGATCTCCGCCAGCTCGCGAATGCGCGAGTGGGGAACACGTTCCACCGAGGAAGCAATATGGGCCATAAACCGCAATTCTCACACAGTTTGGGTTGCAACCGTGGCGCGGCCTCTCAGGCTGCAGCGCCCGAGATTCGTCTCGCCGCCTCGTCGCTAGTTTCGCAGCCGCGAACACAGGCAACCCTACTCGTAAAGGGCTATGCGATGCAGGCTGATTGCCCGCAGCGGCAACTCACGCGCTTTTCTTGATGTCCTCGATCATAGCTTTTCGAAGCACCCCGTTGAGCCGGGTCTGATAGCCTCTGCCCTGCCGGCGAAGCCAAGCCACGAACTACCACCAGCAGAACCAGCGCTCCAGCCAGGCCGACGGCCCGCCAGCGGGCCTCGCCCGTTTCGTCGATGCGGTCCTGCTCGAAGAGGGCATACGGATCGTCGAAGACATTGGCCGCATCCGGGTAATCCTGAAACTTGATCCGGATAGCGCCAGGAAGGCGGGAGCCTCCGCGATTTCCCGTTTGAAGCTCCGGCCTCTTCCGGAAATCAGCCCATTCCACCGTCCGCCGGAAAAACCGGACGCCGCTAGTAACACCCGTCGGGAGCGGCCCCGGGCGCCGGCTAGTACCGGTTTCGCACGCCGTCCCCTGGGAGCCTTTTCACACGCATCGGCCGGTGTTATGGTAGGCATAGAGGCTGGCCCGCGGCAGCCGGAGGGTGCTTGAATGTCACGAATTCCGGGAATGGCTCTGTGGTTCGGGGTGCTGGTTTCGGCCGCGGCGCAGCAACCCTCTCCGCCCGCGCTTACCGCGCGCGAGCTCTTCTATAAGACCGACGTGCCGGCCCCGGGCAAACCGGGCGGCAAGCCGGGGGTCAAGTCCGCGGCGAAATCCCAGGCGGCGCCCTCCGCCCCGGCCAAACCGCCGGCCCAGACTGCCTCTCAATCGCAGCCGGAACAAGTGTCCGCGCCGCAGCCCGCGCCCGGCGGGGCTAAGTTCGTACGCGTGTCGGCGGTGGGCGATCCTCCCGCGCCGAGGCTGGGTTTGCGGTATACCATTCTCCGCAAGTCGGGCGACGACATGCTGGAAGTCGCGCCGGATACCATATTCCATGCCGGCGATCGCATCCAGTTCCATGTGCAGGTGAACGGCCCCGGCTATCTCTATATCATCGTGCAGGGATCGAGTGGCACCTGGACCCCCTTGTTTCCCAGCCCTCAGATCAACCACGGCGACAATCGCGTGGACGCCTGGGAAACCTACACCATGCCGCCCGGCTATCGCATGGTTTTCGATCAGCAGACCGGCACGGAAAAAGTGTTCCTGATGTTTTCCCGCAGTCCGGAGAAAGACCTGGAACAGCTCATTTACTCGCTGCGCGGCCAGATGAAGCCCGCGTCGGCGGCGCCGTCTCCCACCGAAGAGGGGCCGGCGCCTCCGGAAAGGCAGCTCGTGGCCTCCCTCAGCATCGACGATGCCACCGTGGGCCGGCTCCGAAACGCCTATGCGCGCGACCTGGTGCTGGAAAAGATCGACGATAACGGCAGCGGCAACGGCAATACCGGCCCGAAGGAAAAATCCGTATACGTGGTGAATCCCAGCGGCGCCGCGGATTCCCGGGTCGTGGCCGACATCCAACTGGTGCACCAATGAAACGCGCTCTGGCCCTGGCTGGCTTGGCCGCGGCCGCATGGGGGCAAACCAGCGTTCTCAACCAGGGTGCTCACCGCATGGAAATCGTCCTCGAACGCGGCGCTGCCGGCGGGGAATGGCGAGCCGTCGATCCCAGCCTGGTGCTGGCGGCCAACGACCGGATCCGGTTTCGTTTCCGCACCAATTTCGAAGGTTATTTGTACGTCACCAACCAAGGCACATCGGGCCGGTATCGGCAACTTTTCCCCAGCTCCGACGCCCTTGGGGACAATCACGTTGGCGCCGGCCAGGAGTATCTCCTGCCAACCGGCAAGGCGGATTTCCGGGTGACCGGGCCGCCCGGCATGGACATTGTCTACTGGCTGGTGAGCCCGATCCGCATGGCCGATTTGCCGCGGCTTTTTCCCGGCCCGGCCTCGCCCGGCCAGCCCGCCAAACCACCCACGCTGCTGCCGCGCTGCGACGACGCAGTGCTCCAGGCGCGCGGCGATTGCGTCGATCACGCCGCCGGGCTCAAGCTGGTCCCGCGCGACGCGCTTCCCCAATCTTCGCTATCGGAGGCCGCCGGGCGTGCCCAGCGCGACCTGGTATTTTTGCGGGAGCAGGACACGGCAGTGGTTTCGGCGCCGGCCCCGCTTACCGGACCGGTGATCTATCAATTCGTTTTAGCTCATCGCTAAAGAAATACTATGCACGCCCCGCGATTCGCCATTCTCGCCGCCCTGGCAATTGGAACCCTGCCGGCATGGCCGCAAACTCCTCCGCCGGCCAACCAATCGCAGCGCGACCTGAAAATGGAAAAGATCGAAGACGCGATCCAGCCGGCGAAATCGGTCGCCATCCCGCGCAGCTATGCCGTGGTGGTGGGCATTTCGCACTACGACAACCTGCCCCCCAAGCTGCAGTTGCATTTTGCGGAGCGCGATGCCCAGTCGCTTTACACCGTTTTGATCAGCCCGGAAGGCGGGAATTTCAAGGCCGAAAACGTACACGTGCTGACCGGCGCCAAAGCCACGCTGGCCGAGCTGCGAAGGGAGATCGACACCTGGCTGCCGTCGGTCGCCGGTCCCGGCGATCGGGTGCTGATTTACTTTGCCGGCCACGGATTCATCTATCGGGGCCAGGGGTACCTGGCGCCGGTCGATTTCGACCCCAACCGGATTGCCGGCGCCGGCTATCCGATGCGGGAACTGAGCGAGGTGATCGGCTCCAAAATCCATGCCAAGTCGAAAATTCTGTTCACCGACGCCTGCCACAGCGGGGCGATCTCGCCGGAGGATACGCAGAGCCTGAATTCGACCCTCTCCGGCCTGGGGAACTCGATTTTTTCGCTGACCGCCAGCCGCGACGTGGAAGCGTCGTTTGAGAGCCCCGACCTCGATGGAGGACACGGAGTGTTCACTTACTATCTGGTAAAAGGGCTGGAGGGCGCGGCCGATACTTCGCACGATGGCATCGTGACGGCGGACGAGTTGGCCGAGTATGTTCACACCCAGGTTCGCGAGTACACCGGGCAGCGCCAGAATCCCACCTCCGAGCGCGGCAGTTTCGATCCTTCCATGCTATTGAGCTACGTGCCCTCGACGGCGTCGCCGGCGATACCGCCGCGGCCCCAGTATGGAACGTTCACCATCGAATCCAACATGGATGGCGTGGAAGTGTTTATCGACGGCACTTCGGTGGGTGTGGTGTCGAAGGACAAGCCGATCAACGTACCCGGATTGACCCCGGGCGAGCACACCGTTAAAGGCGTCAAAATGGGGTACGAGCCGGATGGGCCGCGCCAGGAAACCGTCTATCCGGGCCAGCAAACCACCGTCAGCATCAAGATCCTGATCGCGCGGCGGCGCACCAAGGCGACGCTGGATCTGTTGGACCAGGGGCTCGAAGACTACCGCAAAGGTTACGAGCAGAATTATCGCCAGGCCGCCGGGTTATTCGAGCAGGCGTTTCAATCCGATCCCACTTACAGCAAGGCGGCGTTTTTCCTGGGACTGACTTACAACGCCTTGTTCGAAGAAGAGAAAGCCGAGACCTGGTACAAGAAGGCCATCGAAATCGACCCGGACTATCTGGAAGCGCGCGCCAATTACGCCGGCATGCTGCTGGATATCGGGGGCGTCGACGAGGCCATCCGCCAGTTGAACGTGGTGCTGGTGCGGCAGCCCAATCATGTGGCGGCGCTCACCATGCTGGCCCAGGCCGAGCGCTTCAAACAGCTCTTCGGACAGTCGATCGAAACCGCGCGCAAAGCCATCGCCCTGGCTCCGCGCAGCGCCGAGCCGCACCTGTGGCTGGCCGACAGCCTGCGTTTGAGCGGCAAGCCGGCCGATTCCATCGCCGAGTACGGCCAGTATCTGAAGCTGAGCGATTTCGACAGCAAGTTCGCCGGCCAGGTCAATTATTACGTGCTGGGCTCCCTGATCGGAATGGGCAGGCGCAAGCGCGCCGCCGAACAGGATATCTGGAAAGACTTGCGCAGCCTGGCCTATTTCGGCATCTGCGACGCCAACCGCACGCTGAACAATTACGACCTCGCCATCGGCTTTTGCCAGAAGTCCCTGTCCTACGATTCCCAGGATCCCTACGCGCACTACGCCCTCGGACTGGCGTATCTGCACAAGGCAGTGGCCAATAACAGCGTGGCGGAACTAAGCCCCGCACTGCGACATTTCCAGCAGGTCGTCAGCCTCAACCCGGATCTGGAGGAGGCTGGCATCGCGCGAAAGAACATCGCCAATATCGAACAAGTGTTGGCGCAAAAGAATTAAGTAACTTCGTACCGTGTAACCTTCCTAAGCGTTTTCTGAATACTCCCCCGGATTAGTACTTAGTATCAGTTTCTCGAACTGTAACTTGTAGACCTTTTGGCTGGTGTGCGTTCGCGCCATACTACGGATGAGGGGCGGAATTGCGAAGGACTCGACGAAAACACGCCGGCCAACGTTTGGGACAGAGACGGACCAGTGCGCCCGCGTTAGGAGCCGCCACTGCGGCCGCGGCTTGTTTGTTACTGGTGGCTTTTCTGGGGCTGGCTTGGGTCCATCGCCGGCCCACCGCGGCCACACACGCCGCGTCCGCGCCCACCCAGTCCCCCACGGTTGTGATTCCGGCCGCGGAACGCCGCAAGGTCTACCCTTACTCCGTGATTCCCGGTGGAGCCTACTCGAACTACGAGCTGGTGCGGGCGCTGGCTTCCGACCCGGTGGCCGCGCGGCATTACCAGGGCTTCGGCCTGGTGGATGTGAAGCTGGTCACGGCGCCCGGCCAAGCCGTGTATATGTCCTATCGGAAGGGCGACAAGGTGTATTGGACCAGCCATCCCGTGCGCCTGATCCGGGGCGAGCTGCTGCTGACCGACGGCCTCAATTGCGCGCGGGCGCGCTGTGGCAACCGGCTGTCACCGCGGCCGATGTCGCCCACGGCGGCGAACGGACCTACTCCCCAGGAGTTGAACCATCCGGAACTGCCTCTGGTCGATTTTGCGTCGGCAACCCGCGGCGAAACGCCGGTCGCGCCCGGCGCCGGCCCGGAAGCGGTACCTTCGCCTCTCCTCTCCACGTTGCAGCCGATCACGCCCGGCGGGCTGATCGTCGTCCCGCCGCTGCCGCTGGCCCCGGGACAGATTTCACCGGTGATGGTCCTGGGCGGCCTGCCTCCTACCGGCAGTGCGGCGGCCGCGCCCCTGATTCCGGGTTCCCCGCCGGTCATCCCACCGCCCATACCCGTTATTACGCCCCTGGCGCCGCCCTCGTCGCTGCCGGTCACTGTGCCGATTCCGCTGCCGTCTTACCCGACGCAACCGTCTCCGCCCGTCACGCCAACATCGCCGCCCGTGTACCCGCCTGCCACACCGGTCTATCCGGGAATACCGACGGTTCCTTCCACGCCCGAGACCCCAGGCACGCCGACTTCGCCAGGCACGCCCGGAACACCAGGCACGCCAGGAACGCCGGGCACGCCAGGAACACCGGGCACGCCGGGAACCCCAGGAACGCCGGGAACCCCAGGAACGCCGGGAACGCCAGGAACGCCGGATACCCCAGGGACGCCGACCGGTCCGCCGTCGCCTCCACCCGAGTATTCCGTGCCTGAGCCGGCGCTCGGGATGCCGACCGCAGTCCTGCTGCTGCTGTTGGGTGGCCTCGCCGTGCTGCGCCGTCGAACCGGGAAGACCTGGCGAACCTAGCGGGAGTTTACTGCCAGCTTTTCGCCACGGGCTGCCGCGACGATCAGGGATGAAAACCGGTGGATACGCCCGTGTAGAGGATGGCGCAGAGGTTCCAGCCCACCACCGCCGCGAACCAGTAGTTCAGCACAACCACGATCCGCCCGTGCTTGTATCCGATCGCCGCGGAGGCCAGGATGATGGCGAACAGCTTGGAGATCGCGAGCGCCTCCACCACCCCCAGGCGCATCAGGCGGGAGATGAACATACTGGCTTCGGAGGCGCCCATGCGCAAGCCGATCAGGGTGGTCAGCACATCCAGAACTTGCAGAGAAAGAAACACGCTCATCGAGGGAGCAGGGATTTCCCTGCGGAAATTAGCGAACATTGGGATATGCGGGCCAAGCGCCCTACTCTTGATTATCGCCGCCGCCGGTAGTACCTATCTACCTTGACTTTGGTTAGCGCTTCTGTCCGTCCGCCTCGGCGATTTCAACCGCGAACACGTACGTCGGCCCAAACATGTTCGAGCGGAAGACCACCCACTTCTGGTCCGGCGAAAAGCTCACGTTCGGCTCCAGGCGGTAGTTGTGCTTCGACATGTTCACCAGCCTCTCGGAATGGAGCACGCCGGGATGGATGAATCCCGGCTCGTCGATGCCGCCCCGGTTCGGAATCGGCTCCGGATGGAACAGGTAGATCCATTCCCCGTCCTTGGCGTGCGCCACCTGGCCGGGATCGCCGCCGTCGCCGCAAAACAAGGTCCCGTCGCGGTTGACGTTGAAGTGAATCGACCATTCGTCGCGGTCCATGTGATACCAGGTGCGCGCACCCGTGTCCACGTTGTAGCCGGCCAGCCAGAACACTTCGCCCCTGGGGGTCTGCAGATCGTACCACACCGTCTTTCCGTCGTGGCTCCAGAATTCGTGACCGGCGATTTCCATCACCATGGTGCGCGTATGCACCTTGACCGGGTGCGAGCCATCCGTGCGAATCAGCCAGATACGGTCCACCTTATGCCAGGGACCTTCGTGGCAGAACAGCAAGAGGCTGGGATCGGTGGGAGAGAACAGCAGATGATTGATCCAGTCGGTGGAGCGCAGCAGCACTTTGACCGCGCCCGTACGGATATCGAACGTATAGAGCGCCATCGGCAAATGCGCCGCCAGCCGCTGCTCCATCATCTGGCCCTTGTTGGCGGGCTGATTGAGCGGGTGCGGCTGGGAGCCGGAGTCCGCATTGCCTGGGCCGGGCGGAGGTTGGTTGTAGTCGCGGCCGCTGCCTTCGATGTAGGTTCCCGCCAGCAAGGTCTCGTCGGCGTTGACGGTGACCAGCGAACCGCGCGGCGGCGGCTGGCCGATCCTGCGCGAAGCGCCACTGTCCACGTCGGTGGCCCAAACCGCGCCCTCCTTCACGTAGTAGACGTTCTGAGTTTTGCGGCCAGCCTCGATGATGCGCACCCGCCCTTCCACCACGCGCTTGCTGGTATGGGCCGCGAAGTCGTAGGTGGAGATGCCGTTCGGCGTGGTGTAGACCAGCTTCTTCCCGTCGGCGGTGTAGCCGTTCTGGTTGAAATAGAGACTGGCGCTGCCGGGCTCGTCGGTAAGCCGCACTACGCGGTGGCCCGTATCGGGATCGATCCAGCTCTTGGGCGGCGGGCTGTGATCCTGCGCAAAGACAAAAGCTACGGCGCCAAACGCGACCGTCAGGGCCAAGCAACGCATTCTCATGGGAACAAGCTTCCCCTATAGCTTACCGCCGAGGTGCCACACGCATGCAGAACGACGCTGACGCCGCGCAACATAATCCCGGCCACCAGCCCGGGAGGCGGCGCCGGTCCCGCACATAGGTCGCCCGGCGTAATCTCGTGGACCGTGTCGCTTGAGGCCGGAACCATCACCTCCCCCGTGTTAATGGTCGGCGCTGGGTGCGATCTGCCCTCAACCGTAGCGGCTGGCGAGGTAATGCTGGGGCGGACGAGCAAGAAAATGGAGACACGTAGCATCCCGGTTTTCATCGCCGGGTTCACTTCACCGGTTTTCCAGACGCGTCCGCGCATGCGTCGCCCGTGTCGTATAATTCGGACGTGTGGAGCCGGGAATACTCGGCGGGCCATCGTCGAACCAACTGCCGAGCGGCCATTATGGCGGTGGCGCCCATAGGGCGAAGAAGGGTATCGTAGTTGTGATGGGCACAAGCGACACGCCGTACGACCGCGCGCGGAGATCTGTGGAAGCTCTCGGACCTGCCGATCGCTCGCGCCTTATCGCCGAACTCGTCGCGAGGTTGAGCGGCGAGGTTGAGCGCCAGCCGCGGCGGAGCCTTCTGGAGCTTCAAGGTCTAGGCAAGGAAACCTGGCAAAACATCGATGCCGATGAATATCTGCGCCGGGAACGCTCGTCGTGGAATGGATAGAAGCGCTTCGCGGCTCAACCGTCGGTGTGGATACGGGACCGTTGATCTACTACATCGAAGAAGAGCCGGCGTTTCTTACCAGGATTAAGCTATTCTTCGAGGCTGCGGAACGGGGCGAATTCCGGATCGTGACTTCGTTTGTCACACTGATTGAAGTCCTGATACACCCGCTTCGCGAGGGCCGGCCCGAGTTGGCCGACGAGTATCGCGACATCCTTCTGCATTCAGCCGCTCTTACGGCCGTTCCGTTGGACGAGGGCGTTGCCGAGAGCGCCGCTCAACTCCGCGCGCGTCACAACCTTCGAACGCCAGATGCGATCCAGCTTGCCACAGCCATTAGCTCCGGCGCGTCCTGGTTTCTGACGAACGACGCGGGTCTGGCGGACCTGCCTGAGATTTCAGTGCTCCTCCTCAAACGGCTGCCCTTACCAACCTGAGACCCCCCGTGTATCTTGTGCGGCTAAGGTGCCCGAGACGGTAATCCGGCCGCGGAAGTAGGAGACGCCGCTTCGCAGCGAGTTCAGGCGGCCGAAAAAGGGCGCGTGGCCTATGGCTTGGGGACGCCCGGCCGGCGGCCGGCGTGGGTCGGTTCCTGGTTGCGGCCGTTTGCGCTCGAAGTCGTGGCTGCGGCGGGCGCCGCTTTCACCGTCACCGTTACCGGCGCGCTGTCCTGCGCCATGCCTAGGGAGCGAACTTCCACTACCTGGGTTCCGGTCGGAAGGTTGGCCGGAATCTGCGCTTGAATCCGGCCGCTCGAAGTGGAAATCAGCGGAATCGCCGTTTCGCCCATGGTGACGCACGACCCACCCAGCACCGTCGGCGGCGGTATGCTGGAAGCCGCCGCCGTCGAGGCCAGATTGGAGCCGTTGACGGTAAGGAACGAGCCGGGCTGCAGTCCGCTCGATCCGTTGCTGGCATTCACCACGCTGCCGATCGCCGGCTGCGTGCCGGTGGTAGCCGCCGCCAGCGGAATCACGCTCATGCCGGAAAGGGTAATGGCGTAAGCCGTCGAGCCGGTGGCATCCACCACCATCTGCCGCGCCGTGGTATTGAAGCGGGTCGTACCGAAGACCTCGGCAATTGGGTTTTCGGCGGTCGCGCCCACCAGCGTGTCGTTGCCGGTGAGCACGTTTACTTTTTCCAGAATCGTGCGCGACTCATCCGCGGTGGTGGAGGTGATGGCCGTGCGCACCGGCGTGGTCAGACGCAGGAAGTAGGTATCGTCGATCGGCGCCACCGCGGCCACGTTGCGGCCGGGCAGTCCGTTGGTGGTGGTGGCGGACGGCGTGGCCGTGCCGTAGATCGTGGTCAAGGAAGGATTCAACACCAGCCCGTTGGCCAGAAAATAAGTACCGCCGGGCGATGCGCCCAACACGCCGTAGTAACCCTGAATCGTCGAAAACAAAAGCCGGCCGGTCTGATACGTATCGGTGGTCGAGTTATACAGATAGCCGTTGCCATTGCCCGACAGGGTCAGGATATAAGAATTGTCGGGCGTGGCGATCATGTTGTACGCCGGACCGGCGCCGCCCGAGTTACCTAGCGCCGTGGGCGTCACCGTATTGCTGGGCCGCGGCACCGCCGTCCCATTCACCACTTCCCACTGCGAGCCGTCCGACATCACGAATTCCAGGCCGAACAACCCCATCGCCAGGGTGCGCGGATAAACCACCGCGGTGGTGCCGTTGCGCGGGACGGGCGGAAACGTCACGCTGCCCGTTACTTCGAGCTGTGTGAGGTCCACGATGCTGATCGATTCGCCGCCTGTGTTGCCCACGTAGAGCGTGCTCGAATCCGTCGAAAGCGCCATCTGGTGCGGCAACTGGCCCACCGGAATCGGCGCCAGGAAAGCCTGCTGGCCGATATCGAAAACTTCAATGCGGTTGTAGCCCGAGTTCGAAATGTAGACGCGGTTGTGGACCGCGTCGTAAACGATATCCTGCAGCCCCTCGTTGCCGTTGGCGTTGGTGGTGCCGCCCGAGCTGCTGTTAGGCGTGGTCGGTATCGGGTAAATGACGCCGCGTTGGTCGCTCAACCGGTAGTTCATGTACACGCGCACGGTATTCGGAACGTTGACCGCGCTGGAGGAAGTGAACGTCACGTTGAGCGCCGTGCCGCTTTGCGTTCCGTAGGTGGTGGAAGTCCCGGTCCAGAGGTTGGTGCCGCCGTAGCGGGTGAGCCCGCTGCGGCCGGGGTCCATGGAAAACGTCACCGTGCTGGGCGCCACTCCGCTCGATAGGGCATAATCCACCGCCGCCGTGGCGGGAGGCGAAACCGTATAGGTCAGTTTACCTCCGCCCGCGTTGGCCACCTGGAGGGTTCCGCTGGCGATGCCGCGGTTGCAATCGTCCATGGCCAGAAACACGTCGGTGGTGGCCGGCATCAGCAGCGGGTACGTGTACAGGTTGCCGAGCGGCAAGTGGATCAGCCCGGAATCGGAAAGGCCCCACGCCTGGGAACCGTCGGCCGTAATCACCATCTTGGCCACAATGCTCTCCGGCAGGTTGATTCCCATGCCGATCGCCAGGTTGGAGGGATTGTTCACCAGCAGCGTCGACGCGCTGGCGGGCGGCGTCGGGGTAGTGGAAGCGGCGGTGTTGAAGACGCTGTAAAGGGTGGTGCCATCCGGCGAAAACACGCTCCCGCCCACGTTCTGCAGCGTATTGACGGCGGAAGTGAAGGGGAACGGCGCGTTGGCGTTATTCTGCTGGGCCAGGATGGCGAGTGTACCGATGTCGAACATGGTGAACCCGGCCATGAACTTCGAACCGTCCGGCGCCATCGCCAACACCGTGGAAGCGCCTGCGATGGTGCGGTTCCGCAGCACCGCGCCCGATGCCACCTCATACACGAAAAAGTAAGTGGTGGAACTGGTGGGCGTGATGCCGCCCACGATGTAGTCGCCCTTCGGCGTCCGCAACAACTTGCTGGTGAAAGTGGTCTGAGGTCTTGTGGGCAGCGTGGGCGTGGGCAGCCCGGCCGGCGTCGAAGGCAGCGCCGGTACGATCACCGAGCCGATGCTCTGGTTCGAAGGGTCGTACAGCAGAAGCGTGCCTTGCGGCACGCCCGAGACCACGCCCGTGCCCGCCGCGCTGATCAGCACCCGCCCATCGTTGCCCACTTCCACGCCCTGCGGCGCCGACGACAGCGAAACCGTTTGGGTCACGCTCATCTGGTTCAGGTTGATGACGTTGAGCGTGGAGTTGCCGCTACAAGTTACGTACAGCCAGGCGTTGTCCATGGACATTGCCGCCGCCAGCGGCTTACTCCCCACGCCAATGGTATTCACCACCTGGTCGGTGGTGTAATCCAGCACGTAAACCGAGTTGGTGCCGTTATTGACCAGGTACAGATAGTGACGCGATTCGTCCAGAACGATATCCGAGGGGGTGCCCCCCGTGAGTGCGATGACGTCGCCAAAAGTGGCGGCCGTTCCGGTGGTCACCTGGGCCACGGCATGGCGCGCATACGGCGCCGCCAAGGCCAGCCATCCCCATATCAAGACACGTTTCACCGACACTGTACCCTTCCACACGCGGATGCCTTATGGTACAACGAACACCGCACCAAGGCCCGCCACATCTTATGTTTAGACTGTTAAAAGTCCCGGCCTGGCTGACCCGCTATTCCAGCGGAACCTCGAAGAACATCAATTCCTCTCCGCTGGCCGCATCCACCATGCCGCTTACATAAATAGTTGCGCCCTTCTGGATGCCGGTTCGGAAATAAAAAAATCCGTAGGCCGAATTGCCGGCCGGAAGCGCCTGCGCGGCAAATGCTCGTCCTTCGATTTCCCATTCGTCGAACGGATTCTTTTTGCCCTTCGCCGGCAGCCCCATCGGGCCGGGAATCATGCTCGGCCGGTGCGGCGGCACGGTATAGCGTACGTCTTTGGCCGGGGTAGCCTCGGTGCGGTCGCCGTGCGGGCCGACGTACCACACTTGCATACCGTCCAGCTTGATGGTTCGGCCGCTGTCGTTCTGGATTGCCACCAAAACCGGCAGTACGCCATGTTCGTACGGCGCCAGCTTCCCGAAGGCGTCCTTCACTTTGTCGCCCGAAATATAAGGCTCCGCGCCCAGGGTTACCTTATTGTTCATCTGATGGTGGGCGAACTCGGCCGCGGCGGGTGCCTTAAAGGGAGTCTGCTTGTCCGCGGCCAGCCCCGCGGCTATACTCATAAAGAAAGCCAAACGTTTGAAAACAAAAGGCATTTATCTCCTCTACCGGATACTCCAGGCGTTTGGGCTACCCCTCGTTTTATTGTATTGGGCGTGGCGCGGGCTCCGGAACCGTGCCTACTGGGCTTCCCTGCCTGAGCGCTTCGGCTTCTTACCATCTTCATTTACTCAGACCGGCCAGGGCGCCATCTGGTTGCACGCGGTTTCGGTGGGGGAAGTGTTGGGCGCGCTGGAGCTGGTGCGCGGGCTTCGCGCCGCATTTCCCCGTACCCGGCTTTTCGTCTCCACCGGCACGCTGGCGGGCTACGCCACGGCGCAAGCCAAACTGGACGGGGTGGTGGACGGGGTCTTCTTTGCGCCCATGGATTACGTTTTCGCCGTGCGCCGGGTGCTGCGCAGCTTGCGGCCCGCGGTGGTGTTGGTGGTGGAGACCGAGATCTGGCCCAACCTGTTCCGCGAGTCCCAACGGACCGGCGCCGGCCTGGCGGTTCTCAACGGCCGCATTTCGGACCGCGCCTTCCCCCGCTATCGCCGCTGGGCGTGGTGGTTCGCCGCCCTCTGGCCGGCGGTGGACCGGATCCAGGCGCAGAGCGCGGAAATGCGCGAGCGCTTTCTGGCGCTGGGCGCGCCGCCGGAGCGGGTGGAAGTGGCAGGCAATTTCAAGTACGATTTCGCCGCCCGCGCGGCCGCGCCGGATTCGCCGGTCAGCCGTTGGCTGGCGGCCCGGCAGCCGGCAGCCGTGTGGATTGCAGCCAGCACCATGCCGGGCGCCGAGGCGGACGACGTGGATGAAGACCAGTGCGTGGTGGAAAGCTGGCTCCAGCTCGCCGCCCGCCATCCCGGCCTGATCCTGATCTGGGCGCCGCGCAAACCGGAGCGGTTCGACCTCGCCGCTCAAAAGCTGGAGGCGGCCGGGGTGAGCTACCAGCGCCGTTCGAGGCTTTCCGACGCAACCGCCGGAGAGGCCGGCGACAAGTCTCGCGTCCTGCTGCTCGACACCATCGGTGAATTGGGCGGCCTGTTCGACACCGCCGACGTGGTCTTCATGGGCGGCACGCTGGCGCGGCGTGGCGGGCACAATATCCTCGAGCCGGCACTGTTCGCGAAACCCGTCATCGTAGGGCCGCACATGGAAAATTTCACGGCTAGTGCGGAGGAATTTCGCCAAGCCGGAGCGGTTGTCGAAATCGCCGGGCCGGACGAGCTGGCCGAGACCGTATCGGAGCTGCTCGAAGACCCGGAGCGGCGCCGCGAGTTGGGCCGGCGCGCGCTTGGGGCCGCCGAAGCCCGCCGCGGCGCCACCGCACGCGCCTTGGCCGCCGTGCGCGAGCTTTACGCCAATCATCTGCCGGTGTACCGGCCGGCCTGGCCGTGGTATCCGCCGGCGCGCTTGCTGGCGGGCGCGTGGGCGGCCGGCTCCCGTTTTCGGCAGAAGCGGCAGCAAGGCGCCGCCCGCAGCCTGCCGGTGCCGGTGATCTCGGTCGGCAACCTTACCATGGGCGGCACTGGCAAGACTCCCTGCGTGCTGTGCCTGGCTGCCGGCCTGAACGAGCGCGGGCACGTCCCGGGCATCCTCACGCGCGG
>JBKQVG010000248.1:0-3884 GCA_052325345.1 Bryobacteraceae bacterium
CGGCGCGGCTGGCGGGTAATGTTTCATGTGATGAAACTCGATCTTGCGGTGGGCCACCAAGTAGCTCTCGGACGTTTCCCCGCAAGCTGTCTGAAGTCAGCGCGCCTTGCTTCGGCTCGCCGTACCCAAGACTGTTTCGGGCCAAATATCTTGACGCGGACTACCAGATACGTTGTGATCGTAGCGGTCGGCCCACGCGCAGGCGGAGTGACAGCAGACCATGAAGACAGCGGAAATTGTAGTCAGAATTCTTGAGGACGAGGGTATTACAGCCGCATTCGGGATTCCGGGGGCGGCCATCAACGGTTTACCCATACCTGAAGGGTTCGAAGATCAAGCATTACGTCGCCCGGCATGAAGAGGGCGCCGTTCACGCGGCGGACAGGTACTGCAAAGCTTCCGGACGGATGGCGCTAGCCATCTGCACATCCGGTCCGGGAGCGACCAATTTTGTCACGGGCTTGTACACGGCGCGAGCCGACTCGATTCCGCTCATCGCAATTACGGGAATGGTGGTCCTCGAAGGCTTTCACATGGAGGACTCTTGGAACTCGGATCTCGGGACCACCCGGCGAAAGTCTGAGTCACTGAACCGGCGGCGGGATGACATCCAGGGTTACATTCTGCCCCCTTTGTAGCACACTAGTGCTTGTACGGAGGTCAGAGGTCATATGTACGTAGTCTCTCGAGGCCGGCTTCTGCCGGCGTTGTTATTTGTGATCTGCGCAAACGCATGGAGCGCCGGTCCGGTCTTCAATATTCTAGATTACGGCGCCCACAACGATGGTTCAGCGCCCGCCACGGAGGCGATCGGCTCCGCGATCCAGGCGGCCAAAGCCGCAGGTGGGGGAACGGTGTACGTTCCGGCCGGAAAGTATGTCTCCGGGCCGATCGAGCTGGTGAGCAACTTGGTACTCCAAATCGACGCGGGGGCCACGGTGCGATTTGCGGCGGCAAGGCTTCCGTTCACGAAAGGGCGGCAACAGGGCATCGAGTGCCTGACGCCTGTGCCACTGATCGGCGGGCGGAACCTGGAAAACGTCACCATTACAGGGAGGGGTGTGCTCACCACGGACAACGCCGAATGGGGGAAACTCATGGGCGGCCGGCAACCGAGGACCGCATCTGGGCCAGGGTCCGCTTTTGGGCCGGACTGGAACCGCCTTCTGGAATTGCTGCAAGAGAAAACGCCTCAGCCTGAAGAAGAGTACCTAAAGGTTGCGCCGTTCTTTCGGCCGTCGTTCATCCGTACGATGGATAGCAAGAATATCCTCATCGAGGGTATTCACATTGTGGGCGCGCCCTTCTGGACGATTCACCTGCTGTATTCGGACAATGTCGTTGTTCGCGATGTCATCATTGAGACATATCCGGGGGTGGAGACGGATGGCATCGCGGTGGATTCCAGCCGGAACGTGCGGATCTCGAACTGCTATCTCGATAGCGGAGACGACGCCATCACTCTAAAAGCGGGGAAGGATGCGGATGGAATGCGGGTAAACCGGCCGACTGAAAATGTGTCCATCACGAACTGCACCGTTCACCATGCGAATGCGGCAGTGGCAATGGGAAGCGAGACTTCGGGATGGATTCGCAACGTGGTGGCGAGTAACATCACCTGCCAGGGCACCCAAATGGGTGTGCGCCTAAAGGCCAAGCGCAGCAGCGGTGGGGGGATCGAAGACATTCGACTGGACAACTGGACAATGGAAGACACCGGCCAGGGGATCAATGTGAGCAACTACTATCTGTCGCCCGGCGAGGTAAGAACACCCGCGCAGCCGGTTACAGAACGGACGCCGGTGTTTCGGAACATCGACATCAGCAGTATGACCATCAACCGCGCTCGGGTGGCGATTTATATCGAAGGGCTGCCGGAGATGCCGATATCGGGGCTGCGCATCAGCGACGTCGTCGCATCGGCTAAGACCGGGATGAAGGGGTTCAACACCGCGGCGTTGGAATTACACAACGTGCAGGTGAATGCAGACGAGGGGCCGACGTTCGTGTTGCGAGATTCGCGGGAAACGGAACTGGACGGGGTCTCCACGCGCAAGCCGCCGGCGGGAGCGCCGGTGATCCGGCTGGACCACTGCCCCGGTACGATCGTGAGGGGGAGCAAGGCGTTTGCAGGCACCGGCACATTTCTTTCGGTCGCGCCGGGTGAGATGAAAAGCATCGTGCTGGAAGGCAATGCGCTGGGGAGCGCGCAGAAAGCGACGGAGGAATCGGCTAAGGAGTTCCCAATGACTGTCGAGCCCGCGAAGGAGAAGAACTGATTGCGGCAGGGATTACAATTAAGGCATTATGAAACCCCGTGCGTTCTTGCTTTTCGCTACTGTGCTGCTGGCTACAGCTTATGCGCAAGATACCCGCCACGTTACGGAACCATCGATTCCCATAGCGTGCACGACGCTGCTTGCCAATCTGTCGGCCCCGGGTGGTGTACTGGCCGAAGCCGACGAGAGTAAATTGGACAGCTTGCGCATCCAGCGGGCTCTGGATAGCTGCGGGCCGGGACGGGCCGTCGTGCTCAAGGCTGATGGTGTCCGCAACGCATTTCTTTCCGGTCCGCTCGAGTTGCGCCGCGGCGTGACGCTGGCGGTGGACGCCGGCGCTTGGTTGCTGGCTTCGCGCGATCCGCGGGTTTACGATGTCACGCCCGGCGCATGCGGCATCGTCTCCAACAAGAGCGGCTGCAAACCGCTGATCCGGGGCGACGGCGTGGCCGACGCATCGGTGATGGGCGACGGCGTAATTGATGGGCGCGGTGGGGCGAGGCTTCTTGGCCAGGAGATCACTTGGTGGGGCTTGGCGGATAAGGCGGGAGTGCGGCCGGTGGTGACAGGTGTCACCGGCCGACAGCAGTGCCCGCGTATTCTGGTGCTCCGTGACTGCGACAACTTCACGCTGTATCGTATTACGCTGAAGAACTCGCCCAACTACCATGTCACCTACGAGGACGGCAACGGTTTCACGGTCTGGGGCGTGAAGATCTGGGCACCCGGCAAGGGGGCAAAGAACACGGACGGACTCGACCCGGGCAATTCGACCAACGTGACCATCACCCACTGCTACATCAACGCGGGCGACGACAACGCGTGCCTCAAGCCGGGCGAAGGTAAACCCACGACCCACATGAGCATCGTTCACAACCACTTCTACGCGGGGCATGGAATGTCGATCGGGAGCCAAACCGACGGCGGGGCGAGCGCGATCCGGGTGAGCGACCTTTCGATCGACGGGGCACAGCAGGGAATCCGCATCAAGTCCAATGATACCCGCGGTGGGCCGGTAAACGACGTGGTCTACGAGGACGTCTGTATCCGCAATACGGCCAACCCGATTGTCATGGATGCCAACTACGCGAGTTTCTTCAGCCAAGCGAAGGGCAGAATTCCGATCTTTACCGGCATTTTGCTCCGCAACGTTCGCATCCTGGACGGCGGCACAATCACTCTCAACGGTTACGACGCCAAGCACCGCCTGGGTATCGCTTTTGACAATGTGGTTTTGGACACGCCGGAGAAGATCAAGCTGACCGCCCGGCACGCCATCGTGACGGAAGGTCCGGGACCAGTGAATTTCCGGCCTGAGGGCGAGGACGTGACGGTTCTAGGCAAACCGGGACACGGAAGTTCCAATTCCTGCAAGGACAAGTTTGTTCCGTTCCCGGAAGTTCATTGAGGGAAACGGCCAGAGTTTTCGCATCATGCGGGCACCCGGGCAAGCGGCCTGTTACGGTAGCACTTCATTCAGTGGTCCCGGTGCGCACTGGTACTTGGTCATAAACGCCTGCTTGTTCCGCATGGCCTCCTGCCGTTTGCCCATGTCAACCAGCGCCATCAACACATGCGGCGCCGCCGCACACACGTGATCGAGAA
>JBKQVG010000249.1:0-4758 GCA_052325345.1 Bryobacteraceae bacterium
GAACGTCGGGAGCCAGGAACAGGCCCACGGCATGGAACAGATCGCTCGTGCGATCGCCCAGATGGAACAGGTTACCCAACGAACCGCCGCCTCCGCCGAAGAGGGCGCATCCGCTGGAACCGAACTGAACGGATACGCCGGAGCTCTCCAAGGGCTGGTTCGCGAGATGCGGGAAATGGTTGGGTCCCACTGAAGGACCCAACCCCCTCTTACTGCTCTTTTATGGAATCCACCTTGATGGTGTCACCCGTCAGCGTGCCGCTGATACTTACCTTCTTGCCGGCTTCCGGAACTACTTTGTCCTGATCGGCGATCTTGTAGATCGTGCCGTCAGCGGTCACCAGCACCGCCTTGGCGCCGCGCTTGATACAGCTTTGCGCGCATGCCACGTTGCCCCACATCGCCTTCTTGCTGGCACAACTGTCGTCGATAATGTATCCGGTATAGCTCGCGGCCAAGGCCGAAAACGCCATGCCAGAAAGGAATCCAGCGGAAATCAATAGTTTCTTCATAACAGCCACCCTTTCCCCTCTCCAGATTGTAGCTTCTCCCGAACTCCAGCGCTACCGCTGTTGCGTCCCAATATTGGTACTTAATAGAACAAGTACTTGCGCCATTGGGCATCCCCCTTACCCAGCATGCGCATCAAGTGCCGGCTCGTATGCAGACTGAACGGCCTGGGAGACCGCAGCAGTTTCATGCCCGCCTCTTCCGGAGTCCGGTTGCCTTTCCTGTTGTTGCAGGGATTGCAACATGCCACCAGGTTCTCCCAGGCGGATTCTCCCGCCCGCGAGCGCGGAATCACGTGGTCCAGCGTCAACTCCCCGCTTGGCATCGTCCGGTGGCAATACTGGCAAGTGTACCGGTCGCGCATCAGAATATTCTTGCGCGACAACGCCCGCGTCTGGTGCGGGATTCGCCGGTATTCCAGCAAGCGGATCACCGAGGGAAGCCGCATCGCCGCCCGCGAAGAGTGAATCGATTGCACCGATTCCTCTTCCGCCGACGCGACGCCCTTCAGTACCAGCACCAGCGCCCGCCGCACCGCGCAGATGTTGATCGGTTCATAGCTGGCATTGAGCACCAGCACAGGCTTCTGTAGTCGATCACTGGTCATATCCGGCAGATCCTTCCCCTGTCGCCACCCGCGATTTAGGCGCCGCTTGCCACAGTCGGTCCGCCCGCGCCACCGTCAACACCGATACACGAACCGCACCCGCCCGTTTCAGCGCCAGCGCGCACGCGGTCGCGGTCGACCCCGTGGTCATAACGTCGTCCAGCAGCAGGATGCTTTGCCCCGCCACCTTCGCCGAAGCGGAAAAGGACCGGGTCTTGACGTTATGCCGGCGGGCCGCCAGGGTGAGCCCGGCCTGCGCCTTCGAGGCCAAAGGCCGGTGCAACGCCTTCGCCACCGGAATTCCGGTTCTTCGTGAAACCTCCCGCGCCAGCAGTTCGCACTGGTTGAAGCCGCGCCGCCAACGCCGCCGCCAGTGAAGCGGCACCGGCACGATGGCGTCGAACCGCTCATCCCGCGGCAAGGCACGCAACAGGTAATCCGCCAGCGGCTTTTTGAGGCTGCGCACCTTCTGGTATTTGAACAGGTGGATCAGGCGGCGCAACACGCCGCCGTAGACGCCGTAGCAGTACGCCCCCTCAAAACCGCGAAGGCCGTTGCGGCATAACGCGCAACGACCTTCTTCATCCAACGGAAATCGATTTTGAAACGGCGTCCCGCAGGCGCGACAGAAGTACTCCGCTTCCATCGGCCCGGGTTCGCCCAGGCAGCGCCGGCATACCGGTATGCGCGAAACCTCCTCCAGAGGCTGTTCGCAAATCCTGCAATCGGTGGGGAAAAAAAGCGAAAAAACAGCGCGAAAGAGCCCCCGTGTCGCCGGGATGCCAACTTCGACAATTGAGGCTCGTCCACTACTCGAGAAGATCCACCCCCAACTAAGTTAATAGTATATCGCAATCTCCCCCCGCTTCCAGTCATCCGCTCGTAGCGCCGGCGGTCTTCGTCTTTGCCGCCGCGTTTCCCCGTCGCGACCAAGATTGGGAAGCTCCGCTCCACCTACGGAAACTTCCGCCGGTTCCCGGTGTCACGTCCGGCCGGCGGGCTTGGGCCACCGGCTTGGGCGGCCCCGGCCTGGGACTCGTCGCCGGCATCCTTGAAAGCGCGCGCACCACGCCGCTGCCGCGCACCGGGTCCGCCGCTCCGGCCGCCAGATCTGCCCCCGCCGTCCCTGCCCGTTTTCGCATTGGCGGCCGAGTCAAAATGGCCCACCTTGTCTATCGCGTCGAACCGATCTATCCATCGCTGGCGCGCAACATGCGCGTACAGGGGACGGTGGAATTGTCCTCCGTAATCGGCGTGGACGGGCGCCTCAAGGAACAGCGCGTCGTGCGTGGCCACCCCTTGCTGGCCGGCGCCGCAATGGCTGCCGTCAAGCAGTGGATCTACGAGCCCACTTACCTCAACGGCGACCCGGTAGAAGTGATTGCCCCAATCAACGTCACCTTCAAACTGAGCCAGTAGCCGTGCTCGCGGGGCAAGCGCGCAGCGCGTGGGGCAGGTGGGCGCAGCGGGCCGCCGGCGCCTTACTTGCCCAGCATGTTTTGAATGAAGGAGCGTTCGATGGGCCAGTAGCCATTGACGCGCTTTCCCTCGGGACGGAAGGATCCGGAAGTCAACACGCCGCTGAGGTCGCTCGGGTTGGGCTTCTGATTCTCGCGGGCGATCATGTCGCGCAGCAGTTGGGTGACGCGGGTGAGTTCCAGAGCTACGTCCGCCGCATCGGTTTCGTTGCGGCAGGTTACGACCATGCGCGCGGCGAAGCGGTTCCGGTCCGTCGCCAGAGTGAGGGTGAGGTCTTGCGCTTGTCCCAGGCCGCTGGCGAACATGCGCGTTCCTTCGGGCAGGTTTTGGCTGGACTTGAGGACGCTCACCGGCACCCAAAGCCAGAGCGGGGCATCCGGCGCCTCCGGTCCTCCCTTAGCGGTGGAAACATTTTGCAAGCGGAGCGCGGCGGTGCTGTCCGGGCTGACGGCCATCCCCATCAGGTTGTGCTGGAGCGGAAAAAATGAGATCTGACGGTCGTCCGAGCTGCCTTTCATGCTGCAAAAGGCGTTGTAGCAATCCCCGCCCTGCTGGGCGACGTAGGATTGCAGGCTCTTCCAGTCGAAGCGGCCTCGCACCAGCAAATACTTGCCGGTGGGGGCGAAAGCCAGGATGGCGCCATCCAGATCCTGCTCCCAGTTGAAATCCGTTTGCTCGACAAACGCCCGGTATTCCGGCTCCTCGGCAACTTTCGAATCCTCCAGCGCCTGCAGAAGGCCGGAGCCGCGCAGCGCCGTGAAATCGATCCCCGCTATCAGCGAATCCGCCACCGGAAGGCGCCGCAGCAGAGCCGAATTGGTGAGGTTGCGGTCGTGGTACCACAGCGCGCCGCCGATCACGCCCCCGCAAACCGCCGCTACCGCCAACAACAGGAGCCAAGCCCTGGTATTCGGATTCACGAATCGAGTATCACACAGCCGCGGCTTCGCGGGCGAGTGCGGTTTCTTCGGCGCGCGCCGCCTTCCAGAGCCGGATAAAGGGATCGAGCTGGCGCATCATGGTTTGGAATCCCGCCGGCGTCAGCGACTGCGCGCCATCGCTGACCGCTTTTTCCGGCCAGGGATGCACCTCGACGATCAATCCGTCGGCCCCGATGGCCACGCCGGCGCGTGCCAGCGCGGGGATCAGGCTGCGCTTACCCGCCGCGTGGCTGGGATCGAGGATCACGGGAAGATGCGTCAGCTCATTCAGCACCGGCACGGCCGAGATGTCGCAGGTGTTGCGGGTAGCGGTCTCGAAGGTGCGGATGCCGCGTTCGCACAGAATCACGTTGGGGTTGCCGTGCGCCACGATGTACTCGGCCGACATCAGCAGTTCCTTGATGGTCGAGCTCATGCCGCGCTTCAGCAGCACCGGCCGGCGGCAGGAACCCAGCCCCTTGAGCAGAGAGAAATTCTGCATGTTGCGCGCCCCCACCTGCATGCAATCGGCATATTCCGCCACCAGGTCCACGTCTCGATCACTCATGACTTCAGTCACGATCGCGAGGCCGGTAGCTTGCTTGGCTTTGCGAAGAAGCTTGAGCCCTTCGGCTTCGAGGCCCTGAAAATCGTAGGGCGAGGTGCGCGGCTTGAAAGCCCCGCCCCGCAGCACCCTCGCGCCGGCGGCGGCTACGGCTTCAGCCGTCGCCATGATCTGCTTTTCGCTCTCCACCGAACAGGGGCCGGCCATGACGACAAACTCGTCGCCGCCAATCTCCACCCCGTTCAAGCGGATGGCCGAGCGCTCCTGGCGGAACTCCTTGCTCACGAACTTGTAGGGAGCCGAAATCCGCACTGCGCTCTCCACTCCGGGCGCGGCTTCGACCGATTCCAGGCAGGCGGTCACATCCCCCATGCCCACCACGCCAATCACAACGCGCTCCTCTCCGACGATGGAATGGACCTTATAGCCGAACTCGGCGATGCGCTCGCAAACGTGGTCGATCTCCTCTTTCGTAGCATGGAGGCGCATGGAAATAATCATGGATACAGTATACACATCCAGATCACCAGAACACAAGTTAAGGCTATTTAATTCATTTACTTGTATTCACCACCAGGAGGCGGTGTTATTGGACCGTTGCCGAGGCTGCCTGCGAGGGCTGGCTGAGCTTGCCGTTGGCGCCCACGGCGACTACCTGGTAGCGGTAAGCTACCCCG
>JBKQVG010000250.1:0-2788 GCA_052325345.1 Bryobacteraceae bacterium
GGGACGGCCAGATCCGCATGGACCCATCCTCACCCTATGCGATGCAGCGGTTAATCGGCCTGAAGGATCGCTTCGAGATTGCCTTCGCCTGCGATACCGACCATGACCGCCACGGAATCGTCACCCGAAGCGCGGGACTGTTGCCGCCCAACCATTACCTTTCCGTCGCCATCTTCTACCTCTTCCAACATCGGCCGAAGTGGCGCAAGGAAGCGGCAATCGGCAAGACGGTGGTGAGCAGTCAGATGATTGATCGCGTCACGGCGAAGCTTGGCCGAAAGCTCTACGAAGTACCGGTGGGCTTCAAGTGGTTCGTGGATGGCTTACTCGACGGTTCGCTTGGCTTTGGTGGTGAAGAGAGTGCAGGGGCGTCGTTCGTCCGTCTGGATGGCAGTGTGTGGACGACGGACAAAGATGGAATTGTGCCAGCTTTGCTGGCGGCGGAGATCACGGCGCGGATGGACCGCGATCCCGGCGAGATCTACCGCGAACTCACGCGCGAGTTCGGCGAGCCTGTTTACGACCGGGTTGAGGCGCCTGCTACACCGGAACAAAAAGAGATTCTGGAAAAACTCTCGCCGGAGCAGGTCCGGTCCACAGATCTGGCGGGGGAAAAAGTTCAGGCCATCCTCACCCGCGCGCCGGGCAACGGCGCCCCCATCGGCGGGTTGAAGGTGGCGGGGGAAAGCGGATGGTTCGCGGCGCGTCCGTCAGGGACCGAGAATATCTACAAGATTTATGCGGAGAGCTTCCGTGGAGCGGGCCATCTGCGCCAGATACTGGAGGAAGCTCAGACGATTGTCAGCGATGCACTGGCGGCGTCGAATCCGAGGGAGAAATCATGAGCGACCAAGCCCGCGTCAGCCACCCGATCTACAACCTTCTACCCACCGAAATCGAAGGATTCGATTCCCTGGCGGGACTCGCCTTGGATATGCATTGGTCGTGGAATCATGCCACCGACGAAGTGTGGCGGCAGCTTGATCCCGAACTGTGGGAGATCACGCATAACCCCTGGGTCGTCCTGCAGACGGTCTCGCGCGACCAGATCGAGCGCGTGCTGGCCGATCCTGCCTTCCGTAAGAACGTTGATGACCTGCTGCGATCGAAGCGGCAGGCAGCGGAGAGGCCGGCATGGTTTCAGCAAAAGCATCCGCAAGCCCCCTTGACCTGCGTCGCGTATTTCAGCATGGAATTCATGTTGAGCGAAGCGCTCCCGATCTACTCCGGAGGACTTGGCAATGTGGCCGGCGATCAGCTCAAAGCGGCCAGCGATTTGGGTGTGCCAGTGGTCGGCGTGGGACTGCTGTACCAGCAGGGCTATTTTCGCCAGGTGATCGACAAGAACGGAGAGCAACAGGCTCTTTACCCGTACAACGATCCCGGACAGTTGCCGGTCACGCCTTTGCGCCAACCAAACGGCGAGTGGTTGCGGTTGAAGATCGCCTTGCCCGGTTACTCGGTCTGGCTGCGCGCCTGGCAGGTCCAGGTCGGCAGGGTGAAGCTCTACCTGCTGGACACCAACGACGCGGCGAACTTCCCCGCCCATCGAGGGATCACCAGCGAGCTGTATGGCGGCGGCCCGGAGTTGCGCCTCAAGCAAGAACTGCTTCTCGGGATCGGCGGCTGGCGGTTGCTCAGTGCGCTGGGCATCAAGCCGGAAGTCTGTCACCTGAATGAAGGGCATGCGGCCTTCGCCGTGTTGGAACGCGCCCGCAGTTTCATGCAAGAGACCGCGCAACCCTTCGAAGTGGCACTCGCCGCTACTCGAGCCGGCAATCTCTTCACCACGCACACAGCAGTGACCGCCGGCTTTGACCGTTTCGCTCCGGCCCTCATCGAGCAATACCTCGGTGGTTATGCCGAGCAGAAGCTCGGCATCCCACTCCACGATTTGCTGGCTCTTGGCCGCCAGAACTCGAACGACTCATCGGAAAGTTTCAACATGGCTTATCTGGCGGTCCGCGGGAGCGGGGCGGTGAATGGCGTGAGTCGCTTGCACGGGAAGGTGAGCCGGCACATCTTTCTGCCTCTCTTTCCGGGCTGGCCGGAGGATGAAGTCCCCATCGGACACGTGACCAACGGAGTCCATATGCCAACCTGGGACTCGGCTCCGGCCGACGATTTGTGGACGGGAGCCTGTGGCAAGGGACGTTGGCTGGGGACGACGGAAAACCTGGAGCAGGACATTCGTCGTGCCTCTGACACCACGCTCTGGAAATTCCGCACCGCCGCCAGCGAGTCTCTTGTTCAATACGCTCGCGGGCGGCTATCCCGGCAACTGGCTGCCTCAGGCGCTTCGCCCGAGGCGGTCGACGGTGCGAAGCATCTCTTTGATCCCAACGCACTGACGCTAGGATTTGCGCGACGCTTCGCGACCTACAAGAGACCGAACCTGCTACTGCACGACCCGCAGCGGCTGCTTCGTTTGTTGACTAATTCTCAGCGCCCGGTGCAACTCATCATCGCTGGCAAGGCCCATCCGGAGGACCGGGCGGGGCAGGCGCTGATCCATGAATGGATAAATTTCATTCGCCAGCCAGAGACCCGACCCCACATCGTCTTCCTGAGCGACTACGACATGTTGTTAACGGAGCACCTGGTGCAGGGGGTGGACGTCTGGATCAACACACCACGCCGACCCTGGGAGGCTTGCGGGACAAGCGGCATGAAAGTGCTCGTCAATGGAGGCATCAATCTCTCGGAATTGGACGGCTGGTGGGCGGAAGCCTATACGCCGGAGGTTGGTTGGGCGTTGGGGGACGGCCAGGAACATGGCGACGATCCC
>JBKQVG010000251.1:0-64320 GCA_052325345.1 Bryobacteraceae bacterium
GTAGATGTGCATGCCGTCGCCGCCGGTCGTCTTGGGATAGCCGGTGAGCCCGATGCGGTCGAGAATATCGTTCACCACCAGGGCAGCCGCCACGATTTTGTCGAAACCGCACTCTTGCGGGTCCAGGTCGATCAGGAGAAAATCGGGCTGGTCGAGATGCGGCGAGCGGCTCAACCAGGGGTTGTGGTCGATGCAGCCCAGGTTTACCAGGTAGAGCAGGCTGGCGCGGTCTTCCGCAAAGACGTACGAAATCGGGGCCGAGTTGTGGGCGGAGGGAATGCTTTCGGTGCGCAGCCAGGGAGCGAAGCTTTCCCCCGCGCGCTTCTGGAAGAAATACTCGCCGCGAATGCCGTTGGGGTAGCGTTTGAGCGACAGCGGGCGGTCTTTCAGGTGGGGCAGGATCAGGCCAGCGACGTCGCTGTAATAGCTGAGCACGTCGCCCTTGGTGTAGCCTTCATCCGGATAATAAACCTTGTGAAGATTGGTGAGTTTGAGGGTGTGGCCATCTACGGTGACGGTGGCCTCCTTAGCCTCGTCCTTCACCAGTTCACGCACCACCGCGCCGGCCGGCTTGTCTTGCCTCAAGCCGAGGTATACCGGCGCGCGGAGACGCCGGTCAGGCGTCCAGTTGGCGAACTTTACCTGGCAGACCAGCTCGGGTTTCACCCAGGTCATGCCTGCATCGGGCGAAGGGCGGGGGGAGAACGGGCAGACGGAGGTTTGGAGCGGTTTCAGGCGCGCCGCCAGGTCGTCGAGCGTCCGCTGGTCGAAGCCGGCGCCGACGTTGCCCACCCATTGGAGCACGCTTTTTTCTTGCACCCCCAGCACCAGCGCGCCGAAGTGAGAGCGCGCGCCCCGCGGCGCGGTAAACCCTCCGATGACAAATTCCTGCTCGTGAACCAGCTTGATTTTGAGCCAGTCGCTGGAGCGCCGCGGTTCGTAGACGCTCGCGGCGCGCTTGGCCATGATGCCTTCCAGGCCGTTCTCACGGGCGGCTTCGAGCAGGGTTTCGCCGGTATCGGCCGGAAACGCTTCCGAAATCCGCAATATGCCACCGGGCGTCACCGCCTTTTCGAGCAGCGTACGGCGATCCGCCAGGGCGGCCCCGCGCAGATCGTAGCCATCCAGGTAGAGCAGGTCGAAAACGAAATACACCACCGGCGCCGCGTGCGCCATACGCGCCACGGCGCTCTCATCGGCATTGGTGATGCGCGGCTGGATGAGGTGGAACCGCGCTACGCCCTTTTCGTCCAAGGCGGCGATCTCGCCGTCCAGCACAGCCTGGCGCGCCGCGATGTGGTGCGGGATGACGGCCAGCTCGGGATACTGGCGCTCGGAGCGGATGCCGTTTCGCGAAACCAGCCGCAGCTCTTCGTTATCGACGAAGGCAATGGCGCGGACGCCATCCCACTTCACTTCCAGCAGCCAGTCGTCGCCGTGGGGCAGATGGTCGGCCAGCACGGCGGTCATGGGCTCGACGGCATCGGGCATGGAAGCCGCACGCGCACCTGTTACACGGCTAAGGTTGCGTTTCTTGATAGCGGAGGGCTTTTTTTGAGCCGCGGCAGGGTTTGGCGCCGCAGCTTTCCGCGCCGGGCCGGTGCGGCCTGCCGGCCGGCTCTCCCAAACCCGATCGGCCGCGCCGGCGGTGGTCCGCTTGCTTGTGCGCGCCGGCAGGTTCCGCGCGATTTCCTCCTGGGTGCGGCCGGAACGTACGCTCTGCGCCTGCGCTTCCAGGTCCCATCCCGCTACGGCGAACTCGTCGCGCTTCTTGATCAGCAGCCATTCGTTGCCCTTGCCGCGCCCCTTCATGCGCACCAGGGCAAAGTTGCCGCGCAGTTTCTCTCCGTGCAGGTAGAATTTGAAATCGCCGCGGGCCAATTGTTCGCCAGCGGAGACGTCGCCCAGCAGGTCGAAAGTGCCGCGGTCCCACAACATCACGCTGCCGGCGCCGTAATTGCCGGCGGGAATGGTGCCTTCGAAATCGCCGTAATCGATGGGGTGGTCTTCGACCTGCGCCGCCAGGTGCTTCACGTTGGCGTCGAGCGTCGGCCCTTTGGGCACGGCCCATGACTTGAGCACGCCGCCGATCTCGAGGCGGAAATCGTAGTGAAGGCGGGTAGCGTCGTGCCGCTGGACGCAGAAATAATGTGGCGGGAACCGCGCGTGCTCCGCATCCGCCGGCCCCGGTTCCGGCGTTTTCTCGAAGCGGCGTTTGGCTGCGTACTCTTCGAGCGGCATAAATCCCTTTACATCCTAGCATTTGCAATGGACAGGCCGGTGTTGTATCTTGGAATTCGGCTGTTATGGCTGCAAGCGTCTGGAAAGGTCAACTGACTTTCGGGCTGGTATCGTTTCCCATCCGTCTGTTCAGCGCCGCCCGCAGCGAAACCATCAGCTTCAATCAACTCCACAAAGGCGACAACTCGCGCATCCGCCAGGTGACATATTGCCAGGCGGAAGACAAGCCCGTACCGCGCACCGAACTCGTAAAAGGCTACGAATACGAGAAAGACCGCTACGTGGTGATCGACGACGAGGACATCAAAAAGGTGGCGCCAAAAACCGCCAAGGTGATGGAGATCCTCGAATTCGTCAAGGCCGAACAGGTGGACCCTGTTTATCTCGAAAGTTCCTACTACGTGGCGCCGGACGAGGGCGGCGAGAAGCCCTATGCGCTGCTGTTCCAGGCGCTGCGGGAATCGAAATACTATGCGCTGGCTAAAGTAGCCATGCACAACCGCGAGCACATCATCGTGCTTCGCCCGGGGGCCAAGGGCATCCTTTCCCACACCATGTACTATCAGGACGAAATCCGCCAGGTGGAGGAATTCCGTACCGATACGACGCTGGTGAAGGAAAAGGAACTGGAAATGGCGAAGATGCTGATTTCCACGCTCGAAGCCGATTTTGAGCCGCAGAAATATCGCGACGAGTACCGCGAGAACCTGCGCGCCATGATCGAAGCCAAGATCGCCGGCCGCAGCGTGGTGGAAACCCCGGCCGAACACGTGGCGCCGGTGATCGACATCATGGAAGCGCTCAAGAAGAGCCTGGCCGAGAAGCGCAAACCGGCGCAGGTGGCCACCGAAAGCGTGCCCGCCGAGGCTCAGGCCGAGGCCGCAATGCCCAAGAAACGCACGCGCAAGTCGGCGTCAGGCGGCTAGAGGTGGGACAGACGAGCGCCTCTTGCAATTGCCGTTCTCGGTCCGACTCCGTGAATCGCCAGAATTCCTTGGAGCCAAAGTAGCCGCTGCGGGCGTTACAGGCGCTGGCGCCGGTGGGCGACGCGATTCAGCCGTCGCCGGGCGCGGGCAGGCGATGTACTCCGGCGAACCAAAAGTTACCGCCTGGCAGGTGGCAATGGCGGGTCTGTACGGCAGAGTTAACCTTTCTTTACCGCATCGGGCGCCAGGTTAAGCAGCCGGAGGCGTAACGTAAGTATGTGGAGCTGCCGATAAAGAAAAGGGCCTCGATTTCGATCATGGCTTGGACCAAGAACAGGCGGCAGGCCGCTCTCTCCTGGCTGTTCGTGTGCGCGCTGTTTCTGCTTTGCGGGATTTTGGGAGCGCTGCAGTATCGATCGATTGGCGATTTGAGCGTGGCCACTCGCAAAGATCTGAAAAACGGCCTTCTAACCAACCTGAACCGCCTGAGCCAGGACTTCAACGCCGAGATCGCCGCCGCTTGCCAGGCCGTGGTACCGGCCGACCTGTCCAGCCTACCGGCCATCGAACGGGACTTTGCCGCCCGTTATGCGCAATGGAGAACCACGGCGCGCCACGGCGCCTTGTTCCACCGCATCGCTTTCGCCGAGCCGCTGGCCGGGGGAGTGGTCTTGCGGGCTTTCGATCCCGCCACGGGCTCGTTCTCCACCATTGATTGGCCGGCGCAGTGGGCTTCCATCCGCGATTCGATTCTGGCAATTGCTTCTCCCGATTCGTGGCGGAAGCACGGCGCGCCGGCGCCGCAGCGCGAGCGGGGCCCCGGCCCCGAGGGAGAAGGGACCGCCTTCGGAATCCCGCTCTTTCGTCCGCGCCAAATCTCCGGGTTTCGCGGGCCTTTCCCCCGTCCGGAGGCCGCCTGGATGATCTTCGATCTCGACCAGTCCACCCTCGCCAGCCAGGTCCTGCCCGAGCTGGTGCAGCGTCACCTCGAGTCCGGCGGCGAACTGGACTACCAGGTGGAGGTACTGACCCGGGCACCGCCGCAAACTGTAATCTATCGATCCGACGCCAACCTGGGGAACAATTTTGCGCAGACCGCGGATGCTTCGGTGCGCCTGTTCGATCCGCAGGTTGTGCGCATGGTCGCCGGTGTACCGGGGGCGGCGCGCGGGCCGGCGCCTATGCCATGGGAGGGGCGGTGGCAAATCTACGCGCGCCATCGCTCCGGTTCGCTCGAAACCGTGGTGGAAAGCATCCGCCGCCGCAATTTGGCGGTAACCGCCGGCATACTGCTGCTGTTGTTGGTAACCGTGGTGGCGCTCGCCAATTACACCCGCCGCGCGCAGCGTCTGGCCGAGTTGCAGATGGACTTCGTAGCCGGCGTTTCCCACGAGCTGCGCACTCCGCTCACCGCCATCCATACCGCGGCTTACAATCTACGCGGCAAAGTGGCCCAGAACCCCGCCCAGGTCGAGCGCTACGGCCAGTTGATTCAACAGAAAAGCGGCCGCTTGAAGGAACTGGTGGAACAGGTTCTGCAGTTCGCCGGCTCCAAAGCCGGCCGCGTGATTCAGGAACGCGAGCCGATTTCGGTGGAGAGCGTGATCCTCGACGCGGTCGAGGCTTCGAGAGCCATTGCTCCGGTTGCGCAGTGCAACATTGAAACCAAAATCGAACCGGGGCTGCCCGCGGTGTTGGGCGATCCGCTAGCCCTCAAGCAGGTGCTCGAGAACCTGATCGGTAACGCCGCCAAGTACGGCGCCCGCGAGGAGCCGTGGATCGGCGTGTCCGCCGCCAGGAATACCGGGCGTAAGGGCCAGATGGTGGAAATCCGCGTGGCCGATCGCGGCCCGGGCATTCCCAAGGACGAGCAGGCACGCATCTTCGAGCCCTTCTTCCGCGGCCGGCGCGCCTTCGCCGACCAGGTCCAGGGCACCGGCCTCGGCCTCAGCCTGGCGGAACGCATCGTCGAGGCGCACGGCGGCAGCATTCACGTCAAGAGCGAGCCCATGAAGGGCGCCGAGTTCATCCTCCGCCTGCCCGTGGCGCCCGCCGGAGCACCGGGATGAGTTCGCGTATTCTCCTAATCGAAGATGAGCCCGATGTGGCTCTCACCCTTTCCGACCTCCTCACCGGCGAAGGCTATCTCGTCGATACAGCCTACGACGGCGCCGCCGGCCTGGCGCGCGCCGCCACCGGGCCCTTCGACCTGATCGTGCTGGATGTCATGCTGCCGAAAATGAGCGGCTTCGAGGTGTGCCGCCAGTTGCGCCAGAGAGGCAAAGACGTGGCGATCCTGATGCTAACCGCCCGGTCGCAGCTTACCGATCGCGTGGTGGGCCTGCGGCTCGGCGCCGACGATTACCTTACCAAGCCTTTCGAGCCTCCCGAGTTGCTCGCGCGCGTCGAAGCCCTGCTGCGCCGCGTCAAGAAAGAAAAACTGCTCCAGATCGTCGAGTACGATTTCGGCCGCATCAACATTCACTTCGACCGCGCCGAGGTCCGGAAGGACGGCGCTCCCATCGCCCTCGCCGCCAAGGAATTGGATTTGCTCCGCTACCTGATCGACCGCCGCGGCAAGGTCGTGTCGCGCGAGGAATTGCTCGAAGGCGTCTGGGAATATCAGCCCGGCGTATCCAGCCGTACCCTCGATGTGCACATCGCCTGGCTGCGCCAGAAGCTGGAAGACAATCCGCAGAACCCGCGCTACATCCACACCGTGCGCGGCGTGGGCTATCGTTTCGCCCCGTGACCGAGGGCCGAAGACCGCCCAATGCCGATTATCGGCAGTTGCTTCGGCAAACGACGGACTAATGGCATCCCGAGCACCACAATACCGATAGTCTTCCTGGAAACCGAAATGCACTTATGATTCCTTTCGCGGAATCTGAGACCGATATGAAGACAGCGATTGATGACGAACCGCATTCCACGCCGGCCCCAACCGGGGTTGACGCCAGGCGAATTCCATTCGATCGTCTCCTGCCTATTCATGGAATGGAACGGGCGGCTGATGCGCCGGGACGCGATCGACCGGCTGGGCAACGCCGGAGTGACCACCTTCAACCCGGCTGTGAATTCGGCGGCGGATTTCAGGGGACAACGGGAGGCTTTGGAGATTGAAATGCCGATGGCCGGCATTTGCCAACGTCCAACGCCGTTCGTGGCGCCACCTGATAGCATCTTCCATGTGGGAGCTCCGGACGCGGTAATTTACAAGGCGCTTTTCGACCTGTCCCAATCGATCGCCGGCCACAGCGATTTGGAAACTCTCTGTAACTCCCTGGCGGGCTCGTTGCGCCGTGTCGTGTCGTTCGACTTTCTGGCACTGGTTCTTCACGATCCGGTTCACGATCAGCTTCGCCTGCTGGCGATCAGCGCGACCAGGCCGTACAAGGACAGGGAAATCGTCATTCCCACCGACGGCGACCATGTCGGCGCGTGGATCTGGCGCGAGCAGAAGCCACTGGTGTTATCGCCGCTGGAGAACGAAACCCGATGGAGCGACGTGATCCGGGAAGCGCTGGAAGAGGGCATACGGGCGTTGACGCTGGTGCCTCTTTCGAATGGCGCTCGCCGGCTCGGGATACTCGGGTTCGGATTTACCGCGCCGTTCAAGCCCGACGACGAAGCACTGGCATTTCTGCAGCGGGTCGCGTCGGAAGTGGCTGTTTCGGTGGATGGATATCTCACCAGGCAAGCGCTGCTGCGGGAACGGGACCGGACGAGAGTATTGTTCGAGATTACCAATGCGCTGGTTTCCAAGCTGCCGATGGACGAGCTGTTCGCGGCGATATCCGAACAGCTCAGCCGCGTGGTGGCGCACGATTTCGCGGCTATGGCCCTGCTGGACAGAGCCAGCGGCGCAATCCATCTGAGCGGGCTGCACTCGCCGGGCGGCACGCCGTTCGAGCCCGACGAGGATTCGGCCCGGCCGGAAGGTCTTCCCGCCGGTGAGGCGCTGGCCACCGGGAAGCCGGTCATGACCGTTGGACTCGACTTCGAACGCTTTCCGTCTCCCGTTTATCGCAAGTATGTCGACCGGGGATTCCGCTCCAACTGTTCGATTCCGCTGGCCGGCGCCAACGGAATGTTGGGGGTCCTCGACCTGGCGCGGAGGAGCGGCGAACCGTTCACCGAAGACGAGGTGGATTTGCTGGCGCAGGTGGCGCGGCAGATTGCCATTGCCACCGAAAACTCGCTGGCTTACCGCGAGTTGTCGGAGATGAAGGAAAAACTGGCCACCGAGAAGGTGTATCTGGAAGACGAGATTCGCCTCGATCAGAACGTGGGGAGCATGATCGGGGAGAGCCCGGCGTTCCAGGCGGTGCTCAGGGGCATTCAGGTGGTGGCGCCCACGGACGCCACGGTACTCATCCAGGGCGAGACGGGGACCGGCAAGGAACTCGTAGCTCGGGCGCTTCACGACTTAAGCGGACGAAGTAAGCAGTCGTTTATCAAGGTGAATTGCGCCGCTATTCCTTCGAACCTGCTCGAAAGCGAGCTGTTCGGGCACGAGAAGGGCTCGTTTACCGGCGCCTTCGCCCAGAAGATCGGCCGGTTCGAGCTGGCGCACCAGGGGACGCTGTTCCTGGACGAGGTGGGTGAGATACCTTTGGAACTGCAATCGAAGCTGCTGCGCGCTATTCAGGAGCAGGAGCTGGAGCGTGTCGGAGGCAATCGGACCATTCGGGTGGACGTCCGTTACATCGCCGCGACCAACCGCAATCTGAAACAAATGGTCGACGAAGGCAAGTTCCGCAGCGATCTCTACTACCGGCTGCATGTGTTTCCCTTGACGGTTCCGCCGCTGCGGGAACGCAGGGAAGACATCCCGCTGTTGGTCCGCTTTTTCACGCAGAAACACGCCAAGCGGATGAACCGCCCCATCGAATCCATTCCCGCGCGTGCGATGGAAGCCTTGACGAAATACGAATGGCCGGGCAACATCCGCGAGTTGCAGAACGTGATCGAGCGATCCGTCATCCTCAGCCCTGGCCGCGTACTCGAAATCGCGATTCCGGAAATTGCCAAGGCGTCTCCCCCTTCTCGCGGAACTGCTCGCCTGGACGAATCCGCCCAGCGGGATCAGATTCTGGAGGCTTTGCGGGAGTCTGGTGGAAAAGTCGCCGGCCCCGACGGCGCCGCGGTCCGGATGGGCCTTCGACGCACCACCCTGCAATCCCGCATGAAGAAGCTCAATATTGAGCGTCAATACCGGTAATCTCGGCAGTTCATCGGCAACTGCCGAGATTGACGCGAAGAACGTCGGCAACTAGCTTGTAAGTCCTTCATTTTAAGCTCGCTACACGATGGCGCTCGCCTTGCTGCTCCGCGTGGCGACAAGGAAAGGTGAGATGTTCCAAGACCCATCGCTATCGAATTGCCCGGCTGCGTTGCTGGTTGCCGTGCCTGCGTATGCGCGGACTGCCGTTGCGCCGCCGGAGTTGGCGCTCGCGCAAGCAACCGGGCAGCCGCAATGAGCGCGCCTTCCATGCAGGACGGCGCGGCCGAGTGGTATCCCAGCGTAAATCCGTGGCTGATCGCCATCGCGGTCATGGTGGCGACGTTCATGGAGGTTCTGGACACGACGATTACGTCGGTTGCGCTGCCAAACATCGCGGGCAGCCTGTCGTCCACCAACAACGAGGCTACCTGGGTGCTGACCAGTTACCTGGTGGCCAATGCGGTGGTGCTTCCCGCCAGCGGTTGGTTCGCCCTCCGCTTCGGCCGAAAGCGCTTCTTGCTGGCGTGTACCGGGCTCTTCACGGCCGCATCGTTCCTGTGCGGGTTGGCCCCGTCGATGCCGGCACTCATCCTGGCCCGGATCTTGCAAGGCGCGGCGGGCGGGGCTTTACAGCCGCTCTCTCAGGCGATTCTGCTGGAGAGCTTCCCGCGAGAGAGACAGGGGATGGCGATGGCGGCGTTCGGCCTGGGGGTCGTGGGCGCTCCGATCATAGGTCCGTTTCTGGGCGGATGGCTGACCGACAACTACTCCTGGCGCTGGGTCTTCGACATCAACATCCCCATCGGCGCCCTCGCGGTGTTTCTGATGGCGCGGTATGTAGAGGACCCGCCATATATCGAGAACGCGAAGCCGGGGACGATCGACGCAATCGGCTTCGGGCTGCTCACCGTTTGGCTGGCCACTCTCCAGGTCGTCCTGGATAAGGGACAAGAGGCGGATTGGTTCGCCAGCGCGTGGATCACCTGGTTTAGCGTGATTTCGGCCGGGTCTCTGTTGGTGCTGATTGTGCGGGAGCTGCGCACGCCCGAGCCTATCGTGGACTTACACGTCTTTCGAGACCGGAATTTCTGGGTTGGCACGAGTATCACGGCCATTATCATGGCGGCCGTGTACAGCGCCCTCGCGATGCTCCCCTTGTTCCTGCAGACACTGCTCGGTTATACCTCTCAAAGCGCCGGTCTTGCGACGGCGCCACGAGGCATCGGCGCCATGATCGCGATGCCGCTTGTCGGCATATTGATGTCCTACGTGGACGGCAGGTGGCTGATGTCGCTCGGCGTCGCCTGTACCGCGGCAGCCACGTTGATGTTTGGGAACCTTACGCTCGATGTCTCGATGGGGAGCATTGTATGGCCCAACGTGTTACAAGGATTGGGTGTGGGATTTGTCATGGTCCCTCTCATGGCCATCTCGGTCGGGACGCTTTCCAGGGAGAAGATCGGCAACGCCAGCGGGATCTTCAACCTGATGCGTAACCTGGGCGGCAGTATCGGCATATCCGTCTCCACGACCTTCCTGGCGCGTATGACACAGATCCACCAGGCGAATCTCGTCAGTCATATGACGCCATACGATCCGGTGTTTCAGCAGCGGCTCTCCGCCCTCACTGCCGGGATGGGCCGGTACTCGGCAGAACCGCAGGCCCACCTACAGGCCTATGGGCTGCTTCACGGCATCCTGCTCCAGCAAGCCAACCTTAAAGCTTACGTGGACATGTTCCGCTGGACAGCGCTCATCATAGCCGCGTGCCTCCCGGCCATATGGCTGCTGAAAAAGGCGTTCACGAAGGGGAACGTGGCTATCCACTGAGCGGGCCCATCGCGCGCGAAGCCGCGTCGCACCATTGCGGAACATCTCCCTCACGTTGCGTGCCCACCGCCCGCTGTTGCGGAGCCATTTCAAGTACACTCAGGCTATGCCACCACAAGCGGAATTGAGGAAGTTTGCCTGCGGCAAGTCCCAAGTCTCAGTCTACCCATCCCGGACACTTCTGGGACTTTACGCTGCCCGGAAGGCCGCTGAGATTACCCAGGCGGCCATCGAGAAGCGGGGCCGCGCACGAATCATTGTCGCCACGGGTAACTCTCAAGTGGATTTCATCACCGCCCTGGTCGGACACAGCGAGGTTAGCTGGTCGCGGGTGGAGTTGTTCCATATGGATGAATACGTCGGTCTGCCGGCACAACATCCCGCCAGTTTTCGCTTTTGGATCCAGACCCGGGTGGAGAAAAAATTCCCTCTCGCCGCGGCCAACTATATCCACGGAGATGCGCCCGATGTGGATGCGGAGATCGCCCGCTATTCGTCCTTGCTGGCGGCCGCTCCCATCGACTGCGCCTTCGTAGGCTTCGGCGAAAACGGCCACATCGCTTTCAACGATCCGCCGTCGGCTGATTTTGACGACCCCGTCGCCATGAAGGTAGTGGTCCTCGACGAAGCCTGTCGCCGCCAGCAGGTTGGCGAAGGACATTTCAAAGATGTCGATTCCGTTCCGCGCACTGCCATCACGATCACCTGCTCGGGTTTGTTTCGAGCCAATGCGTGGATTTGCTGCGTTCCAGAGCGCAGAAAGGCGGCCGCCGTGCGCGATGCGCTGACCGGCCCAATCTCGACATCCTGCCCGGCCTCGCTGGTCCGCCGCCATCCGGCCGCATGGGCCTTTCTCGACGAGGATTCCTCTTCTTTGCTCGACACGCGTGATTCCGGATCGTAGATCGGGACTATGTACGAGATTCTGAACCGCCCGGCTCAAGTGATGGCAGCGGACGTACGGCGCGCAAACTGAAAGCGATTACGGAGTAGCTCAGTACTCGCTATCGGGGCAGCGAGACGAACCCGGCCCAGAACAGGCTTCGGCCGGCGCCGGTTTCCACGTCGTATTTCCGGACGAACTCGAGCTTTCCGTCATCGCGCACGCGGAACATCGCCAGGCTTGCCGGAACCACGGTGACGCCGGTCTGAGTACGCACGGATTGCGGCGACTGGTTGGCCACCACCAGGAATCTGCCGCTAGAGTCCAAAGTGAACGTGCGTGGCTGAAAACCGCGAGTGTCGATGCTCTGGATCAGCGTGGGCTCCCCTGTCTCTTGATTGATCGAGAATACCGCGATCGTGTTCTCGCCGCCCGCAAAGACTCGTTTCCCCTCGAATTCCACCGTGCCGCTGGCGCGATTCGCCACATACAGGAACCTGCCGTTGGGATGAACGTGAATCGACGCCGCGGCTTGGCCGCTCCGGCTCTTTGCAGGTTCCATAAGGGTGTCTTTGACGAACAAGGGACTCGTGCGCAGCGTGCCATCGGCCATGCGGCGGTAAACATGAATCTGATTTTGCCGTTCCAGTGTCACGAACACCCACTTACCGGATGGGTGAAAATCCAGGTGCCGGACCTGATAACCGAAGCCTCCGCCGGGAGCGACCGAAAGCCGGTTCGTCAACACTCCATCTTTATAGTTGAAGATTTTGAGCGCGCCCGGATCCTCGGGCTTCGTGGGTGTCGGCCCGTTGCCGCGAGTCACCAGAATGACCGCTCGGTTGGAGGGATCCACGCGCACCTGGTGCCCGTAGATCCCGAAATCCAGCGGTCCCTGTTGTATCGCGGCGCCGATACTTCCATCGGGCAGAATCCGCTGTACCGTCAACCCACTCGGATTGTTGTAGGCCTCGAGCAGATGCGTGCCGTCGATATCGGTGCTGATGAAGATCGGCCGCCAAGCCAACGATACCGGCTTGCCATCTTCAACCAGTGCCCCCGAGGCGGGATCGATGCGATACGCGCTCACTCCGTGTTGGCCGCGGCTGCCGCTCCAGGCGACATATAAGTACTTCCGCGACGGATGCGGCCACGCTTCCTGTATGATGGCGGGAAGCGTAACCGAGCCTCGCTTGATGAGTGTGTCGTTGTTCGGGTCGAGATCATATTGCGTGAGCTCAGGTCCCACGGCGGCGTAGAGCACTGTCCTGCCCGGCGCGGTCGCCTTGCTGGCCCCCGCTGTCTGGCCGGAGAGAACTGTTGCCAACAGCGCGGCGAGAACCGCCGCCAGCCCCAATCGCCCAAGTCTATGGACCACGGGCATCCTCGAAGCGCCCCGGCCCAGGCGGCGGAGCGCGGCATTATCGAATCGAACTAAATGCTTCACGCTTAGAGATGATACAATCGCCGGTAATTCGAAGCAAGGGTCGGCGCCGTCTGGAGCGCCGAGATTGCCGCTTGTAGGAGGAACGAACCTGTGAAGTCTTTCTGGATACTCGCATTGTGTTTGCCGCTCGCGGCGCAGGTGGACAACGCATCGGAGGTCTATCGGAGCGCCCATCGTCCCCGCGCGCTGGCGGTCATCGGCGACCGTTTTCATAGTCCTATCGTGATGCGGGACGGGCTATCCGCGGCGCTGGTCCGGGAGAACATCCCGGTCACCTTTCTGGAAGACGTCACGGCATTGACGGCCGAGTCATTGGCGGACTACCAGTTGCTGATCATCGCCCGGAACGGCAGATACTGGCCGGACGGGTTCAACATGCGGAGCCCGGCGCCAAAGAACGGCTCGGCGGAAAAGCCGGTCCCGGATAAACCGTTTCGCGAGTGGATGACGGAGGCACAGGAGCGCGCAATCAGTGAGTTTGTCGCGCGCGGCGGGGGATTGTTGGCCATGCATAACGCCCAAACGTATTACCCACCGGAATACAGTAAACTCGTGGGCGCGACTTTTGGCGGCCATCCACACCCTTACACCTTTACCATTGTGGTGGAAAACCCGAATCATCCAATTACCGCCGGAGTCGAAGACTACGAGATTTTCGACGAGCAGCACATGTCGAAATACACGCTGGGTCCGGAACATCTTCTCTTGCGATCGCTCAGCAGGGAGAACGTCGAGGCCGCCGCGGGTTGGTGGCAGGAAGCCGGGAAGGGCCGGGTTTGCTATCTTACTCCGGGTCACACGCCCGAAGCCCTCAATCATCCCATGACGCAACGGTTGATCCGCAACGCGGCCCGTTGGCTGGTGCATGAAGATGGCGACAGCGCTTCCGCGCACCCCGGTTCCGCGTCAAAATGAATCGTCCAACCCGCGATAAATGGGGGAGATGGAAATGCAGACCAGGTTTTCCGGTGTGCTGGCGCCCGCCATCACATCCTTTCGCCGGGATCTCTCGGTAGACGCCGAGCGCTCTGCGCGGCATGCCAAATGGCTGTTGCATTTCGGATGCGCCGGCCTTGCCGTATTCGGCACCAATAGCGAAGCGAACTCGCTTTCGGTGGAGGAGCGTGAATCTCTCCTCTCGTCGCTCATCGAACGGGGAATCCCTCCGGACAGGCTCATGCCCGGGACCGGTTGCTGCGCGCTCCCCGATTCGGTGCGGCTCACGGCACACGCCGTCAAGTCAGGTTGCGGAGGCGTCTTGATGCTCCCGCCGTTTTATTATAAGGGAGTCAGCGACGATGGTCTTTTTCGCAGTTTTTCGGAAGTCATTCAGCGTGTCGGCGACTCGCGGCTGCGCTTGTATCTTTATCACATCCCCCCCGTCGCCCAAATACCATTCTCCCTTTCACTCATCGAGCGTTTGCTCAAGGCTTACCCGTCAATCGTGGCCGGAATGAAGGACAGTTCCAGCGACTGGAGTTACAGTAAGTCGGTATTGGACGCGTTTGCACAAAGAGATTTCGAGTTCTTTGTGGGAAGCGAGACATTCCTGCTGGCCAACATGCGTAACGGCGGCGCCGGATGCATCAGCGCCACTGCCAACGTGAATCCGGCGGCCATTCGCCGGCTATATGAGAACTGGCGTTCGCCCGACGCGGACCGGATGCAAGATGCACTCAATGCAACTCGAGCCACCCTGCAAAAGTACCCTATGATCAGCGCTCTTAAGGCGACCGTAGCGCATTATTCCGGTGACCCCGAGTGGACGCACGTGCGGCCTCCGTTGTTAGATCTGACTGCTGCCCAGAGCCAGTCATTGATAGCCGCTCTGGAAAACCTCGGTTTTTCCATGCAGGGACTGACAGCGAATCAACAAGTTCGAGTTTAATAAGACTGAAAACAATGAAGATTATGCTAAGAGGGTTAGCCGCGGCGGTAATTGTCTGCGCCGGCAGCACGGCGGGCATGGCGCAAGCGGGCTCGCGGGGGACACTGCTCGTTGTAACGAAGCAGGCTCATGCGCTTGCCATGGTGGATGCCGCAACACTCCAGGTGCTGGCGCGCGTTCCGATCGGCGAGGATCCACATGAGGTGGCGGTGGGGCCGGATGGACGAACGGCGTATGTGTCGAACTACGGAGAAGGTACGCTGCACACTCTGGCCGTGGTGGACCTGGTGCATCATACGGCCCTGCCGGCGATCGAACTGGCGCCGTTGGTCGGACCCCATGGCCTGATTTTGCACGACAAGTTAATCTGGCTCACGGCCGAGGGCTCCAAAGCCGTGGCAGCATTCAACCCGGCAACCGGCCGCCTGCAGATGGTGCTCGGAACCGGGCAGGACATGACGCACATTGTATGGGTTTCGCGGGACGGCGCGAAGGTGGTCGCGTCTAACGCCGGATCCGGAACGATGAGCGTCTTCGATCGAACCGAGGTCAAAAAGATCCTGGCAGCCGCTCCAGCGCCTCCGGTTGAGTATACGGTCCACGGCTGGAAGCATACTCTCATCCCCGTTGGGAAAGCCGCCGAAGGTTTCGATGTGTCGCCCGATGAACGGGAGGTTTGGGTGGGCAACGGCGACGGCACTGTTACCGTAATCGATCTTGTGTCCGAAAAGGCCGCCGCGACGCTCACTCCGGATGTGCCCGGGGCCAACCGTCTGAAGTTCACTCCGAACGGCCGGCTGGCGCTGGTTACAACCCATGCGGGCAAGGACCTCGTGGTCATCGACGCTCACACCCGTGAAGTGGTAAAGCGAGTTCCAATTGAACGGCGCGGCGCTTCCGGAATTCAAGTGCAGCCGGATGGCGCCCGGGCTTTCGTTGCCTGTCCTCGCGATCACTATGTCGCGGTGGTCGATCTCGGCAGTCTGCGGATGGCGGGCAAAATCGAGGTCGGACTCGAACCCGACGGAATGACGTGGTGGACGCGATAGGACTCGGAAAAGCGCCGGACGCCCTACTTCGCTTTCTCTAGCGGCGCTACGTGGGAGTTGTTCACGAAGCCGCTGGTCACCATGCGGCAGGATACCCCAGGCCCGGAGTATCGCACATTGTGAAACGTCATCTTCGGAATGTAGATCACGTCGCCTTCATTGCCGACAACTAGGTCCTGCCCCTCTACCTTCGCGCTGAACTGCCCGATCAGGACCATCATGATTTCGCTGGTCTCCGGGTGATAGGTTCCCAAGGATTTCGGGTCGTCCGGGCCTTGATTCTGCCGCGTGCCGTAGACCACGTTGACCACCCCGCGATCGTCGTCCACAAAGCGGTCCTCGAAATTCCGCCCTTTGAATTTATCGCCGGACGCGCGGTAATGTTCCGCGACTTCGCTCAGCGACAGGTGCGGGAGGTTGCCGTGCCCCCAGGGGCCGGGAGTCCGCCGCAGCACGACGGGTATGAACTCGAAACCGGGCACTGCGGGCGGCTTCGCGCCGCCGGGATAAAAGGTGGTGGCCCCCGCAACGTTCACTTCATAGCGCACCGCCGGCCCGCTGCCGGTGTTCTCCATGCTGAAGACGGTCTGGCGAGGCGCCTGTACCATGGCGCCCTTGGTAGCCAGGAACGGCTCCTGGCCTTCGATGCTCACGCGCATCTGGCCTTCCAGAATGGCCCACCAGGTGCGAGTATCGGGATGGAAGCGTGGCGACACCCCGGCGCCCGGCGCGACCGAGATGAATTCCGCGCGGAGCTTGTCGTCATCCACGATCACCTGGCTCCAGTTCGCTTCCGCCTTGTGGGTTGCTTTCACGTCCGCCAGTCGGGTCAAAGGCCGATTCGGAGGCGTATATTTGGGCGGGTGAATCGCTTTCATCCCCCAAGAGGCAGGCTCCGGAGAGCGCTGTGCATATAGAGCGGTTGCCAGCAGCGTAGCGCCCGCCCAGAGGAAGCCCTTCGACGTCATAGATTAGATCCGAGGAAAAATTGTAGCACCGGCATCAACCCACCGCGGTTCGATTGATGCCCGGTGTCGATTGATACCCGGACTTTGCCCCGCGAGCCAGGCGCTTAACCGGTCTGGGGATTTCACAGTTTAGGCGCGGAAACCGCCAGGGAGCGGTCGACGGGAGCGGATTTTTCCAAGATCGGTTAAGCACCCCCGCGAGCCAGGCCCCGCCCACTCGAAGACCGCAGGGTGATATTCTCAGTCCAAGCGAGGAGCGCATCCATGGACACGTCAAGACGCGAGTTCCTGCAAAGCACGGCCGCGGTGGCCGGCATGGTCGGATCACTCTCCGGCGCCGAGCTTCCGCTGCCAATGCGCCCGTTGGGGAAGACCGGCGAGCGCGTCTCCATTCTGGCCTTCGGCGGCGGCCAGCGATTTTACCAGCCCCGCAACGACGAGGACGCCGTGCGCGCGGTTGTCCAGGCCGTGGAAGCGGGCATTACTTACTTCGATACCGCCGACAGCTACGGCCGCGGCCGCAGCGAGCTGTTGTACGGGCAGGCTTTCCAGGCGCGTGGGGGGAAGCGGGGCCTCTTCGTCGCTACCAAGATCAGCAGCCGCGACGGCGCCGCAGTCCAGGGCACCGTCGAGCGAAGCCTGAAGAGGCTAGGCGTGGATCAGGTGGATCTCATCCAAATCCACTCCCTTGAAAACGAAGACGACCTCGCCCGCATCGAGGCCAAAGACGGCGTCCTCGAAGCCCTTCTCAAGGTGCGCGAACAGAAGCTCACGCGTTTCATCGGCATCACCAGCCATGACAGCCCCACCGCCATGAAACTCGCTCTCGAACGCCACGACTTCGATTGCTGCCAGATGGCTCTCAACGCCGCCATGGCCGATATGATCGGTACGACGAAACCCGTGACCGCCGGCGAACGCAGCTTCGAATCCCTGGCGCTGCCCGTGGCCCGAGCCAAGAATATGGGTGTGATTGCCATGAAGGTGTTCGCCCGCGACGGGCTCGCCGGCCAGCCGGAGGCCACTCCCCGCAACCTGATCTACTATGCGCTCTCCCTGCCCGTCGCCACCGCCGTCATTGGGCACCCCACGGCGGCAGACCTGGAGCAGAACATCCGTCTCGCCAAGGCCTTTCAGCCTCTCCCCAAGACGGAAATGGAGCAACTCGCGCGGGCCCTTTCCACTCGCAACAAGACTGCGCTGGTCGAGTTCTTCCGCCACCACGTGGACGCCTGATCCCGCGTCGCCCGTACGGTGGCCGCACTTTCCATGGAGGTTCAGAGATGAACAGAAGAGATTTTCTGGCGGCCGGCTCCCTCGTGGGCCTGCCCTTCCAGGCCGCCGCGATGCCGCAGACGGCGCCCCGCTATACCGGCAAGCCGGAGATCAAGATCACCGACGTCCAGGCGTTCGTCGTCAACGCCGGCCGCAATTACGTCTATGTGAAGGTGTCCACCGACCAGGGCGTCCACGGCTGGGGTGAAGCCTACTCCGCCGGGCCCGACGAAGCCACCGCCGCCACCATCCGCGATTTCAAGGACTGGCTCGTGGGCAAGGACCCGCGCAACGTCGAGTACCTCTTTGCCACCATGTACAACTTCACCCGCTTCCCCGGCGGGCTGGTCGTCAACGCCGCCATCAGCGGCATCGAGCATGCTTTATGGGACATCGCCGGCAAAGCCGCCGGCCTGCCCGTCTACATGCTCATGGGCGGAAAGTGCCGCAACGAAGTGCGCTGTTATCAGGCGGCCAATAGCCCCGAGCAGGCACAAAACCTCATCTCGAAATACGGGTACACGGCGCTCAAGGCCACACTGGGCTTCACCAGCACCGTCCCCATCAGTGCCACTGTCCGCGCCTTTGGAGAAAGAGCCGAAGCCATGCGCAAAGCCGTCGGACCGAATGTCGACCTGTGCTTCGACGCCCACGCCAGGATCTTCGCCCCTTATGTGGCCTACGATCTGGCGGAAGTTCTGAAGCCGGTCCATCCCCTGTTTCTAGAAGAAGCCATCCGCCCCGAAAACATCGATTCCATGGCCGAACTGCGCCGCAGGGTCCAGATCCCCATTGCCACCGGCGAGGAACTCTACACCAAGTTCCAGTTTCAGCAGTTGCTGGTGGCCGGCGGAGCGGACATCGTTCAGCCCGACATTTGTCTGGCCGGCGGATTCCTCGAGCAGAAAAAAATTGCCGCCATCGCCGAATCGCACTATGTCCAAGTGGCGCCGCACAACCCGCTCGGCCCGCTCGCCACGCTGGTGAACATTCACTTCGCCGCCTGCACCCCGAACTTCGTCATATTGGAATACCACCCGGACGACACGTCTCCCCGGAAAGACCTCGTCAAGGGCGACACGATCGTCGTGAAAAACGGCTATCTGGCCATCCCCGATAAACCGGGTTGGGGCTATGAAATGGATGAAGAAGCCTTCAAGCGAATGCCCGCGAAGCCCTGGCACCGCGCGTTCTCGTTCGATCCCGACGGCGCTCCGAGTTTCATCTGACGATACCTGCGCGCCGCGGTGGCGTTCTTCGTTGGTCCCGGAATATACTGCTTCAGCGCAATGACCATTTATCGAGGCCGCAAAGCGGTTCAACTCGAGAGCGATCAACTGCGTGTCACGGCTAAGGCTGCTTCCTGGCGAAATTCCAGGCGTGCCGCACGATCTCCCGCAGGTCCGTATATTCCGGCTTCCAGCCTAACTTGGTGCGGAGTTTGTCGGAAGCGGCGACCAGGATGGGCGGATCGCCTTCGCGGCGGGGACCGATCGTGTAGGGCACCTTCTTGCCGGTAACTTCTTCCACCGCTCGGATGATGTCGAGCACGCTGTGTCCGCTTCCGCTGCCCACGTTGAACGCATCCGATCGGCCGCCCGCCAGCAGGTATTCGAGCGCCTGAATGTGCGCCTGCGCCAGGTCGTTGACATGAATGTAATCGCGGATACAGGTGCCGTCCGATGTCTCGTAATCGTCCCCGAACACCGTCATCGGCCGCCCGTTGGTCACCGCGCGCAGCACCAGCGGGATCAGGTGCGTCTCCGGTTCATGGCGCTCCCCCAGCCGGCCCTCGGGATCGGCGCCGCACGCATTGAAATACCGCAACCTGACGTTGGTGATGCCATGAATTTCGTCGAACCACCGCAGCAGGGTTTCCACCATCACCTTCGATTCGCCGTAGGCACTCACGGGCTGAATGGGAAACGTCTCCGCAATCGGGGTGGCGTGCGGGTTGCCGTATACCGCCGCGGTGGAGGAAAACACCACGTGCTTGACGCCCGCTTCCACCATGGCAGCCACGAGCGACAGCGATCCGCACACGTTGTTCGAGAAATAACGGGCGGGCTCGCGCATCGATTCGCCCACCGCGATAAATGCGGCGAAGTGCACCACGGCTTCGGCGCCGGTCTCCTTCAACACCGCCGCCAGTCCCTTGGTGTCGGCGATATCCATCTCCACCAGGCGCCCTTCCGGAACGTTCTCCCGGTAGCCCTTGGAAAGGTTGTCCACCACGGTCACGTCATGGCCCTGGTCGAGCAGCAGACGGACGGTATGCGAGCCGATATAGCCGGCCCCGCCGGTCACTAATATTTTGCACGCTGTCACGATGAGAACCCCGATTGTAACAGCGGATGAGGCGGCGACGGCCGCGCACCGCTACACTGAAACCATGGAGTGGCAACTGGACGCGGCTGAAGTACGGGTGCTCGGCGCGCTGATCGAAAAGGAAATCACCACCCCCGATCTATACCCGCTGTCGCTGAATGCGCTGGTGAACGCCTGCAACCAGAGGTCGAATCGCGACCCCGTCGTCGCTTACGACGAGGGGGTGGTGGAGGCGGCGCTGGCCTCGCTCCGCGCCAAAGGACTGGCCACGCGCATTACCGGAGCGGACGTACGCGTGCCCAAGCATACCGAGCGCTTGATCGAGAAGCTGAACCTGGGCCGCCGCGAGGTGGCGCTGCTGTGCGTGCTCATGCTGCGCGGGCCGCAAACGCCCGGCGAACTGCGGGGACGCAGCGAGCGCCTGCACACTTTCGACGATCTGGAAGCAGTGGAGCACACCCTCGATCGGATGGCCGAAAGCGGCCTGGTAAAGAAGTTGCCGCGCCAGCCCGGATCGCGCGAATCGCGGTTCGCCCACCTGCTTTCGGGCGATGTGGAAACGGCCGCGTACGCCGAGGCTTCGGCGAGCGAGGCCCGGCCAGCGGGCCCCAGCGACAGGGAGCGCCTGGCCGCACTGGAAAACGAAGTCGCCGAGATCAAGCGCGCCTTCGAGGAATTTCGCGCCCGGTTCGAATAGGCTGGGCCGGCGTTTGTTCCGTCGCACAGTTACACATACACTGTGTATATGAAGAACATCACTCTCAGCGTGGACGACGATGTTCTGGCCGCCGTCCGCCGCCATGCCGCCGAGCGCGACTCCAGCGTGAACGCCTTGGTGCGTGAGTACCTGACCAATCTCGCCGGCCACCAGGACCGCGCCCGCCGCGCCCGCGGGCGGTTGCTCCAATTGAGCAGACAATCTCAAGGCCGGCTTGGCAAGAAGACCTGGGCACGGGAAGACCTGCATGAGCGCTAGGGTCTTCTTCGATACCAACGTCCTGGTGTATGCGGCAGTTGGGAGTGGCAAGGAGGAACGCAAACGCAAGCGTGCCCTCGACCTCGTTGAATCGGAGGACTTCGGCACGTCGGCTCAGGTCTTGCAGGAGTTCTTTGTAACCGTGGTTAAGAAAGCCGTGCGTCCGCTCTCCGCCGTCCAAGCCCTGGAATGGATCGAGCAGTGGGCGGAGTTTCCCTGCCAGCCCATCGACCGCGAGCTAGTGCAGATCGCTATCGAGCTGTCGCAGCGCTTTATGATTTCTTATTGGGATGCGGCGATTCTCGCTGCCGCGGAAGCCCTGGGAACGCACACCGTCTACTCTGAAGACTTCAATGACGGTCATCAGTACGGACGGATCCGGGTGGTAAATCCATTTTCTTGATCGCTTCAGCCCTGTTATTTCCACCTGAGCAGTTTCAGCGCGAGTCCTGGCTCGCGCGCCCGGAGACCGGCCGACTGACGCGTTCATTTGCGCCTGCCTTCTCGAAACAGGCACACGCGGACGCCGTGGCCCGGTTTCCTCCATCCCGAGTCGGCTGTCATCGCGGCCAAATCCAGTTGACGCGCAAGCGTCAGGCACGCCCGATCGGCGAAGGAAAGGCCATTTGTCCAGGCGAGAGAGGAAAGATCGCGGCTCGCCCATGCCAACTCCTCGTCCCACGGAATCACTTCGAGATCCAGAGCCCTGAGCAAGCGCTCCACCAGACGCGGTTCCCCTCCCTGGCGAACCAGTTTTGTCATCGATTCTGTGAGGCTGATTGCCGATATCACCGAGCGCTCCAGCGCGGCCTGGACCTTCTCCCATCCCTGCTCGCGTCTTACCAGCGCGATAACGGCGGAACTGTCAAGCACGTATTGCGGCTGCTCAGTCTTCAACTTCACGCCGTGCCTCTTCGCGGCGCGCGGCGACCAGTTCGTCCGACCACACTTCGGTTGCGGGAGCAAGGCCGCAGAAGTATTCCTGCGCTTCGCGCACGGCAGCCGTCCTGGATTCGAGCACGATCCGCCCGGCGCGGCCTTCCGTGATACTCACCGTCGCGCCAGGCTGTACGCCGAGCTTTTCGCGAAGCGGAGCCGGTATCAGGATCCGTCCCGCGCTATCTACTTTGCCCCTGTACCTGGCTCCCACTGTTCGACGCATTTCCCACATCCTCGCCTTTTGACATTTTACCGCAATCTGCCATCCATGGTCGGAGCAGCGCGCCGCGGTGCCGTGCGGGGCTGATCGCTGACTGCTGATCGCTGAACGCTATCCGTTATTTCCAGCGGAACAGTTTCAGCGCCAGGCCGAAGCAAAGCACCATCCAGGCACCCATGATGCCGAGTTGCGGCGCGACCTGCGCCAGCGCGGCGCCCTGCAGCATGTTGGCGCGCAGCGAGTCGATCAGCGCGGTCAGGGGCAGCGCGTGGATCATGGGCTGCAGCGCGTCCGGAAACCGCTCGGCGGAGAAGAATACGCCGGAGAGGATCCACATCGGCATCATGACCAGGTTCATCAGACCGCTGGCGGCCTCGATGGTGTGCACGCGGGAGGCGATGAGCAGGCCTACCGAACTGAATGCCAGCGAGCCGGTGACGCACACCACCGCCAATCCGCCCAGCGAGCCGCGCATCGGCACGCCAAACACCACCATGCCGAAGCCCGCCACCACTCCCACTTCCACCACCAGCAGCAGCAGCCGCGAAAGGATAAACGAGAGCAGGTAGTAGTGGCGCGGCATGGGCGTGGCCACCAGGCGCTTGAGCAGCTTTTTCCGGCGTGCGTCCACCACGGCGAAGCCCACGCCCCAGATGGCGCTGCCCATCATATTCATGCCCAGCAGCCCGGGAATCAAAAAGTCGATGTAGCGGGAGCCGGGCTCGCGCATCAACCGGTCCTCGATGGGGACTGGATTGGACCGGCCGGCGGCGCGCTGGATGGCGCTATCGGCCAACTGGCGGGCGGTGCGGCCGTCGGGATTGGTGTCGTCGAAGCGGTATACCACGCCGCCGGCCGAACTCTCCACCACCAGCGCGACCTTGCCTTGCCGCAGCGCTTGGATAGCCGAACCTGGCGGGAGCTGGCGAACGTCGAGCTGCTTTTCCTGGCGCAGCGCGCGCACCAGGCCGGGGTTGGTGGCGGCGATCTTCAGCACCTCCGCCGGCCGGTTGCGAAAAGCCAGGCCCAGGCCGCCGGCCAGCAGGATGGGAAACACGAACACCCAAAAAATGGCTTCCGGCTCGCGCACGAACTCGCGGAAGCGCACCAGCGTCAATTCGAACAGCGGATGCCGCCTATTCATCGCGCAGCCGCCGTCCCGTGAATGCCACAAAAACGTCCTCTAACGTTGCCGAATGCACGCGCAGCTCGGTGAGCGGTTGCCCTTGCCGCTCCAACTCGTCGAGCAGGGCCGGCAGCGCGTCATGGAGCTGCCCGACCTGGGCTTCCACCGCGCCGTCCTCCGTCCGCGCGGCGGCCACGCATCCCAGGGCGCCGAAGGCGGCGGCATCGAGCTGGCGGCCGGCCGAAGACAATCGGACCACGTGCCCGGCGCCGATCGAGGCGATCAGCTCGCCCGGAGTGCCCAGCGCGATCACCTTGCCGTGGTCCATGATGGCCACGCGGTCGCAGAGGCGTTCGGCCTCCTCCATGTAGTGCGTGGTGAGCAGAATCGTGCGGCCGGCCCGTTGCAATTCCGCGATCAGCTCCCAGAGCTGCCGGCGCGCGTGCGGATCGAGGCCGGTCGTGGGCTCATCGAGGAACAGTAGGTCGGGTTCGCCCACCAGCGCGCAGGCCAGCGCCAGCCGCTGCTTCTGGCCGCCGGAAAGGCCGCCCACGCGGGATTCGCGCTTTTCGTCCAGTTGCACGCGGGCGATCACCTCGTCCGCCGACGGGCCCCGCGGAAAGAAGCTGCGAAACAGCGAGAGCGTCTCGTGCACCGTGAGCTTTTCGGAAAGCTGCGTCTCCTGGAGCTGAATGCCGAGCCGCTCCCGCAAACGCCGGGCGTCTTTTTCCCACCTCATCCCGAGCACTTCCACGTCGCCCGAATCGCAGCCGGTCAGCCCTTCGCAGATTTCGATGGTGGTGGTTTTTCCCGCCCCGTTGGGACCCAGCAGGCCGAAACATTCGCCCGCGCGCACTTCCAGATTCAGGCCGTCCACGGCTAGCACATCCTGAAACGCCTTGCGGAGATTGCGCACGCGCAATGCCGGCGGCGCGGATGATGGCGACATCCTAATAGTGTAATTCGCCGGATGGGCGGATATGCCGTTTGTGGTCATTGCCCCGCTTAAGCCGGTCCAGCCCGGCGCGGCCGCTCCAGCCTGCGGCGAGATTTCGCACTCCTGCAATCTCAAGCCTGTCAAAGCCTACCCGTTCCCATCCCCCCGCCCGCTCCGCAAATCGCCTGAACTCCAGCTCCCGGCCCGTCGTACTATCTTTTTCGGGGGTTCGGGATGCACCTTTGGCACGACGTTCGATATGGGGCGCGCATGCTTCGCGGCTCGCCTGCGTTTTTCGCCACCGCCGTGCTGACCCTGGCGCTCGGCATCGGCGCCACCACCGCGGTTTTCAGCGTCTGCGACAGCCTGCTCTGGAAACCCATTCCGCTGCCCGGCTTGGATAGCCTTGCCATGGTGGTGCAGGCCGATCCCGGCAATCCCGAATATTGGAACGACATTGCTCCGGCGGACGCGGCGGACATCCAGCGCGACAACACGGCCTTCCGGCAGTTCGGCGGTTGGGAATACGGGCTGGCCAATATCGTGGGCGCGGGAAACCAGCCGCTGCGCGTCCAGCAGGCGCTCGTGACCGCCAATTTCTTTGGCGTGATCGGTGTGCGGCCCGCCATCGGGCGCGGCTTTCAGCCGGGCGAGGACGAGCCCGGGCGCGACCGCGAGGTGATTCTCAGCGACCCGCTCTGGAAGCGGTGTTTCGGAGCCGACCCGGCCATCGTGGGAAAATCCGTGCGCCTGGACGATCGCACATTCGTAGTCATTGGCGTCATGCCCTCCAGCTTCGATTTCCCCCTGGCCACCGAGATATGGACACCCCTGGCGCTCACCCCGGAACAGCGCACCTCGCGCCGGCTCAACGCCATGGTCGCGGTCGCGCGCCTGAAGCCGCCGGACGGAGTCCCTCAAGCCCAAGCCCGGGTGGACAGCACCGCCGCGCGCCTTTCGGCGGCGTATCCCGATACCAACAAGAACCGGCATTTTATGGTGTGGCCCGGACGGACATTCCTGGTGGATCGCGAAACCAGCGACTACCTCACCATGCTGCTGGGCTCGGTCCTCTTCGTGCTGCTGATCGCCTGCGTAAACGTGGCCAACCTGCAGTTCGCGCGCGCCACCGGGCGGTTGCGCGAGATCGCGCTGCGTACGGCGCTCGGCGCCAACCGTTCCCGCGTGGTGGTGCAGCTCATCACCGAAAGCGTGGTGCTTTCGATCTGCGGAGGAGCGCTCGGCCTCGGTTTCGCCAACTGGGGCATGAAGGCGATCAAAACCGGGATGCCGCCCGAGATTCAACGCTACATCCTGGGTTGGAAGGATATCGCCCTGGACACCCGGACGCTGGGGTTCACCGTATTGGCGGTGGTCGTTAGCGGCATACTGGCGGGATTGGCGCCGGCATGGCAGTGTTCGCGGCCCAATCTCACCGATGCTCTGAAGGAAGGCGGCCGCGGCTCTTCCAGCGGCCGCGGGCGGCACGCCCTCCGCAACGTTCTGGTTTCCGCCGAGATCGCGCTCGCCGTGGTCCTGCTGGTGGGCGCCGGTCTGATGGTTCGCGGCTTCCAGACGCTGCAGAAACGGGGCGCCGAGCTCGAGCCCGATACCCTGCTCACGCTGCGTCTGGCGCTAACCGACAACAAGTACGAGCAGCCGCGGCAGAAAGCGGCTTTCTATCGCCAAGTGCTGGAGCGGATCGCGGCGATCCCGCAAGTTCGTTCCGCCTCGGCCGCATCCGCCATGCCCTATAGTGAGCACTCCAGCGGCCGCGACTTCACCATAGAAGGCCGCGCGGTCGAGCCGGGCAACGCACCCAATGGCATGTACCAGGTGGTGAGCGCGAATTTCTTCGAAACCTTGCACGTCCCCTTGCGCGCCGGCCGCTTCTTTAGTAGTGGCGACGGCCCCGAATCGCCTCGCGTCGCCGCCATCAGCGAGCGCATGGCGCACCGCTGGTGGCCCAACGAGTCGCCCATCGGCCGGCACATCAAGATCGGCGCGCCCGATTCGAAAAACCCATGGGTGACCATCGTGGGAGTGGTGGGAGACCTCATGCACAATCCCTACGACCGCCAGCCGCGCCGCACCATCTACCTGCCCTATCTGCAGGCGCCGGCGGGGTGGATGGATCTTGGTATCCGTACCACGGGCGATCCCCTGCGCGTAGCGCCGGCCGTAACCGCCGCCATCCGCTCCGTGGATCCGGAGCAGCCCATCACCGAGATGCAGACGCTGGAGAAATCGATCCACAATAGCGCCATCGGGCTGAACTATATGGCCGTGCTGATGGGCGTTTTCGGAGCGATCGCCCTGGTGCTCTCGGCCATTGGTGTGTATGGCGTCATGGCCTACGTGGTCTCCGAACAAACACACGAGATCGGCATCCGCCTGGCGTTGGGCGCGGCAAGACCAAACGTGCTCTTGATGGTATTCCGCCGCGGCATGTTGACGGCCGCGGTAGGCTTGGCCGTTGGGCTGCCCGCCGCGTACGGGTTCGCGCGGCTGATGGCATCGTTGGTGTACGGCGTCAGCGCGACCGATCCGGTGACGTTCGCCGGAATCTCGCTCTCGCTCGCCGCCGCCACCGCGCTCGCGGTTTTCGTCCCCGCCCAGCGGGCCATGCGCATCGATCCCATCGTGGCGCTGCGGTATGAATGAAGTGAAGCGGCCAGCAGTCAGCGGTCAGCTTTCAGCTACAGCGGTGTTTGGCTGATTGCTGACCGCTGACCGCTGGTTGCTGACAGCTTTCTCAGCGGATACGAAACAGCACCTCGTTCCTCGAGCGGGCTTCGACGGTCATGTTCCACTCCAGCGGGTGGGCCAGAATTGCCTCGCCGAGAGGGCCGTTGCCGGAATCGCCCACCGGGGCCATCACGTAGCGATAGCCGGCGCGCCTCAACAAACGGGCCACGGCGAACCGCCAGTCCTCCGGCCGGCGCAGGGTGGCGACGCCGGGTGTGGCGACCTTGCTCCAGTGAAAGTCCAGACCCTGGACCCAGCAATCGAGCGACACGCCGAGCGCCGGAGTATGCGACAGGACCACGGCGGTGTCGATGGTGCGCGGCCCATCGAAATCCACTTCCAGGAACATGCCGCGGCGCAACGGCTCCCAGGTCCGCCAGCGCGTCAGCGTCAGTCCGTCGAAAGCCAGCGGCGCTTCCCACACGTTGGGTTTGGCGCGCAGGGTCCAGGCGGGATTGGAGTCGAGCCGCTCACCGTTCGAAGCGAACTCCACTTCGTCCACGTCCCATTCGCTCGGGTAGCCGGCGGGAATCCGAAACTGCACGGCCCGCAGCGATTGGGACGGGAATTCGAAGCGCCAGTCATAGAAGTAATCGGTGGTGGCGTTGGCGGCCAGGTGAAACATGTCGTCGAGGCGGTCGCATTCGGCCGACTGCCAGAAAACGCGCACGTCCCGGTCGAGGTAGGCGTTGGCCACGGCGCTGAAAGAGAAGATGCGTGCGCCGGGAGGGCTATGGGCTTCGATCATCCGCGCGGCGGCGTATTCCGTGGTGTGGGTTGCCAGGTAGTGGGACTCCGATTCGATGCGCAGCGCGGCGGCGAGCGGAAATTCGTGCAGGCGGAACGTCCAGGGCGGCTGAAAGGCGTTGAGCAACTGCGGCCAGCAGAGTGCGGCTTGAAGCCAGAACGCGGCCCAGGCGGCGCGGCGCGGCAGCACCAGGCCCAGCGCCAGCCATCCGAACACCACCGCCGGCATCAGGAAGCGGGCGCCCTTGTTGCTCAACCAGGGGGTCGAGAGCAGCAGGGCCGCCGCCAAGCACAGCCGGCCGGCACGGCTGCGCCACGCCAGCAAAGCGAGCGGAAGCAGCCATAGGAGCGGTCCGAAGGTGCCCACCATGCGGTCGCCAAAAGCCAGTTCCCACGGCACGCCCCACCACTTCACCGTGCCCAGGGAAGCCAGGTGCGAAGCAAGATCCCGTTCGACGGCGATGTGAAAAAACGGATTGGGAAAGATGCGGTTGCCAAGCGGTGCCAGAGGATTGCCGGTGAGGAAGGCGGCGCGGCCCATCCACGGCGCTATGCTCAACGCGGCTCCCGCGGCCAACGGAAACAAGCCGCGCCAACGCCGCTGCGCGATCACGAATAGAACCGTGCCCAACACGGCGGCCGCTCCCGGCATCTTGATGGCATAACAGAAGCCGGCCGTCAAGCCCGCGGCCAGCAGGTGCGCGCCGCCGCCGGGCACCCGGTCCCGCCATTCGAGGAGAAGCCAAAACGACGCCAGCGCGAAGAAAACCAGCGCGGCGTCGTTGTAGGACGACGATCCGGTGAGCCCGGCGACGGGAGCGAAGAAGTAGGCTCCCGCGGTGAGCAGCGCGCCCCCGCGGCTCAATCCCAATCGCGCGGCAATCCGCAAAATCAGCGGAGGCGTGGCGGCAAACAGGGCGAACTCCACCAGTTTTGCGGCCGAGTGGCGTCCAAAAGCAAACGCCGCCGTAAAGAGCATTTCCATGCCCTGCGGCACCATGTCGAAGAACGTGATGCGGTCGGGAAAAGCGCCCATGCGGACGTACTCGGCGGGCAGGCCGAGATGATAGGTGAGGCCGTCGGGCCACGTTTCGGGAACCAGCGCATTGACCAGATACCAGACGCCGTAGGCGAGAAAGGGAATGACGGGCAATAAAAAGTCCCAGCCCGAGGCCCGCGGCAGAGGCCGGGTCGCCGCCGCCCGGGAACGCGCCGGCCAGGCGAGCCACGCCAGCGGCGCGGCGCCCAAGCCGAGATACATGGGCCAACCGCCGGCGCCGCACGCCAGAATGACAAACACCAGCAGGCTTTCGATGGCGGCGCCTGCCGCCAGGGCGATTTCCCAGGGGATGGAAAGCCGGCGCAATGCCAAAGCTCCCCACGCATAGGCTGAAGCTACGGTGAAAGCACCGCCAAATAAAATGGAGACCAGTTCAGGCACTCGACCGCAATTCTCACACAGTCGGGTCCGGATAGGCGAACAGAGTCGCCGGTGTGCCCAGTGAACCGGTCACGCGGCCTGGTCGTGTACCTGAACGGACAATCGCTTACCGAGGGCCGCAAACGCCGCCTGCAAACGATCCAACTTTGACCTGTGTTTGATGTCCAGCAACCGGTCAACCTGGCTTGGGGAGCATCGGAGCCTCCGCGCCAACTCCACTTCCTGACACCGGCTGAGCGCAAGGCCTCGTACAGCATGAACTTCGCCTCGCTCAGCGCCGGAACCGGCACGAGCCGCATTCCCTTTTTCAAGGTTCCCGGCTTTGGGAGGTCGCGCGAGGCCTCGACGTAAAACGTGAGCGCGAGTTCCAGGGCCTCCTGTGCCATCGCCATCGCCTCGTTGAGGGTTTCGCCCTCGGTGATCGCCTCCGGAACGTCCGGAAAGGTAACCACGAAGCCGCCCGATGCCTTGTCTTTAACGAATCTCGCCGGATATTCCACAGGTCGCCTCACTTCAGACCGAGCCGCTTCTTGATTCCCGCAACACCGCCCAATAGCAGGCCGACCGTAAGCCTTTCGCGGAAGTTCCGTTCACGTTTTTCCTAGAGCAGCGTGGTATCGATGCCGGACGAATATTCCACCCTGGGCAGGGCGGCGGCAGCGGCGGCATCGCTGGGCTGCGCCGCGCTCAGGAAATTACGCAACTCGTCTTCGGATCCGTTGAAGAAACCATTGACCAGTTCCCGGACGGCGGCGCGCCGCGTGGCTTCGCGCGTTGCTTGCGGGGCGTACAGGAACGCGCGCCCGGATTTGCGGCGCGACAGTTTGCCTTTGCGCACCAGCCTTTCGAGCACCGTCATGATGGTGGTGTAGGCCAGCGGGCGAGTGGCGGCCACCACGGCGCGGACGTCTTTCACCGAACCTTCGCCGGCGGACCAAAGCGCGTTCAGGCACATCAATTCGAGCGGCGGAGGAACTTCGCGAGCGGTCTTTGGCATCACTTCTCCTCGATCGGCAGGGCCGGCTGCAGGGCCTCGATGAGCTTGCTGGCGAAGGGAGAGCTCGCTTCGGCCGGCCGCCCCTCGGAAGCGGGGCTGGAGGCGCGCGGCGGCGCCGGAACGGCGGGGGTGGCTCCGGCCGTGCCGGCCGCCGGCGGTTCCTCAAGCCGGTAGCGGTCCATTTTCAACACCGGCCGCTCCAGGGCGCCGTTATAGGCGGTGAAGCAGCCGTCCACCTGGCGGTCGTTCTCGATCAGCGCCCGCATGGATTCCATCTTCGAGTCCATGTCGTCGAGATAGTGCAACAGCAGCGCTTCGGGAAACATCGGCAGCTTGGGGGAACCGAATTCAAGGTGGCCGTGGTGGCTCAGGATCATATGCTCCACCAGCGTGCGAAGCTCCGGCGGAAAATCGGGCAGCCCGCGCAGTTTGTCCGCCACCATGCGTAGCGCAATCTGGATGTGCCCGATCAATTGGCCTTCGGTGGAATAGGAAAACCCGCGTTCGTAATTGAGCTCGTAGATCTTGCCGATATCGTGCAGCACCACGCCGGCCAGCAAAAGATCGCCGTCGATGAACGGATAGTGGGGCGCCACGGTGCCGGCCAGGGAGCAAAGCGAGAGCACATGTTCCAGCAGCCCTCCCAGAAAGGCATGGTGGATCTGCTTGGCGGCCGGCGCGCGGCGATACCGCTGGGCGATATCCGGATCGTCCAGCATGGCGTCGAGCAACGCTTTGAGGTGGGGATTCGCGAGCGCCGCCACGCGCGCCCGCAACTCGCCCCACATTTTTTCCGGATCGCGCCGCGAGGAAGGGAAATAGTCGCCGTAGTCGACTTCGCTGTCGTCCAGGCGGCGCACCTTGTGGACGGTCAATTGCGGGCGGTTATGAAAAATCTGAATGAGCCCTTTGACCTTGACAAAGTCGTCGCGGTCGAAGGCGTCGACCACTTCGGCCACGTTATCCCACATCTTGGCGTCAAGCTCGCCGGTGCGGTCCGCCAGCAGCAACGAAAGATAGATTTCGCCGGTTCGCTTGGTGCGAACCTCCTTGGAATGCACCAGAAAACTGCCGGTGACGATCTTATTCGTTTCCAGCTCGTTCACATAGGGCGATTTCATTGCTTGATGGGCGGCGTGGGCGCCGCGGACGGCGCTTCGGACTGCGGCTGGTCCTTTCGGTCCCCGGACTGAGAGGTATCCACGTCGGCCCGCTTGGCATTGGTGTCGACGGTGCCTGGGATCGGAATGAACAACAGGTGTTTGCGCTTCCGGTGCTGAGCCGCCACTTCTTCCTTGGTGGTAGTTTGCGGCTTAAGCTGGGCAACTTCGTGCCAGCGCGTATCTTGGCCCGGAGCGGCCCCGGTATCGATGTAGCCGTCTTTGACTTCCAGAAAAGACGCCTGGCGCAGCTTGGTGAGATAAGGCCGCATGCGGGCCTCGATCTGCGGTTGGGACAGCTTGTCCTGGATCCCTTCCTTTACTTCGTCGAAAGTTGCCTGCCCCGCTTCGTAGCGCTCTTCGATCTTCAGAATGACGAACCCCTGAGGACGCTTGAACGGATCGGTGACGTAGCCTTTCTTCTCCTTGAAAACCACGTCCTCCATCTCCTTCGGCATCACGCCGCGGCCGTATGGAGGCAGTTGGCCGCCGTTGCGCGCGGTCTCCGGATCGTCGGAATTGGCCTGCACCAGCTCGCTGAATTTTTCGCCTTTGCGCGCGCGCGCCACCAGGTCCTTGGCCTTCTTTTCGGCCGCCGCAACCTGTTCCGGCGTCTTGCCTTCCGTCGAGATCAGGATCTGGCTCAGGTAGACCTGTTCCTTGCGCACGAACTCTGATTTATGCTCGTCGTAGTACTTGCGGAGATCGGCTTCCGGAATGGTCACGTGCATGCCGATTTCCTGGCCGACCACGCGGTGTACCAGGTATTCGTCGGTCATCTTCTGCTTGTATTCCTCGAAGGGCATGCCGGTCTGGTCGCGGATGTAATCGTGGAACTTCTCCGGATCGCTGATCTTGCTGAGAACCTGCAATTCGAGCAGCCGCCGCGTCACTTCGCTGTCCACGTTGATCTCCAGTTCCTTGGCCTTCTGCACCAGCAGAAGCTGATCGATCTTGTCGCGCAGAATATTCTTGGACTGGTCGTCTACCGCCGCCTGCAAAGTCGGGCCGCTCAGGTGCTGTTCCTGGTGAAGGTAGGTTTCGACCAGGCGCCGCTGTTCGGACAACTCGCCCTTGGTGACGATTTCGCCGTTGACTTTCGCGGCGATTTCTTCCACTACGCGAATGTCCGCAGCGGGCGCCACGCCAAACATGCCAAGCGCCAACACGCTGAGTACTACAATACGGCAAATCATAAGTGACTCCTTATTTTACCAGCACTGCGGGATTGCTGCTCCCCGGCTTCAGCAATTGCAGACGGTCGCCCAGGAAGCGCAAAATATCGGCCGCGCCGCTCAAGCCCTCCAAGGGTAGTAGCAATACGCCTGCCGGACTGAATTGCGCGCCGCGCGTTTGGCTCACCACCTGCATGAGCCGGGCCGGATCCACCCGCGTCTCCTTGTGGAACTTGATACTCAGCAGGTTATGGCGGCGGTCGACGGCTTCGATGCCGGCCTGCTCGGCGGAGGTTTTAAGCGCCGAATAGAGCAGCAGGTTGCGCACCGCCTCCGGGACTGTGCCATAACGATCCTCCAGTTCCTTTTCGGCACGGTCGCGGGCCGCGGCGTCGGCGGCGTTGGCGATCTGCCGGTAGGCGCGCAGCCGCTGGTTTTCGTCGCCAATATAGTCCGGCGGAATGCGGATTTCCAAACCTAGGTTGATGCTGGAATGGATCTCGGGAGCAACCTCTTCCCCCTTGAGTTCGCGCACGGTCTCGTCCAGCAGGCGGACGTAGGTGTCGAAACCCACCGAATTGATGTGGCCGTGCTGCTCGCCGCCCAGCAGGTTGCCGGCGCCGCGTAATTCCAGGTCGAGAGCGGCGATTTTGAAACCGGCGCCTAAATCGCTGAATTCCTTCAGCGCAGCCAAACGCTTGCGGGCAATTTCGGTGAGCTCCGTATCCACCGGCACGAGCAGATAAGCGTACGCCCGGCGGTTCGAACGGCCCACCCGGCCGCGCAACTGATAAAGTTCGCTCAAGCCGTATTTCTCCGCGTTTTCGACCACCATGGTATTGGCAAGAGGTATGTCCAAACCATTTTCTATAATAGTAGTACATACTAGGACATCGAACTCGTGACGCATGAACTGGAGCATGGTCTTCTCCAGTTCCGCCTCGCCCATCTGGCCGTGGCCCACGCCAATGCGCGCGTTAGGCGCCAATTGCTGGATGGAGGCGGCGCGCGACCAGATCGAATCCACCCGGTTGTGCAGGAAGTACACCTGCCCGCCACGGCCTAATTCGAGTTCGATCGCGGAACGAATCAGCTCCGGCTGAAAGGGTGCCACGATGGTATTGATCGAGAGCCTGTCCTTCGGCGGAGTCTCGATCACGGACATGTCCCGAAGTCCTAACAATGACATATGTAGTGTTCTGGGAATCGGGGTGGCGCTCATGGCGATCACGTCGACCGCCTTCTTGATCTGCTTGAGACGCTCCTTGTGCTTCACTCCAAAACGCTGCTCTTCGTCCACGACTACCAAGCCAAGATCTTTAAATTCAATGTCTTTGGAAAGCAAGCGGTGAGTGCCGACAGCGATGTCGACTTTACCTTCCGCCAAGTCCTCGAGGCTGGTCTTGAGCTCCCTCGGGTTGCGGAAACGGCTGAACATCTCGATGCGCACCGGGAATGGCTGGAAGCGGCGCTTGAAAGTCTCGAAGTGTTGAAAAACTAAAACAGTAGTAGGAGCAAGAATAGCCACCTGCCGGCCGTCGCCGAGGGCCTTGAAGGCGGCCCGCATCACGACTTCGGTCTTGCCGAACCCCACATCGCCACAGAGCAGCCGGTCCATCGGATGAGGGCTTTCCATGTCCCGCTTGATTTCGCGGATGGCGGTGATCTGGTCCGGGGTGGGCGAAAACTCGAAGGCGTCCTCAAACTCGCGCTGCCAGTTGCTGTCCACCGAGAACTGGAAACCTTCGGCCATTCTGCGGGAGGCGTAAAGCTTGAGCAGCTCGTCGGCCATGTCTCGCATTTTGGCCTTGATGCGGGTCTTGGTGCGGGTCCAGGTGGCGCCGCCCATGCGATCGAGGGCGGGTTTGCCTTCACCGGCGCCGCGGAACCGCTGCACCAGGTCCATGCGGGTAAGCGGGACGTAGAGTTTGGCGCCGCCGGCGTACTCGAGCAGCATGTAATCGCCCTTTGCTTCACCCCGCGAAATCTCGCGCAACCCCAGGTATTGGGCGACACCGTGCTCGGCGTGGACCACGTAATCGCCGGGTTTCAGCTCGATCAGGTCCGCTGAGAAGGTGGCCAGAGCGGACTTCGAAGCAGGCCCCCGCGCAACCAATTCGGGAGTTTCAAACAGGTCTTCGGATCCAAATACGACAAGTTTCGAATCCGGGAACGCGGTGCCGCGCCGGACTTGGCCTTTTACCAGGTAAATGCTGGCGATCGACCCTGCCATGTAAGCGCGCTCGGCCAGGTAAGCGGGCGTGGATTCGAATTGCTCCAACCCGAGCTGGTAGGCGACGCCATAGTCGTTCAGGATATCCGCCAGGCGCTCTACTTCACCTGTGGAACTTGCGAACAGGGCCACCCGGTTGCCGGCTTCTACCAGGGTCCGGGTCTCGCCGATTGCGATTTGCATGTTGCCGTGAAACGCCATGGCGGGGCGGGTGGGCACGTGCAGGCTGTCGCCGGCGAGGTCCAGGTGCTGGAGCGAAAGCTGAGGGACGGCCGAGACCTGGGCCTGCAACTCTTCCCAACGCAGAAAAATACGATCGGGGTCGTAAATGGGAGAGCGAGGGGTCTGTTCCAGGCGCGTCCAGAGGCGTTCGGCCGCTCCGTGGACTTGGTCGGGCTCGTCCCAAATCACCAAAGGATGATTGGTGAGAGCGAGGACCGATCCTTTGCGCTCGCGGACCATACCGGTAAGCAGCTCCCAGCCCGGGAACGCCTCGCCTAGCGGAGGCAGGTCCCTGCCGGGCAAGTCCGCTTCACGCATGCGCTCGCCAAGTTCGACAAGTACCGAATTTGATCTCTGAAACTCGGTGAGCGGCAGCAGAACGCACTCTTCAAGTTTCAGAACCGAGCGCTGCGATTCCACCTCGAAGCGGCGCATCGATTCGACCTGATCGCCGAACAGGTCGATGCGGACGGGTTTGGAAGCTTCGGGCGAAAAAACGTCGAGGATTCCGCCGCGCACCGAGTATTCGCCCACCATCTCGACGGGCTCGCGGCGTTCGTAGCCGATACTTTCCAGGTGCGCCACCAGTTCGTCGAGCGGCACCTCTTCGCCAACCCGGAGCTTGAGCGCGAGCTGCCGGTAATAATCGGCGGATTCGATGCGGAGGAGAGCGGAAGCCAGCGGGAGAACGGTGATGGGGACGTGCTGCGTGGCCAGGCGCCACAAACCAACGGCGCGCTGCTCGGAAATCTCGGCGTGAGGCGACAGGTTCTGCAAGGGAAGGACGTCGAGGGCCGGAAGCAGTTGGGGAGCGGCACGCTCATCGGCAGCCAGCAGGTGGTAGAACGTCTGGACGGCTTCGGAAAGGGTTTCAGCCTCTTTGTTGCCATCCACGACCACGAGCAGCGGACGCTGAGTGGATTGCCAGAGCAGAACGATGTAGGCGGCCTTGGCCGTGGTAGTGAGGCCGGAAAGCCCGGCCGAATGGCCGGCTGTCAAGCGCTGCGTGGCTTCCGCAAAACCGGGGTGACGGCCCAGTTCCACGAAGAGATCTCGTACGGCTGGATGGATCAAGAGGAAGACCCGAGAATCGCGTCGATAATATTGGAAGTGGAATGGCCCGGCTCCATGGGTACCATCGCTACCCGTCCACCGGCCGCCTCCACTTCCTCTCGTCCGGCGACGAAATGGCTCCAATCGGCGCCTTTCACCAGAACGTCGGGGAGCACCGCGGCGATCAATTCGCGCGGAGTATCTTCGTCGAACAACGCCACGGCATCCACCGCCGCCAGGCCAAGCGCGACGGCCGCGCGATCCCGCTCCGCCATGATGGGACGCGCCGCCCCTTTCAGCCGATGAACCCCGGCATCCGAATTGAGCGCCAGCACCAGCACGTCGCCCAGGGACCGTGCCCGCTCCAGCAACCGGATATGGCCCGGGTGCAGCAGATCATAGCAGCCGTTGGTGAGAACCACCACCTTTCCCTGTCGCTTCCAGAGCTGCCGTTGCGCTATGAGTTCGGCGCGAGAATAATACCGGGACACCGATTTTCAGTTTAGCAGCCGAACGGGGGATGGGCTGAGATTCGGGTGCTATGCTACAGTTCAAATTCTTGTTATCGCGCCCGCAAGCCATCGTCGCCAACATCCAGGCTGCCTGGCGAACCCGCCTGGCCGCCGGGGCCGGTCCGCTGCTGCTGATCGCGGTGGTGCTGGCCGCCGCGCTGGTTTACCAGCTCGAGACCGGGATCAATCGCCCCGCCATCCGGTCGGACGGGGTCGGCTACTACGCCTATCTGCCGCTTTACTTTATCCACCATAGCCTGGCCTTTTCGGCTCTGCCGATAAACCACGCGATCTATGGTTTCCGCGTTTCCCCCCATACCGGCCGCCTGGCCGATCTTTATCCGGTAGGGCCGGCATTGTGCATGGCGCCATTCTTTTTGGCCGGGCATTTGGTTGCGGCCATCGGCGGCTGGCCGGCGGACGGGTATAGCCCTCCCTACCAATGGGCCATTCTCATCGCGGCTGTCTGCTGGTTTGCGGCGGGCGTGTACGCCACCTGGCAGGTGGTGGCGATCCGCGCCGGACCGGTGCGCGCTTCGGTCGCGCTGGCGCTGCTCGTACTGGGCGCCAATCTTATGCACTACGCGGTGGCCGAGCCCTCCATGTCTCATGTCTATGCCTTCGGCGCCATCGCCGTCCTGTTGTGGCTGGCGGACCGTTTCTGGGCCAACCCGACCCGCCGGCGCGCCGCGGCCATCGGCGCCGCCGCCGGCCTCGTCCTGAGCATCCGCACCTACGACATTCTGCTGGCGCCGGTGGCGCTCTATCCCGCGTTCTGGCCGTCGAACCGGGCAATCGTCCGGCGCCACTGGCTCTCCTTCGGACTGGGCATGGCTTTCGCTCTGTTGCCCTACCTCGCGGTGACAACCTACTACCTCGGCGCTCCCTGGCGCACGCCCTACTGGGATTACGCGTTTCATTGGGGCAGCCCGGCCATTCTCCACAATCTGTTCAGCGTTCCGCAGGGCTGGTGGTTCTGGAGCCCCGTGTCCGCGATTGGCGTCGCCGGTCTGGCCGCCGGGCTGTTTTCGAAGAAACTGAGGTGGTTCTGCGGCGCCAGCCTGACCGCCATCGCGATCATGACCTATATCCTTGGCTCGTGGGGAGACCCGGCGCTGGGTCATGGCGCGACCTTCGGATCCGGCTTCGGACACCGCATGTACGTCGATCTGCTGCCGGTCGTGGCGGTTGGGCTGGGCGTCGTCTTTTCCAGGATTCCCCGGCCCGTGTGGTGGCTGCTGGGGTTGAATCTCTACCTGATGGCGGCCTACTGGAACGGCATGATTCAGGGAGCCGGCACCAACTGGGGCGGTTTCGTTCGGGCACTCCGCCAACCCGCGTTGTGGGCCCTGGGAATCGCACCTGCGGGCGACTCGCGGACACCCGATGGGCTGGCGGCCGTGGTCAGTCTGGCCGACGCCCGCTGGGATGTCGACCGGCTCGCCATCGACGTCGCCGCCAGCAACTCCGGCTCCGCGCTGTGGCTGGCGGACCCGGGCAAAGGCCAGGTCTTCCTCGCCATCCGCACCTTCGGGAACCCCCGCTGCCAGGGCGAATCCCTCGGGGAATGGCGCTTTCCCCTCTCCGACAATGTCGCCCCCGGCCAGACGGTTCGCATGGCGGCCGATATTTCCAGGGCGATGCTGGCTGCGCCGCACCTGGATTATTTCTGCGCCGAAATGATGGCGGAAGGCGTCGCCTGGTTTCGTGACCGCGGCCTGTCCCGGATGGCCGTCTTCAAGCTGGACGGCGAGACCATCCGCATTCCACCGGCCATCTTTCCGGTCATTCCATTTGGGCGCGTACTGTTCCTCTCGTCTCCGGAAGTGGAACCGCTGCTGGGAGACGGTTGGTCGGCCGCCGGGGCCGGTTTTCGCTCCATCGTCGGTTCGGAAGCGTTCCTGAACTTCCGCACCTCCCCGGGCCGCCGCTTGCTCCTGCGCGTGGCCGCCCGCGGCATTGCCGCTAATGAAGCCGGAGCCGGCCAGGTGGTCCAGTTCGGCGTGAATGGAGCCGACGCCGGCGCCTTCCGCTGGGCCAACGGCGAGAGCAAGACGATCGAGATTCCGGTGCGGCCCGACACCGCTGGCGACATCAGCGTCGCTTTCAAGATCCTTCACCCACCCGGACTCGCCGTCACATCCATTCAACTCGTGACAGCCAACGGGCTGTAGCCGGCGGGGCAGGCCGCGGCCGGTCGACAGGGTCGACAAATAGCGATCATCCGTCCCGCGTCTTGACGGAGCACGCCCCACCTACTCGTCCCGCAAAACTCTGGCCGGATCAATGCGCGCCGCGGCCTGGGCCGGCACCATGCAGGCCAGTGTGGCGACTAATGTCAGCGTCACCGCCACGGCCGCCAGCGTGAGGCCGTCGGATGCCGTCACGCCAAAGAGCAGGCTGCGAACCAACCGTCCGGCGGCGAGGGCGGCCGCGACTCCCGACGTCAGTCCCAGCACCACCGGCCGTAGGCCCTGATAGAGAACTAGGCGGCGCTCTTGGCCGGTGCGCTCACCCAGCGCCACGCGAATGCCCAACTCGCGCCGCCGCAGCGCAATGCCGTACGCCACCACTCCGTAAATCCCCACCGCGGCCAGCAGCATGGCCGCCATGCCGAAGCCGATTGCCACGTTCATCTGTAAGCGCCGCCGAGCCACCGTTTCGTCTACAAGCTGGCCCATGGTGCGCATTTTCGGCGCCAGCAGCCCCGGGTCGATTGCCATCAGGGTGCGCCTCACTTCCCGCGGCAGAGCGTCGGCCGCCATGGAAGATCGCACCACCAGGTCCGCCGCCCACGGCACGCGTTTCCAGATCGGCACATAAACAATCAGGGTGGGGTCGCGATCCAGTTGCACATTATGAACGTCGGCCACTACCCCCACAACCTGGACGCGACCCACGTCCGAACCGGTCGTCAACCATCTGCCCAGCGGATCCTGCCCCGGCCACAGCTTCGCCGCCAGGCGCTCGGAGACCACCGCCACGTTGCGGCCGCGGTCACCGGCGCCGATGGCGCGGCCGCGGCGCAGCGGGATGCCGAGAGCGGCGAAATAGTCCGGGCCCACGAAACGCACGTTGATCATCACCAGTTGCCGGCCGTGGTCGACCGCCTCGGAGCCCATACCGTCCAGGGTCACGCCGTTCACCTGGGATTCGCCGGTCAAGGGGATTGCGTCGACAACTCCAACCGAGCGGACGCCGGGAAGAGCGCGCAAGCGATCGGCGGCCATGTCGAAAAATGCAGCGCGGTCTTTGGCGTCCTTGTAGCGCCGCGGCAGTTGCACGTGGACGTCCAGCGCCCGGTCGTCGGTAAATCCGCGATCCACGTGCAGCACGTTCCACAGGCTCGTCGTCATCAGCCCGGCCAACACCAGCAGCAGCGTGCTGAGCGCGACCTCGGCGCTCACCAGCCACTCGCGCAAATGTATCCCGCGCCGGCTGCCGGCCAGGTTAGGGCTTTCGCCGCGCAAGGCTGTCTGCGGGTCGGTGTGCGATAGGCGCAGCGCCGGCAACAAGCCGAAGAACAAGCCGCAGCCGAGCGACAGAAGAAACGCGAAGGCCCACACGCGCGCGTCGACCCGCACTTCATCGAGGCGCGGCAAATCCACGGGCGCCGTGCGCGCGAACGCCTCCAGCGCGGCCCGCGCCGCCATTACCCCCAGCAGCCCGCCGGCTCCCGCCAGCAGCAGCGTTTCCACCAGCGCCGAGACTACCAGCCTGGCGCGACCGGCGCCCAACGCAATCCGCAGCGAATACTCGCGCGCGCGCGAGCTCGCCCGCGCCAGCACCAGGTTCGCCAGGTTCACGCATACCATCAGCACCAACAGCATCACCGCCGCCAGCAGCACCGTGAGGCTGGCCTTCACCGGCGCCGCGATGACCTCCTGCAGCGGGCGCAGCTGGGCGCTAAGGGCGTATCCCAAACCGTGCTCGGCCGCGATTCGTTTCTCCAGCAGGTTCAGCTCGGCGTTGGCCGCCGCCCGGGTGACGCCGTGGCGCAACCGCCCCAGCACCAGGTAATCGTAATCGCCGCCCCAACCGCTGTTCGGCGATTGCATGATCTGAAAAGCCTCGGTATTGTCGGCGAGCCGCGACAGAGGCCACAGGTCGTCCTTCTTCGGGAAGCGGAACGAGGCGGGCAGCACGCCGATTATGGTTTCCCTGGAGCCGCCGTCCAATTGAACAGTCTGGCCGACAATCGACGGCGAAGCGCCAAACCGCCGGTGCCAGAGCCCGTCCGTGATCACCATGACCGCGCTGTTTGAGGGCGCTTCTTCTTCCGCTCGGAACGTCCGGCCGAGCTGCGCCTGCACGCCCAGCATCTCGAACAGGTTGGCCGAAACCGCCGCCGCGCCTACCGCTTCCGGCTCGCCGCCGCTCATGAGCGGCACCCTTCGCGGGGAAATCAGGGCCAGTCCCTCGAAGGCCCGCGAATGTTCGCGCCAGAACCGATAGTGCTCGTAGTTCACCGGCAGGGTGGGATAAATGTGGGCCAGCGCAGGGAGGATTTCCCGCGCCATCACCAGTTCTCCCGGCTCGCGGTACGTCAGCGGCTTTAGCACCACCGTATTGACCAGCGAAAACAGCGCCGTGGCCGCGCCCGTACCGAGCGCCAGCGAGAGCACGGCTACGATCGTGAATGCCGGCGTGCGCGCCAGCGTGCGCAGGGCGAAGCGGAGGTCCTGCCGCAGCGTGTCCCAACCGGGGAGCCAAACCGCGCGGGCCTCTTCGCGCGCCCGCGTCAGGCTGCCGAACGCTACCCGCGCCTGCCGTTCCGCTTCCGGCCGCCCATCCGCGTCTTCCACGGCGAGCGCCAGGTTCGCTCGCAATTCCTCATCCAGCTCCCGCGCGCGTCTTTGGCGCCGGCCTGGCAGCAGCAACAGCAATCGGCGAAGCCAGAACATGGGGTCACTCCGTAACCGGTTTGGGATGCAGAATCAGCGCCACGGCATCCACGAATTCTTCCCACCGCGAAACCTCGGCCTCCAGGCGCTTCTTCCCGTCTGCTGTGAGCCGGTAAATCCGCGTGCGGCGCCCGCCCTCGGAGACCTCCCACGTGCCGGTCAGCAAGCCCTGCAATTCCAGGCGCTGCAACGCCGGGTAGAGCGAGCCCGCCTCCACATGGATCGCCGAATCCGTGGTACGGCGAATCGCTTGCGCGATCCCGTAGCCGTGCAGCGGCGCGTGCGCCAGGGTGCGCAGAATCAGCATATCCAGGGTCCCTTGTACGAATTCGATTCGCGAGCGCTTCATGGGTATATAGATAGCCAATATATAGATCGTCAAGCCTATAGACGACCTGAGTAAAAAAAAGTTAGCGGTTGCCGGCTCCCAACGGCTCCGGCAACGGGTTTGGGTGCGAGATTGGGTTCGTTCCATTTTGAGTTCTTTTATTTTCAACGAATTAGTGGGTTCGTTTTCGCAAATGTATCCGGCGGGCGGGAGGGCCCCTGGCAGGTGAAGTGAAAGCAGCGTTGGCCGGCGAAAGAAGAATGCGTCGCGACGACATCCAGTATCCCGCCAGCAGGATACAACAAGGGTTGGACGGGCGGCATACGAAGCACTTTGTTTTCAGCGGGAAAATAGGTGTGACTGCCCGGCGCCGGTTTCCATGCCGGGGAACGGCCGCCGTCCTCAAGGCGGGTGACAGCGCTACTTGACAACCGATTGCTACTGTTGAGCCGTTGATTTTGAAGCCTGCAAAGAGATCCAGTTGATTTATGCAACTGATTTGCAGTAACATTCCGTTTCAGTCAATGGAGTCCTAATCTATGAAACGCAGTCTTCTCAACACGGCGAACCTCATCGGGACCTGGTTGGCCGCTTCCGTGATGGCGCTCGCGTGCGCGGCCGCTGCCGATGGCGGCATCGCCGGCACCCTGGCCGATCCCAGCGGCGCGCCGGTGCCCGGCGTAGAGGTGGTAGCGGTAGCAAGTGCCGCTGTTGCAACGAAAGGAACGGCCACGACCGATGCCGAAGGACATTTCCGAATCGACGGCTTGCCGGCCGGAACTTACCAGGTTACCGTGCGCCAACCCGGATTCCGGACCGAACGTCTGGAGGGCGTGGAAGTCCGCGATGGCCGGACGGCGCGCGCCGATATCGGGCTAGAGCTGCTTTCCCGCAACGACGCAGTGGTGGTGACCGAGTCCTTGTCGCGCGTTGATGCAACCGAGATGCAAATGGGGGAACCCGTCACGGCGGCCGCGGCGACTGCCGCGCCGGTTGCCAGCCGCAGTTACACCGACATGCTGGCGCTCGAGCCGGGCGTGGTCCCGGTCAGTTCGCAGCAGCCCAACGCCGTGGTGATGTCGGGTTGCACCAGCACGCCTCCTTCGGGCGATCTCAATCCCGGCAGCTTGTCCATCAACGGCCAGCGCGAGACCGGCAACGGATTTTACGTCAACGGCAACCCCGCCCAGGAGGACTTCAACATGGGCGCGGCGGTGGTACCCAACCTGGATTCCATTCAGCAACTGCGCGTGCTGACCAATACGTTCGACGCCGAGTACGGAAACTTCAGCGGCGGCCAGGTGCTGGTCTCGACCAAATCGGGCAGCGGCGAATGGCACGGCAGCGCCTTCGAGTTCTTGCGCAATACGGACCTCGATTCCCGCAACTTTTTCGCGTCCAGGCGGGCCCGCTTTCAACGCAACGAGTTCGGCGGCACACTGGGCGGCCCGCTCCGCAAAGAATCCCTGTTCTTCTTCGCCGATTACCAGGGAACGCGCCTGAAGCAGGGCGTGGATACCGGGCTGATCCCGGTCCCCTCGCTTGCCAACCGGGCCGGGGATTTCTCCGATTTGGCCGGCACCCTCACGGGAACCGTCAGCGGGCCGTATTGGGCCAACCTTCTTTCCCAAAAGCTGCACTATGGCGTGACGGTGGGCGAGCACTACTACTTTCCGGGCTGCTCGGACCCCGCCGACTGCGTCTTGCCCAATGCCCGCATCCCGCAATCCGCCTGGGCGGCGCCGGCCGAAGCTCTGCTTCCATACGTACCGGCGCCCAACGCCGGAACCAACCTCTTTGAAACCTCGGCTTACAACCAAACCCTGGGCGACGACAAAGGCTCGCTGCGCCTCGATGCCAACACACGGCGCGGAACCGTCACCGCCCACTATTTCGCCGACCATTACCGCCTGGACAATCCTTACCCCACCGGCCAGGGCGGCGCCAGCGTACCCGGCTTCAACGCCACTTCGGTGGGCACTACGCAGATGGCGACCCTGGGATGGACCAGCACGTTCGGGAGCAGCGCCGTCAACGAGCTTCACGCCGGCTATTTGCGCGACGCCAATAACATCGGCCAACCGGTTGGGGGCGTCGGCCCGTCGCTGGCCTCGCAGGGATTCACCGGCATCGTGCCCTTGGCGCCCAAGATTGAAGGCATCGAAAACGTGGCTTTCAACGATTTCACCATCGGCGTGGATACCACCGGCGTGGTTCAGGCCAACAATACCTACCAGTGGTCCGATCAGTTCTCCAAGACCGCCGGCAAGCACCTGCTCAAGTTCGGCGGCGGCATGCATTTCGACCAGGTGAACATCAATCCCGACGCCATCTACAACGGCTCGTTCCTGTTTCAGGGCAGCGAAACGGGAGTGGACTTCGCCGATTTTCTGCTCGGCATCGCCAGCAGTTATTCCCAGGGTGATTCACAGGCATTCTATCTGCGCAACATTTACGCGGGCTGGTTCGCCCAGGATAGTTGGCGGGTACGGACCGGTCTCACCATCGACCTGGGGCTCCGCTGGGACCTGCTGCCGCCGTGGCGGGAGAAGTATAACCAGTTACAAACCCTGGTTCCAGGCCAACAATCGGTTGTCTACCCCGGCGCGCCGGCCGGGCTGGTTTTCCCGGGCGACCCCGGCATCCCGAGTACCCTGGCGCCGGCCGGCCGCGCCAATTTCGCTCCCCGGCTGGGCTTGGCCTGGGCCCGCGGCAAGACGACTTTGCGTCTCGGCTACGGCATCTTCTATACGGCGTTCGAGGGGCTGTCCGCGGGCATTATGAGCGCCAATCCGCCGTATGGCTACGACTACGACAGCCTGGCTCCGCCCCTGTTCACCAATCCCTTCATCGGCGCTTCGGACGGAACCAACGTGGGGCAACGTTTTCCGGAGCCGAATCCCGCACTCGGCGCTTCGGCGGCGCATCCCAACGGCAGCGTCGATTGGTCCCAGTATCTGCCCATCACCGGGGTGCCCTCCTTCTTCCACGGCAACGTGACACCACGCAGCGAAAGCTACGTGATTTCGCTCGATCGGGAACTGGCGCCCGGCACGGTGGCGAGCGTCCGCTACGCCGGCTCTCAGGCGCACCATCTGCTGGTGCTGATCTCCGCCAATCCGGGAGATCCCGCGCTCTGCCTCAGCCTTAGTCAACCGGCGGAAGTGGCGCCGGGCACTTCGACCTGCGGCCCCTTTGGCGAAAGCGGGGTCTATACTCGCGCGGATGGAACCGTGGTGGAAGGAACGCGAACCGGGTTTCCCCCTCAGTTCGCCGCCGTCACCTACCAGAAGACCATTGGAAACTCCAACTTCAATGCGCTCGAAGCCACCCTGCGGCACTCGCGCGGGCCGCTGGAATTGCTGGCCGGATACACCTACGGCAAGTCGCTCGATCAATCGTCGAGCCTGTCGGAGGCGGTGAACCCGCTCAATCCAAGCCTGAGCCGGGCGCTTTCGGCCTTCGACCTGCGCCACAATTTCGTGGCCAGCGGGGACTGGAAACTGCCGCTCGGCTTCAGCGTCTCCGCCATCGCCCGCTTCAGCACCGGCCTGCCGGTTACCCTGTACAACAACAACGATACTTCGTTGTTGGGAACGATTCCGAACGGGATCAACAATAACGGCGTCGATACCCCGGATGTTCAGCCCGGAAACCTGGAGGTGAATACCAATCCGCGCAACAGCCGGGCGGCTTTCCGAACCGCTCTTTTCAGCCTGCCTCAACTGGGGGAAACCGGAACCGCTGCGAGGCGCTCTTTCTACGGACCGGGCATGGCCAATGTGGACCTGGCGCTGCACAAGACCGTGAAGCTTTCGGAGCGGCGGACACTGGAACTGCGGGCGGAGGCGTTCAACGCTTTCAACCACGCGCAGTTTTTCGGCGCCGCGGCGGTGGACGGCAATATCGCCAGCTCCGGTTTCAGCCGGATCGTCGGCGCACAACCACCCCGGCTGGTACAGTTGGCGGCTAAGTTCGCCTTCTGATTCGACTTTTTCCTTGCGGGTTTCCAAGCCGATGCGCCATATTAAAAATGGCGTCATCTGTAAAGCCGTGTAGAGCGCATTGGCAGTACCGACATTGAGCGTCCGAATGCGCGCTCGGGCTTTCTCCTGACGCGAGGGACGTTCGATGGCGGATAACTTCCTATTCTTCACCGAATTGATGGGAATGCCGGTGCTGGACCTCAAGGGCCAGCGCATCGGCCGTGTCAAGGACGCCGCCCTGGTGCCGCGTGAAAACGCCTCCCGCATCGCCCGTTTTCTGGTGGGCGGGGGCGACGCCTGGCTCAGCGTCCGCTACGATCAGGTCCGCACGATTTCGCTGGACCGGGGGATTACCCTGGCCGACGAGCAGCTCACCCCCTACCACGAGGACGAATTCCTGCTGCGCATCGCCCGCGACCTCCTCGACCAGCAGATTATTGACGTCACCGGACGAAAGGTGGTTCGGGTCAACGATCTCACCATGGATATCCGCCAGGAGGAAGGGCGCGACACGCTGGTCGCGCTAGACGTCGACATCGGCATCCGCGCCATCCTCCGCCGCCTGCTGCAGGGCGCCCTGCCGCCGCGCTGGATTCGCCGCCTGCAGAGGAGCCTGCCGCCGAATTCGATCCGCTGGGAATTCTGCAACGTGGTGGAACCGGACCCGTTGCGCCGGCTGCGCCTCAATATTTCGTATGCGCGCCTGGAAAGCCTGCACCCTGCCGACCTGGCCGATATTGTCGAGGAATTAAGCCCCGCCGAGCGCGAAGCCATTTTCGAAACCCTGGACACCGAAGTGGCCGCCGATGCGCTCTCCGAGGTAGATCCCAAGATGCAGGTCAGCATTCTGGAGTCGCTGGAGCCCGAAAAGGCGGCCGATATCGTGGAAGAAATGGCGCCCGACCTGGCCGCCGATGTGCTCTCCGAACTGGAGGAGGAAACCAGCGAGGAAATCCTCGATGAAATGGACAGCGAGCCGAAGACCGAGGTGCGGGAACTGCTGGAGTTCGAAGAGGACACGGCGGGCGGCATGATGAACACCGAATTCGTGGCCCTGCCGGAGAACGCCTCGGTGGCCGACGCGGTGGCCTCCCTGCGCTCCTACGAAGATGCCCTGGAATCGCTCAATACCCTGTTCCTGGTGGATCCCGAGGAGCGGCTCACCGCCACCGTGCCGCTGGCCCGGCTGTTTGTGGCCGAAAGCGGCGCGCGGCTGAAGGACCTGGCCAGCGAGACCTTGATCCAGGCGCACGTGGACGAGCGGCAGGAGCACGTGACGGAATTGTTCGACAAGTACAACCTGCTGGCGTTGCCGGTGGTGGATAACGACGGCAAGCTTTCCGGCGTTATCACCGCCGACGACATCATCTCCGTGCTAAGGCAGAAGTGACGGATGCGGAAACTCCTGGGGAAGTTCCGCTACCAGATCGTGCTGTTCTTCGCCGTGATCGGCCCCGGCTTCATTACGGCCATGGTCGACAACGACTCCGGAGGCATTTATACCTACTCCGCCGCGGGGGCCAAGTACGGTTACCTTCCGCTGTGGACGCTGGCGCCCATCACGGTGCTGCTGATCATCGCGCAGGAGATGTGCTCGCGCATGGGCGCGGTCACCGGCAAGGGACTGTCGGACCTGATTCGCGAGGAATTCGGACTGCGCATCACGTTTCTGACCATGGCGCTGCTGGTTTTCGTGAACCTGACCAACGTGATGAGCGAATTCGCCGGGGTGGCCAGCTCGCTCGAACTGTTCCACGTGAGCCGCTACATTTCCGTGCCGCTGGCGGCCGTCGGCGTATGGCTGCTGGTGGTGCAGGGGACGTACAAGAGCGTGGAGAAGATTTTTCTGTTTGCCTCCGTCCTGTACATCACCTACATCATTTCCGGCTTCCTGGTGAAACCGGATTGGAAGGAAGCCGCGATCTACAGCGTGAAGCCGGTGATGATGCTCGATTCCGGCTACATCTACATGCTGATTGGCATGGTGGGCACCACCATCGCGCCCTGGATGCAGTTCTACCTGCAATCGGCGGTGGTGGAGAAAGGCGTCTCGGCCAGGGAATACGCCGCTTCGCGGGTGGAAGTGGTGGTGGGCTGCATCATGACCAACGTGATCGCGTTCTTTATCATCGTGGCCTGCGCCGGAGCCATCTACCGCGTGGCGCCGAGGGATATTCAGGACGCCAAGGAGGCCGCGCTGGGCTTGAAGCCGTTCGGGCAATACGCGTTCCTGCTTTTCAGCGCGGGCCTGTTCAACGCCTCGATTTTCGCCGCCAGCATCCTGCCGCTCTCCACCGCCTATTCGGTCTGCGAAGGCCTGGGGTTCGAGGCCGGGGTGAACTTCCGGCTGCGGGAAGCGCCGATATTCTATTTCCTCTATACGGCGCTGATCGCGGTGGGGGCGGGCGTGGTGCTGGTCCCCAATTTCCCGCTGGTGCGCATGATTCTGCTCTCCCAGGTGCTGAACGGCGCGCTGCTGCCCGTGGTGCTGATCTTCATGGTGCTGCTGATCAACCGCAAGGACCTGATGGGCGAATGGATCAATCCGCCCTGGTACAACCTGGTGTCGTGGATCTCGGTGGCCATCGTGGTGGGATTGACCCTGGCGTTGACGGCGATCGGTTTGAGGGGGATGTAGAAGAGCTCAAGGCCTTCGGGCTTCGCGGCGGAGACCTTCGTGCACCAGCATTTTCAGCAGCGTCTGGTAGCCGATACCCTTGCGGGTTGCGATCTCGCGGGCCTTGTTCACGTCGGGCGCAGGCAAGCGCAGGGCGATCTGAACGCTTGCCGGCTTGTTCAGTTGGTCGACGAGGCGGGAGCCCTTGGTTGTGCTTCCTTTTTTGAGCGCTGCCGCCGACTTGCGCTTCACGAATTCGCGGCCCGCGGGGCTCGCCCACCAATCCGCTTCTTCGGCTTCACTCACGAATCTCGGCATTTCATTCCGCATTTTTCTCATCGATTCACTCCCCTTGCAACCGACGCATCAGGTAGTCTTTCTTCTGCCCGGCATCCAGTTCATACGCAGTCACGACGCGGATCCTCTCCCCCCGTTCGGTCACGATAGCGGCCATCAACCGCCCCGCATCGGTCTCGCAGTAATAGACGTAGCGCACTTCTCCTTGGACATCCTGCTCGTAGATTAGGATCGGAGCGTTCGAAAGACCCTGCTCGACCTCTAGGCGCTTGATTCGATGGGCCCGTATCTTGCGCAAGTTGTTCTCATCCCAGTCGAACACGTTATCCACTATTGTATATGCATTGCATAACAGTTTCCCGCGCTCGCCCGCCGTGGTACAACCTGGTGTCGTGGGTGACGGTGGCCATTATGATCGGGCTGGCGCTGGCGGCGATCAGTCTGCGGGGGATGTGAACCCGGCAGCCGCACGCGACAAGTCCGGGACAGCAGCCGTTGCGCCGAATTCACCGATCAGTGGGCGGGCGGCTGCCGAGGCTCTAGACAACCGGGCGCAGGGGTAACTGTGCCCGGTTCCCTCTTTCGCTGCCCTTCTTTCGCCGCCCTTGCCCGAAGGCCGGTTCTCCAGTATCTTAGTGGGCATGGAAGTGCATCTTGCTCCCGACCTGCAGGCTAAGATCGACCAACTGGTCATCGAAACCGGACGCGCGCCCGATAAGCTGCTTGAGGACGCCATGGCTGGATACCTTGCCGAGCTTGCGGAAACGCGCGACACGCTCAACAGCCGTTATGACGACCTGAAAAGCGGTAGGGTGAAGCCCATTCCGGGCAAGGAGGTGGAAGCCTACTTCCGTGAAAAGAGCGCTACCGCGCGTGGTTCGCAGCCCGGTTCATGACCGGATACGAGTTTCACCCGGAAGCCCATGTTGACCTCGCCGAGATTTGGGAGTTGATTCGCGCGGATAATCTCGACGCCGCCGACCGGGCGATTGGGGAATTCTGTCCGCCATTCGCGCGTTGGTTCCATTTCCCTGTCAAGGCCACAGACGCACCGACCTCACCTCGCGTCCATTGCGCTTCATTCGGGTACGCGAATACCTGATAGCCTACGCGCCAGACGAAAAGCCCCTCTGGGTTCTCGTAGTCATACACGGGCGCCCCAGCCCTCGCGTGATGGCCGCAATCCTCAGAGGCAGGGAGTAGTGGCCATCGTGGTGGGACTGACCCTGGCGTTGACGGCGATCAGCCTGAGGGGGATGTAGGTGGGCTGAATGGCCAGGGCCAACAACCGCTCCCTGGCGGTCGCGGCTCGGAAAGGTGCGTCTCACCGCGAGGGGTTCCGCCGGGAGCCGGCTCGCTTGGCGATCTCGGCCAGTGATCGTAGCGCGGCGTTCACCGCGGCGGCGTTCGGAAACAGGTCAGCGATCTCGGGGTCGACCACAACAACGTTCGACGATCCTCTGAGTTGCTCGACGTATTTCCCGCGGACCAGCGCATGGAAGTCGGAGCGCTTATATTCGGCGCGAAGTTCGTCCGCGGGCACCCGCTTAGTCTTCCTCATATAGTTTCCTCTCGGACCGCGTGGCCTGCCGCGCGGTAATGATTCGAATGGAGTCGCCATGCTGGCCGTGCGCGACCACGAGCAGGCGCCCGGACGACGACGCGCCGAATGTCACGAAACGCCTTTCGTCGAGCGAATGATCCGGATCGTCACCTGTTGCCGACAGAGGATCAAAGAACACACTTGCAGCCTCCGCAAAGGATATACCGTGTTTCCGCAGGTTCGCGGCAGCCTTTAGAGCATTCCATTCGAAACGCACCCGGATGTCTTCACCTCCCTACAGTATAGCCAAAGTGAGGCCGTCCTCCCGATCCGTGCCGGCCTATGAGTGCGCCACATAGAAGTGAGGGAACTGTCTAAGTGCATGCCAGTCGAGAAAATCCGAGCGTAACCTGTACTTACTGCAACTGGCCGTCGGTGGGGCTGTTAGGGGGGACCCCCGTTCCGCCATAGGCGTTAATATGACGTCCCAAAGTTGGCCCACCAGTGCTCGTGGTGCAGGCGCCCCGCCTGCACCACCGAGACTCTGGCAGCGGCAAGAAATACAAACACCGCTGTCTCGGTAAGTCCTCAGCGGCCGCCGCCTGACGGATGAGCCCAAACCAAGCCGCAGCCACAAGGAGCCGGTTTGCAGGGTGTGTCCGGCAGGAGAGTGGTGCAAACGCGGTTCCCAACGGCCCGCAAACATTGCGCGCTCGACGATTCCGGCGAGCGCACCTTGGAGCTGGCCGTCCGCCGCCTGTCGCTCTCGGCGCGCGCTCACGATCGCATCCTGAAAGTGGCCCGCACCATCGCCGATATCGCCGGCCCGGAAATGTAGCACGTGCGAGGCAGAGGCGGCGACCGGTCTCCGAAGCGTCCGTGCGGATCGAACGCGATCTTACGCCGTTCCAGGGCTGCCGCACCTACCGCAACCGAAATCCGCGGCTGCGGCTTACGCCATGGGCTTATTCTTCCACCCCGACGGGCTCGATTACGTTTCCTCCAGGGCTTCCCGGGCGGCGGCGATGGTTTGGGCGATATCTTCGTCGGAATGCGCGGCGGATAGGAAAGCGGCTTCAAATTGCGAGGGCGCGAGATAGATGCCGCGGTCCAGCATGGCGCGGAAGAAACGTCCAAAACGGGCGGTGTCGCTGCGCTTGGCGGAGTCCCAATCGATCACGGGCTGGCCGCTGAAGAAGAAGGTGAACATGGAGCCGACGCGATTCACGGTGATGCCGGCCGGGGCGGCGGCGCACAGGCGCGCGGCACGGGTTTCGAGCCGCGCGTAGATTTCCGGATGGGCCTTCAACTCGCGCAGCATGGCCAGGCCGGCGGCCACGGCGAGCGGGTTGCCGGAAAGCGTGCCGGCCTGGTAGACGGGGCCGGAGGGCGCGATCATGCTCATAATGTCCTTGCGGCCGCCATAAGCGCCGACGGGCAAACCGCCGCCGATCACCTTGCCGAGGGTGGTGAGGTCGGGGCGGATGCGGTAAAGCTGCTGGGCGCCGCCGAACGCTACCCGGAAGCCGGTCATGACTTCGTCGAAGATCAGCAGGGCGCCGTGCCGTTCGGTGATGGCGCGCAGTCCTTCGAGGTAACCGGGCTGAGGCGGCACGCAGCCCATGTTGCCCACCACCGGCTCCACGATTACCGCCGCGATGGCGGGCCCGTGCATGCGGAAGGCGGCTTCCACGGCGTCGAGCGAATTGTAAGGCAGGGCCAGGGTGGTATCGCAGAAGGCCTTGGGCACGCCCTGGGTATCGGCGATGCCGAGAGTGGCCACGCCCGAACCGGCCTTCACCAGCAGGGAATCGACGTGGCCGTGATAGCAGCCTTCGAATTTGACGATCAGGTCGCGGCCGGTGAATGCGCGCGCCAGGCGAATGGCCGACATGGTGGCTTCGGTGCCGGAATTCACCAGCCGCACCATTTCGATGGAGGGAACGGCGGCGCTAATGGCTTCGGCCAGCTCGACCTCGCGTTCGGTGGGCGCGCCGAAGCTGGTGCCGATGGCCAGTGCCTCTTCCAGGGCCCGGATGATGGCGGGATGGCGATGGCCCAGCAGCAGCGGCCCCCAGGAGCAGACGTAATCGATGTAGCGGTTGCCATCGACGTCGAACAGATACGCGCCTTCACCGCGCTCCACGAAGACGGGGTTGCCGCCCACGCTACGAAACGCCCGCACCGGGGAGTTGACGCCGCCGGGAATCAGAGTTTCCGCGCGGCGCATTAGAATGTCCGATCGAGAATGGTTCATGGCAGATACCCAAGCACAAAAGTCACGGCCGCGGTTGGGAGAAGCGCCATGGCACGACGCGGCTGAAGCCCAGGTTCATGCCCATCTCGTACAGGCTGCCGTTGAGGTTGCTCAGCAGACGGCGTTTCAGGCCGGTGTAGGGCTGGCGGCCGGCGAACAGATCTTCCATCACGGCGGCGAAACGCTGGCTGTGGCGCGTGAACTCCACCATGCGCCGGGGCACCGAGCCGCAGAGGAAGCGCCCCAGGAACACGCGCTTGGCCAGTCGTGAGCCGAATTCCAAATCGGTGGCAAAATCGCGCCGCAGCAGGCGGCGGTACTGGGCGGCGGGTTCAGCGGCGGGGACTTCGGCAAGCAACGCCTGCGCGGCCAGGTCGCCGGAACGGATGGCGTAGTAGATGCCTTCGCCGGTGATGGGGTCGACCAGGCCGGCGGCGTCGCCCACCGCCATCCAGCCGTCGCCGGCTACGCGATTATGGCGCCACGAGGCCTTATCGAGACACGGCAGCAGATGCGAATAGAAACGCGCCCCGGCGGAGGAAATGCCACGCTCGCTCATGTAGCGATCCAGCCTTTTTCGCAGCTCGAGGGCGGGCACGCCCTTGCCGCAGATGCCGACCGAAAGATGACCGCAGCGCGGAAAAACCCAAGCGTAGCCTTCCAGCCCATCGAAGAACTGAATGTCGATGTTTTCCTGCTCGCCGGCCACGTAGTAGCCCAACGCCGCCATGGTGTCGCGCGACTGCAGTTGGGTGCCGAAATCGCGCAGCGAATTGCGCGCGCCGGTGGCCAGGATCGAGTAGTCGGCTTCCGCCATGCCGGCGCTGGTGCGCAGCCGCCAACCCGAGCCGGCGCGGGACATTTCGAGGACACGGGCTTTTTCGATCTGGGCGCCGGCCCGCTCGGCGCGATCGAGCAGCATGCGGTTCAGGTCCAGGCGCGAGTAGATCAGCAGCGGATCGTGCAGCTTCAGCCGCGCTTCGCCGGCGCCGGCCGCGCCCAGCGTGGTCTCCGTGACGAGGCGCTTCGGGGTGGCGTTGTGGAGCAGAAACGGGTACTGGTGATAGGCCTTAAAGGTCAGGCCGCCGCCGCAAGGCTTTTCCCAGGCCAGTTTTTCGTCGAACAGTTGCACCGCCAGGCCGGCGGAAGCCAGTTGCGCGGCGGCGAAAGAACCCGCCGGGCCTCCTCCGAGGATGGCGACGCGCCGAATCATTTCTTCTTCCCGGCAGGTGGCAGATCCTCTGGCGAGGGCATGGAAGCCGGTCCGCCGCCCGCCGGAGGAGCCATCCCGCCGTGCGGATTCGCACCGCCCGGCATGGCGCCGCCGTGGGGCGTCCCGCCTGAATCCTTGCGGCCCACCACCACCCACTTGCCGCCCTGCCGCTCGAGCTGGTACTGAATCGCCATGCCCGCCCCGGCGGGTGCGCCTTTGGGAACGAAACTCGCGGTGGCATTGGCCTTGTTGCCGTTGAACTCCACGGAAGTGACCGTCAGCTCCATGGCTCCCATGTTGAGACCCGCTTTACTGACGTGGTCGATGATCCCCTGTCGGACCGCTTCCTTGTCCGTATTGCTGCGATTGCAGGCAGCCAGACAAAGGATCAGCGCGAGTATGCACCATAATCTCACAAGGTTGATTATAACCGGGAAGGGAGGCGGCATCCCGAAAGCGGGGCAAAAAACGGGTCAGCCTGAACTAATACCTTTTCGATCGATCGAAAAGGAGGCAGAGGTGACTGGCACAATTACAGAGAATCGCGAGGGTGTCGGCACACGGTATTGTGTATGCCTCGACATCCTCGCTGTGTCTTTCCAGGAACTGCGTTTCATGTCACGCAGCGCGGCGTCAATCGCGCCGATGTCTTTTTCTCTCGAGCGGATCGCGAAACCTACCTGGGCCTGGTCCGCGACCAGCGGCAGGAAGCCGGCGTACGGGTGCTGGGCTGGTGCCTGATGAGGAATCACGTCCACTGGGTGGTGGTGCCGGAGCGGGAGGATTCGCTGGCGGTGTTGTTTCGGCGAGTGCACGGCCGGTATGCGCAGTATCTCAACGCACGGCGTGGGCGAACGGGCCATCTATGGCAAAACCGGTACTTCGGTTGTCCGGTGGCAGCGGCGCGCGAGCTGAGCCTGCTGCGGTACGTGGCGTGGAACCCGGTGCGGGCGGGGTTGGTGGAGAGCCCGGAAGTTTGGCGCTGGTCGAGCGCGAAGGCCCATTTCGGTGGGCCGGAGGCCGAGGATATCGCCATATTGGATTGGAATTACTGGCGGGAGCGGGGCGATGCGGCATGGTGGAAAGAAGCGCTGTCGCAGCCGGACGACCCGCGGCACTGGCAGCAACTCAGGCGGTCAACCTACGCGGGCGCACCGCTGGGCCCGGCGGAATTCGTAGCGGAAATGGAGCGGCGATTCGGTCGCCAATGGAGGTGGCAAGGCCGCCCGCGGCGAGGGATGGGAAAAGCCGAAAAGGAGGCAGAGCCGACTGCCCCCTTTTCGGCTGCATGAAAAGGTGCAAGTTCAGGCTGACCCATTTTCCTCTTTTCGGCTGCATGAAAAGGTGCAAGTTCAGGCTGACCCGTTTTCCTCGCATTTTCCTACCCATTTTCCTCGTTTTCCTACGGTTTGTGGCGATCTATCGCTTGTGAAGCAGGTGAGCGACGATCACGAGATCCGTTCTTCTATCACCACAGATGCTCGGAGCTATCCTAGTAGTTTCTATTAGGAGCTTCCCAATGACGATCTCCCGCAGACGGTTACTGCAAACGGCATGCGTCGGTCCGTTCGTGGCCCGCGCCCAAACCCGGCCTGACAGGCTGCTAAAGCGCGACTTCGGCCGGCTGAACTTCGAGGCGACCACCCTGGGTCTGGGCGGTCAGGCTTCCCTGCAATGGACACCCGAGGGCATGGACCCAGTCCCAATCATCCTCAAGGCCTTTCACCTGGGCATCAACTACTTCGACACGTCAAACGCTTACGGTCCCAGCCAGTTGAACTACGGCAAGGCGTTCCGTGAGCTGCACCTGATCCCCGGCGAACCAGGGTACAACCAGAAGCTGCGGGAATCCATCTTCCTCACCAGCAAAACCGGTCTCCGCTGGGCCAAAGGCGGCATCCCCAACCCCAAGATCCGCAATTTCGGCAACGGACCGGCGGGCTCGCACGCCGCCGACGACGTCCGGCGCACGCTCAGCCAGATCTTCGGCGATGGAGCGGGGAACTATCCGAAGGGTGCGTACCTGAACCTGGTGTTGTGCCATGCCCTGGTCACTCCGGAAGAAGTCGAGGCCCTCTACACCGGGCTCGACAAGACCGATCCCAAGGCCGAGCACATCGGCACCCTGGCCGTTCTGCGCGATCTGCGCGATGGCACCAATCTTACCGGCCTCAATCCCAAAGAGGAAAAGGCGATCCGGCACGTCGGATTCTCCGGCCACAACTCACCTCCGGTGATGATCGAGATGCTGCAGCGCGACACGGGGAACCTGCTGGACGGCATGCTGGTGGCCATCAACGCCAACGACCGCCTTAATTTCAACATGCAGTATAACAACATTCCGGTGGCAGCCGCCCGCAAGATGGGCCTCATCGGCATGAAGACCTTCGCCGACGGATCCATGTACGGCAAGCCGCCCATGTTCTCCAACAACCCTTCGCACGTGATCCGCACGGTCGGCAGCCCGTCGCTCCCCAGCCATCCGCTGATCCGGTATTCCCTGACCACGCCCGGCATCTGCACGCTGATCGTGGGCACGGGCCAGATCGACGACGACCCCAAGAAGTGCCAGTTGGAGCAGAACCTGATCGCCGCGCAGATCAAATCCAATGGCCTGTCGGTGTCCGATCGCCGCGCCATCGAGAAAAGCACTGCCACGGTCCAGGACGGCAAAACCAACTACTTCCAATTGCCGCACCAGGATCTGACGCCGCCGCGGAACGTGGCGCTCGCGCAGGACTCGGCCGGCGGGAAGCGCATCGTCAAGCTGACGTGGCAGACCGCCTACGCCGGCAGCGAGCCCATCTCGCACTATGAGATCTTGCGCGACGGCCAGACGATCGGCCGCGTGGACTATCGTCCGCAAGTCGACAAGACCCCCTTCCTGTTTGAAGACAAAACCGCAATGGCGGGCGCTCACAAATATGCGGTCGCGACGATAGACGCGATCGGCCACCGCGCCGAGGCGGGCGCCCTGACGGCGTCCGAGTGACGCAGCGGCCAGGCGGCGCCGATTGGCAATCGGCGGCAGGATGCCATCCCGCCCCACACAGCAGCATAGCCGCAACCAAGGCGGGGGCTATCTCAGCGTTTGCGGGGAGCGGGAAAAGTTATGCGAGAGGAGCGCCGGGAAGAGTCCCGGCGTGGCAGACTTAGAGTCCGCTCCACGACACAGTGCAATACGTGCTTGGCGGCTCAGTGTTTGGCGAACATCGCCTGCACGTCTTTGCGCAAGGCGCCTTGGCTGTCGGGACGGCTATAGAACATGTGGCCGCCGGGATATTCCTGAACGGCGACACGCGCCGGATCGCCCATCACAGGCATCTGGTCGACCGTGAGCACGGAGCCCATGAAGGGGCACGAGAGATCGTTCCAGCCGTGCGCGATGACGATGCGCAACTTCGGATCGGCCGCAACCGCCTCCCGCAGGTCGGGCACGGCGCCCATGAGCAGGGAACGGCTGTCGCGATCCCACTGGTTATTGACGTCGTAGCTGAGCGTGTTGTAGCGCGCATCGGTCTTCCAGCCGACGACGCGCGTCACAAAATCCACCATCGCGGTAGTGGTCGGCGCGATGATGCTCTCGAGGATGGGATCGTTGGCGCGCTGTTCGGGGGCAAAAGGAAACGGGTCGTACCCGGTCACATTCGAGTCGTAGACGCTGCCGATCTTGCCGCTCTCGCGGAAGACCTCGCGCAGATAGGCGCGGGTGTCCAGGCGGCCGCCGGCCCGCCGCACGAATTTCTCCTCCAAGCCGGTCATCTCGGTCACGCGTTTCACGATGCGAGGCGTGGCCTCCGGATCGGAGCGGCCTTTCAGCAAGTCGGTGGCATACTCGCCGCGAGTGTACGCAATGACAGGCGCCATGGCTTCCGGGGTGAGCTTGTGCTGGCGCTCCAGGCGCGCCGCCGTGATCGATGGCAGCGTGAGCATCCAGGGAATGGGAGAGATGTCGCGGTTCTCGTCCAGCGCCGGATTCAGATACGGCGAGACCAGCACGACGCCGTTCATCGCCACGCCGAGCTGGGATTGGAGGTAATGGGTGATGCGCGGGCCGCGATAGCCGCCGTAGCTCTCTCCGACCAGATATTTTCGCGAGCTCAGGCGGCCGTTCTTCACCAGCCAGTCGTAAACGATGCGCGAGAGATAATGGATGTCGTTATCGGTGCTGTAAAACTGTTTCTTGGTTTCGTCGGCGGAAACCAGCGACCGGCTATAGCCCGTGCCGACGGGATCGATGAACACCATGTCGGTGAAATCCAGCCAGGTGCCGGGATTGTCGGTTAACTTGGCGGGATCGGACGGGCTGTCCCCTTCCTCGCCGAACTCGATGTGCTTCGGTCCGATGGCGCCGAAATTCAGAAAGACGGAAGCCGCGCCGGGGCCGCCATTCAGGGCGAAGGTGACCGGACGGTCCTGGCCCTCGATGGTGTACGCGGTAAAGACCACTTCGGCAATCTTCTTGCCGGTGTTGTCGTTCACCGGCAGCGTGCCCACGAGCACCGTGTAGTGCAGCGTTTTGCCGTCGAGCTGAATGCTCTGCGCTACGTGCGCGTCGGCGGGCAGCGGAGCCGGCTTCTCGGCCGCTTTCTCTTTGGCGGCATCTTTCGCATCGGCCGGCGCCGCAGGCCCAGGTTTGGTCTCCTGGGCCACGGCAACGGAAGAGCCAAAGGCCAGCAGGAGCACGGCGAGGATGCCGGCATGGGCATGGTCACGAACTAAGGGCAGCGGGATGGATCTCATGTGGCTACGATAGCGTAAAATGGGCGGCTTGCGGCTTGCCCCAGGCCGGCATCGACGGATTGGCCGCGCCACGGGGCGGCCGCTTCGCGTGGCCGAAGGCCGACCGCCGAGCACTGACAGCTTCACGTCTCCTCGCCTATAATCTGCGCCTATAATCGGTTATGCGGAATGTGTCGCGCCGCTTATTTCTGGGAGCCTCTGCCGTGAGCGCATTCGCCGCCGAATACCGCATCATCGATCCGCACGTACACGTGTGGAAGCACGATCCCGAGTATCGGTTCGCAGCCGGGGCCAGAGTGCCCGACCGCGACGCCACGCCGGAGCAACTGCTGGCGCTCATGAAAGCCAACGGGGTTGCCCGCACCGTCATCATTCAGGTGATTCACTACCGGTACGACAACCGCTACCTGGCCTCGGTCCTGAAACGCTACCCCGGTATCTTTCAAGGGGTGGCGCGCGTCGATCCGCTCGATCCCGCCGCTCCGGACCACCTGTCGCGCCTCACCGCGGATGGCTTTCGCGGGGTTCGTTTGAGCCCTTCCGGGGGAGCGTCCGGCGATTGGTTCCACGGCCCGCTGATGCCGCCGCTCTGGAAGCGCTGCCAGGAGTTAAAGGTCCCCATGACCGTGCTGGCGCCGATCGGCCGCATGCCCGAAGTGGGGTTGTTGCTCGAACGCACACCGGATCTCACCGTGGTGATCGATCACATGGCCGATTGCCCCGTCGATCAGCCGCTCGAGCTGGAGAAGTTGATCGCCCTGCGGCGCTATCCCAACCTGTTCGTGAAAATCTCCCACACCTGGTCGCTCTCGCACCAGAGTTACCCCTGGCTCGACGCGCAGGAACTGGTGCGCCGCCTGCACGCCGCGTTCGGCCCCGAGCGTTTGATGTGGGCCACGGATTGGCCAATTATCGAGGCCACGGCCACCTACCATCAAGCCTTGACAGTGGTTCGCGACGACATGAAGTTTCTCAACGCCGAAGACAAACGCTGGATTCTCAGCAAAACGATCGAACGCGTGTGGCCTTTTGGCATTTAGCGCGAAGCTGTCAACTAACGGCGGCGCGCCCAACCGGCGCGCGGGAGGCGCCGGTTGCCGCGTTGAGAGCTATTGGCCGATTGAACAGAGGCAACGTGCGGATACGCACACCCTCGCCGTCCTCTTGTCCGGCTGGAGTATCCTCAGGCCGGGATAAGACGTCCTGATAAGCGGAGGGGTTTATGAATATCCACGTGCGGATGCACCGCTGGGTTGTGTGGTGGATCTATGTGGGCGTGGTCTGCGGTGTCGTCGCTCTGGTCAATATTTTTGGCCGGGACCTTTCTCGAGCGCAGGAAAGGCTGATTCTGCTGGTCGGTGTCTTGCATTGGGTGGTGGGAGGCCTGGTGTGCTACGCCTGCGACGCCATTCGAATCGACGGGGCGTCCGAGGAACCGGGAAACCGGGAACCGCCGAAACCGCGGGAGGGGCGGGAATGGCATCCCGCATCCGATTTTCTTCTCCCCGGAGGCAAGAAAAGCCTTCTGCCGCCGAGATACTGAACCCGGCGCCCGCCGGGGGGTTCAACGATGAAGTTGGGCGGCCGGCGCCTTTTGAACTCCTTTTTAGCGGCGGCGCGTAACCTTTTCCGCCTCGCACAGTATAACGGTCGATGGCCGCCATACTGCAGGACTTCCGGTATTCGGTCCGCTCTCTGCGCAAGTCGCCCGTTTTCCTGGCCGTGGCCGTGCTTTCGCTGGCTTTGGGCATCGGCGCCAACACGGCCATCTTCACCCTCATTAACCAGCTCATTTTGCAGCCGCTTCCGGTGACAGATCCGGAGCAGCTCGTGATGCTGGCCGGACGCGGCAAGCACTACGGCGGCAACAACGGGCGGGATAAGATTTCTTACCCGATGTACCGGGAAATCCGCGACAAGAACCAGGTTTTCAGCGGTATGTTCTGCACCTACCCGAGCACGGTGAGCGCGTCGTTCGAAGGCCGCACGGAGCTGATCGGGGCCGATTTCGTTTCGGGCAACTACTTCCCGGTTCTGGGTATCGGCGCGGCGGTGGGCCGTGTGTTCCACGCTTCCGACGACCTGATTCAGGGCGGGCACCCGCTGGCGGTGCTCAGTTACGGGTATTGGCGCGCGCGTTTTGGCGCGGACCGGAGCATCGTAGGAAAGAAGATCGTGGTCAACGGCCGGACGTTGACGATTATCGGCGTGAGCCAGGCCGGATTCGACGGCGTGGAACCGGGCCGCGCGCCCCAGATTCGCATTCCGATGACCATGAAAGACGACCTGCCGCGCGCGTCGGGTTACATCGGCCGTTTGAACGACGACCGTTTCCGCTGGACCGAAGTATTCGGCCGTCTCAAGCCCGGCATGACCATGGAAAAGGCGCAGGCGGGGCTGCAGCCGCTGTTCCACCAGATCCTGAACCGGGAAGTGACGGAGAAGCCGTTTGCGAAGGCCTCGCCGCTGGTCAAACGGGAGTTTCTGAGAATGTGGATGCAGGCGATGCCCGGATCGAAGGGTCGCTCCAACCTGCGGAGCACGTATGCCAAGCCGCTTTTTGCGTTGATGGGCATCGTCGGCCTGGTGCTGTTGATCGCCTGCTCGAACCTGGCCAATCTGCTGATCGCGCGGGCCTCGGCGCGGCAGAAGGAGATCGCCGTGCGCCTGGCGTTGGGCGCGGGGCGCGGCCGGCTCATCGGCCAACTGCTGGTGGAAAGTCTCGTGCTGGCCGCGGTGGGCGGCGTTCTGGGGGTTGGTCTGGCGGTCTTCATCGACCAGGCGTTGATCGATTTCCTGCCCTCGGGCCACACCCCGCTGTCGCTTTCCGCCACGCCGGATTGGACCGTTCTCGGCTTCACCTTCGCCGTCTCGCTCGGGGCCGGCGCTTTATTCGGATTGGTTCCGGCCTGGCAATCCACGCGGCCGCAACTGGCGAGTACCTTGAAGGACCAGGCGGGCGCGGTAATTCACGGCGGCTCCGCCGGCTTGCGCAAGGCCCTGGTGGTGGCGCAGGTTTCGCTGTCGCTGCTGCTGCTGATCGGCGCCGGATTGTTTCTGCAGAGCCTGCGCAACCTCAAGACCCTGAATCCGGGCTTCGAGGTCAAGAATTTGGCCGCGTTCGATGTCGACCCCACCTTGAGCCGCTATGATCCGAAGTGGACCGCGGATTACTACCGCCGCCTGCACGAGCGGTTGAGCGCGCTCGCCGGGGTAGAGTCTCAAGCCTTCGCGGAGGTTCCGGTGCTGGAAGACGACGAGTGGGATAACTGGATTACCATCGAGGGCTATTCGGTAAAGCCGGATGAGCGTCCCGATCCGCACATGCAGTATTGCAGTCCCGGGTTCTTCAAGACCCTCAAAATCCCGGTGCTGCTGGGCCGCGACTTCGACGACCGCGACGCCGCCGGCGCGCCCAGGGTGGGAATCGTGAACCAGAAATTCGTGAAGCGATATTTTGGAGACGCCAATCCTCTGGGCCGCCACGTCGGCTTCGGCATCGACCCGGGGACCAAGACGAATATCGAGATCGTGGGCGTGGCGGGAGACACGAAATACGAAAGCATGCGCGACGAAATTCCTTACGAACTGTACATTCCCGACACCCAGAAAGGGTTTGCGGACGGGGAAACGGTTTACGTGCGCGCGCAGGGCGACCCGGCCCGCCTGTTCCATACCCTGCGCGCGGCGGTGGCGGGAGTGGATGCCAGCGTGCCGATGCACGACATGCGCACCTTGGACGACCAAATGGACATCTCGCTGCTCACCGAGCGGCTGCTGGCCACGCTTTCGAGCGTCTTCGGGTGTCTGGCAATACTATTGGCCGCGCTGGGGCTCTATGGGGTGATGGCTTTTATGGTGGCGCGCCGCACGCGCGAGATCGGCATTCGGATGGCGCTGGGCGCGGCGCAAGGCTCGGTGATGTGGATGGTTCTGCGCGAGACCCTGACGCTGGCCGGAATCGGCGTGGCCATCGGGCTTGGCGGCGCCTACGCCGTAACGCGGCTGATTCAAGCGCAGCTATTCGGAGTCGAACCCACCGACCTGCTCACCCTGGCCGCCGCATCGCTGGGAATCGCAGCCGTGACCGCGCTGGCGGGCTACATCCCGGCCCGGCGAGCGACGGCGATCGATCCGATGACCGCCTTGCGCTGGGAGTAGCCGGCCGCAATGAACTCAGACTCCCAGATCGGAATCACGCCACGGCCGAATGCCGCCCGTTAGCGGGAATTAACGCCCGGCGCGAAGCCGCAACGACAACCGCGGGCGAAAACGTCCGCTCCGCGACATCAATAACGCCTTTTAACTCCGCCAAGTCCGTGGATAGGCGCTAACCTGAATCTTTCAGGGCGAGGTTTTCGCTTCCGATATGGAACACTCTTCTCTACCCGCGGTGGAACTGGTGGTGCGGACCATGGCGGAAACGGCTGTAGCCAACGAGAACTACTTCAGCCAACTGGACTCGGTAGTAGGCGACGGGGATTTCGGGTACTCTCTGGCACGAGGTTTCGAAAAGGTGCTGGAGGGTTTCGAAAGCTTCGACCGCTCGAGCCCGGGGGCCTTTCTCAAGAAGATCGGTCTCACCATCGCCAGCCGGGTTGGTGGAACATCCGGTCCGATCTGGGGGACGGCATTTCTCCGCGCCGGAACCGTGGCCGGTGACAAGCTGGCGCTTTCGCACCGGGACGTGGTGGCGATGCTGCGCGCCGCGGTGGAAGGGATCATGGCCCGGGGAGGCGCTTCACTGGGCGAGAAGACGCTGCTGGACGCGCTTGTCCCGGCGATCGATCGCCTGGCGGCCGATCTCGAAAGCGACACCCATGACAACGGAGTTCAAGCGCTGCGGAACGCGGCCCAGGCGGCGGAGCGCGCAGCCGCCGAAACTTCGAGCATGATCGCCAAGCGGGGCCGGGCCGCGTACACGGGAGAGAGAAGCATAGGTTCTCCGGATCCCGGCGCGGTGGCGATCGGAGTGATTGCCGGCCGCGTGAGCACGGCCTGGCGCGACTACTGCGCGGCGAAAGGAGCGACTCACCATGAGAAAGTTTGTGAATGATCCGAAGCGGTTCGTGCCCGAGATGCTGAAGGGGATCGCCATGGCGAACCCCGCCACGCTGCGTTACGTACCGGCCTACAACCTGATTATGCGAGCCGATGCGCCCAGCGAGGATAAAGTGTCCATCATTCAGGGCTCCGGCTCCGGCCATGAACCGGCCCACGTGATGCTGGTTGGCAAAGGGATGCTGGACGCCGCCTGTCCCGGAGACGTTTTCTCGGCGCCTCCGGTCGACTACGTGTACGAAACCACGCGATTACTGAAGTCCCCGAAAGGGGTCCTCTACCTGGTCAACAACTACACGGGAGACCGGCTCGCGTTTGAGATGGCTCGCGAGTTGGCCGAGGCCGACGGAATTCGCGTGGAAACACTGCTGATCGACGATGACGTAGCCGTGGTGGATTCGACGCACACCGTAGGCCGCCGGGGCGTGGCGGGGAATTTCTTCGTGATGAAAGCCGTGGGGGCCGCGGCGGAGCATGGAGCGGCGCTGGACACGCTGGTTGCCCTGGGGAAGCGGGTCAATGCCGTCACCCGCACGATGGGGATCGCGCTGAGTTCCTGCACGCCGCCGGCCAAGGGTTCTCCGCTTTTTCAAATCGCGGAAGACGAGATGGAAGTGGGCATCGGAATCCACGGTGAACCGGGCCGGCGCCGCGCCAAGCTGGGCAGCGCGAGCGAGGTGGTGTCCCTGCTGATCGAGGCGGTGGTTTCCGATCTGCCTTTCCGCGCGGGAGATCGGGTGGCTTTAATGATCAACGGCCTGGGAGGCACCCCGATCGGCGAGCTATACCTGCTCTATGGACTGGCGCACGAACAATTGGAAAC